>NZ_JBITGJ010000024.1:0-125709 GCF_044456925.1 Streptomyces sp. NPDC050743
ATCATGGCCCCAACGTCGTGCTTTACCGGGCAGGTCCACAGACTGCCCGACGCGCCGGAAGCTTACGGGGCCATGATCACTCGCGCCAAAGCAGCGCCACCCCAAAGCCGCTACGCCGACCTCAGCACCGTCGTCCGCAGGCGCGACCACGGCCGGTCCGGAATCGAGGTGCCGAGGAAACGCCACCGTGGCACGATGCCGACTCACATCCTTACTGGTGGGGGCGCGAACATGACCGAAGAGGAAGCGCTGCGACAACTACGACGAGTGGCTCAGGAACGGGCATTGGGCCGTCACGTCGGCTCTGACCGGCTCATCCAAGCGGGGCTTGACGCACTTCTGGCTGGTGTCGACACGCCATCGATAGCGCTCCTGGCTGGACTGGGACGGCGCGAGGAGCCCGAAGCGCCGGATCTGTTCGATCAGGTCCTAGAGGAGCTGAGTCTGCACTTCGAGACCCCCGCGGACCCGACTGCCGCTTCCTGGGCCCTGATCTACTGGTTGGCGGAGCAGATAGTCGACGGCTCACTCGATCCCGCCACTGGTGCCGATCAGATCTGGCTAGAGATGCTAACCGAGCTTGACCTCCGTTGGCCCTACCCCGAGGAGCTGCACCCGATCGCCCTGTGCGCGAGCGATCTGGAGGACTGGAACGAGAGCTGGGATATCTCACTGGACGACCTAAAAGCAAAGGCCTTCCAGGCCGCCCAGCACCTCCTGCGCGCCCGACCACCGGAAGAATCGGAACGCCGATCCGAATGATCGACATATCGGGTCCAGCCGAGGGCCGGGGCCGTCTCTGGGCCGTGCGGGGGTGCTCAACGACGACCAACGCTGACAACCACCGACAGCTAAGTCGCAGGTCGCAGCGTTGATCGATTACACGGCCGCAGGTCAGGAGCCCGGCCCTTCACTTCTTCGACGTGTGACAGACGGTCCCCGCGGACTGGACAGGCCCCCCGGCTCGGCCGGGGGGCCTTCCCCGTGCTCAGCCCGTGTGCCGGAAGCGGCTTCGATGAGACCCCGGGCGCGCCGGCCGAGGGCGAGGCGGTGGTCGTCAAGCAGTCGCCGAACGCGTTCCTCGACACCGAGCCGGGCGCAGACCGCCGTCGCCGAGGTGTCCGCCGAGCAGCTCCACCACGGCGCGCTCGCGACGATCGAGGACCTGTACGGCGTCGTCGTGCCGTCCGCCGCGTCGCTCGGCCGGCCGCCGCCGGCCCGGCCACCGGGGCGAGGGAACTTTTTCCCGCTTCCCGGACTTCCTACTTCCGGGGGATCATCCCTCCTGACCCTGCCGGACGAGAGAGGTTGAACGGGGATGACGGAACAGGACGACTGGGAGCGGGAGTTCGATCACCGCTGGGCGAATTCCGCCGAGCACAAGGAGCCCTCGGCCCGGGCCCGGATGCTGGCCGCGCGCTGGAAGGAGAACCCGCCGAACCCGGCGCCCTTCCGCGCCGATCCCGAGCCGGTGCCGCGCCGGGCGTCATGGGCGTCGACGGCCGTGGTCTTCGGCTGTGTGATCGCGGTCATGGTGCTGATCGGGCTGCTGCAGTTCGGCTCCTCGCGCTAGGGCGGGTCGTACCCGGCGCACGGTGACCGGGGACGTTCGGCGACGGCCGGCCGACTCACGGGCACGTTTTGCCGCTCCTAGGGGCGTTCGGGACCTGTTCATGGGAATCGGCTGGTGCACACTGGACAGCGGGACGAGTGCCTGACTGCGGGGTGATGCAAGATGCAGAGCCGCTTCCGGAGCGACCGACGGCTGACCGTGCGCATGGGTCTGACGATGTTCCTGCTCGGTCTGCTGTACGTGGCGTTCGTAGCCGCGCTGATCGCGCTGCTGAAGTCCTGGGTGCTGGTCGTCGTCGTGGTCGGGGCGATGTTCGTGGCGCAGTTCTGGTTCTCCGACCGGATCGCCATGTTCGCGATGCACGGCCGGGTCGTGGAGCGCGAGGAGTATCCCGAGCTGCACGCGGTGGTCGACCGGCTGTGCGCACTCGCGGACATGCCCAAACCGGTGGTCGCGGTGTCCAACATGGACATGCCCAACGCGTTCGCGACCGGCCGCAACCCCGATCACGCGGTGATCTGCGTGACCACGGGGCTGCTGCGGCGGCTGGAGCCGGCCGAGCTGGAGGGCGTGCTCGCGCACGAGATGTCGCACGTGGCGCACAAGGACGTCGCCGTGATCACGATCGCGTCCTTCCTCGGGGTGCTGGCGGGCCTGATCGTGCGGTTCGCCTTCTACTCGCAGCTCTTCGGCGGGGGCCGCAGGGACCAGAACACCGCCGCCGTCTTCGCCGCGATCATGGGTGTCTCCGCGGCGGTGTACGCGATCAGCTTCCTGCTGATCCGGGCGCTGTCCCGGTACCGGGAGCTGGCGGCGGACCGCGCGGCCGCGCATCTGACCGGCCGCCCGTCGGCCCTTGCCTCGGCGCTCACCAAGGTCACCGGGGACATCGCGCGGATCCCGACCAAGGACCTGCGCACCGCCCAGGCCTTCAACGCCTTCTACTTCACCCCGGCGACCGGGAAGGAGCCGGGCATCGAGCGGATCTTCTCCACGCACCCGACCCTGGAGCAGCGGCTGGAGCAGCTCGGCCGGATCTCGGCGGAGCTGGGCGAGGCCGCCACTCCGGGGAAGGCGGGCTGAGCATTGGGGCTGCTGGACATCCTGCTGGGCCGCACGAAACCGGTCGCGCCCGATCTCGACCAGCTCTTCGCGCTGCCCTCGGCGGCCGTGACCCTTCAGGCCGCGGCCGGGTTCACGCCGACCGGGACCGGTGCGGTGTGCTTCGCCACGGTGGAGGGTTCGGCGTTCGAGCAGACCCACCGGGAGGTGCAGGCACTGCTGGACGCGGACACCGACCGCAGCGGTCCGCCGGTGGAGCTGCGCCGGGACGACTACGGCTACTCCTGGCTGGTGTCCGCGCGCGGCCCCGATCAGCTGCCGGAGCTGGTCAACGATCTGCACGCGGTGAACAGCGCGATGGAGATCAACGGCTTCGGCCCGCAGCTGCTGTGCTCGCTGGCCGCCTTCGCGGACGACGGCGGCCGCAGGCTGGCGCTGGTCTACCTCTACAAGCGGGGCACCTTCTATCCGTTCGCTCCGCTGCCCGGCGCGGCCGAGCGGCGGGACAACGCGCTGGAGCTGCAGGTGAAGGCGGCGCTCGTGAACGATCTGCGGATCGAGCAGGACCTCGGCCGCTGGTTCCCCGTGTGGGGCGCCCCCGGTCTGTGACCGGGGACGCCGTCGCTCACCTGCTCTTCTCGCGCTCCTGCCGGCGGGTCTCGAAGGGCCGTTCCCGGCGGTAGCGGCGCTCCCACTTCGCCAGCCGGTCCCGGCGGTCGCGGTAGGCGCGGTAGCTCTCCGGCGTGGGCGGGGTGCCCGCGCCGGCGGGTGGCGGCGTGCCGGGCGAACCGCGTCCCTGCGTCGCGTACAGGTACAGCAGCGCGACGGCGGCGAGCCACCACAGATGGTTTCCGATTCCGAGGATCACCAGGACGACGGTCCCGGACGCGACGATGCCACGCATGACGGACCTCCGTAAGGGTGAGTGTGGCGGGGGTGGAGTGTGTCGGCTTCGTGCCGTTTGTTCAGAGTAGGGAGGCGACGACGGGGAGCGCATCCCGTTTTCCACCCGGCGCGCGTCCGCCATGAGTGAATGACTCCGTGAACGAACTCTCCGAATTCACCCACGACTTCGACGGCGAACGACTCAGCGGCCTGACGGCCGGTGCACCCGGCCGGGCCACGGCGGTGCTGCTGCACGGCGCGGGCAACGGCAGCAAGCAGCGCCTCCTGCCGCTGCTCACGGAGTTCGCCGAGCGCGGCCGCCATGCCCTGGCCTTCGACTTCTCGGGCCACGGCGACAGCACGGGATCCCTCGCGGACCTGAGCCTGCGCCGCCGGTTCGAGCAGGCGGTGGCGGTGGTCGACGCGCACGCGCCCGCGGATGCCTCGCTGGTGCTGGTCGGCTTCAGCATGAGCGGCCAGACGGTGGCCGATCTCGTACGGCACTACGGCCCACGGGTGGTGGCCGTCGGCCTGTGCGCGCCGGCCGTCTACGCGCCCGAGGCCTGGGACGTGCCGTTCGAGAACGGCCAGGGCCGCTTCAGCGAGATCATCCGCACGCCGGCCGGCTGGCGCAGTTCACGGGCGCTGGAGGTGTTCCGGGCGTACGGGGGCCGGGCGGTGCTGGCGGTCCCGGGCACCGACGCGGTCATCCCGCCGGCCGTGACGGAGGCCGTGCAGGACGCCCTGTCGGCGCGGGCCCGGTACACCCGCTTCGAACTCCCCGAGGCGGAGCACCGGTTGGGGTCGTGGTTTCGGGAGCACGCCGGGGACCGGCGGGAGTTCGTCGAGTGCGTCCTGGCGGAGTCGGACGAGCGTGCGGCGGTGGAGGCCGCATCGGCCTGGGCACGACCGAAGGGCGGCGGGGGACGCCGGGTGCCTCCGGGAAGACGGGCACCCGGCGCCGGTGCGGGCTTTCAGCGGTTGTAGCGCATGAACGCGCGCACCATGTGGCACGTCGTGTCGGACGGCGGGCGCATGCCGATCTCCTCCGCCGTGCTGCGGATCATGTCGTCGCGGGCCTGGGCCGGCTGGTAGATCCCGGAGTCGAGCAGGGCTATCGCCAGGCGCATGGCCTTCAGACGGCGGTTGTGGGTGACGTACCACTCGCGCGGCCGTCCGGCCGGCAGCGGTCGCTTCGCCACGGGCTCGTAGGGCGAGTCGAACAGCACGGGATGCTTGGCGGTGGACTGGGTGGGCAACGGCTTCGGCTTCAGGGCGGCAGCGGGCACGGGCATCCTCCTGTCGCGGTCAGGGCAGCCCTCCGGGGTTCCGGCGACTGTCTCGAACACTGCTTCCAGTCTACCGGCGGCCACTGACAATCGGCGGTCCGCGAAGGCAGCCGAATGCCCAGGTGGGGCACAGGATTTGGGATGCGTGACAGGCGGTCGAGGAGGGGCCGGCGGGGCGTCGGAAATTCGAACAGAGCCGGGGCCGAGTACCGTGTGCGGCATGGAAATCTGGATCAACCCGGCCTGCTCCAAGTGCCGCAGCGCCATCAGCCTGCTCGACGCCGAGGGAGCCGAGTACACCGTCCGCCGCTATCTGGAGGACGTGCCGAGCGAGGACGAGATCAGGGCCGTGCTGGAGCGGCTGGGGCTCGAACCGTGGGACATCACCCGCACCCAGGAGGCCGAGGCCAAGGAGCTGGGCCTCAAGGAGTGGGCGCGGGACGCCGACACCCGCGACCGGTGGATCGCCGCGCTCGCCGAGCATCCCAGGCTCATCCAGCGGCCGATCATCACCGCCGACGACGGAACGGCCCTGGTGGCCCGCTCCGAGGACGCGGTACGGGAAGCCCTGGCGCACGACAAGGCCTGAGCCGCTTGCCCAACTCCTCTGTGACGCAGCCCACTTCACCGACTCCCGCAACCGCTGAGTAACCCCGTTCGGTATCTCGTACATAGCGGCGTACGCTCCCCTACCTCTTCAGGAGGCGCGCATGTCGCGCAGGAGAACTCTCGGCACGAAGAAGAAGATCGCACTGCTCGTCGGCGCCGCGGCGGTGGCGGGCGGCGGGGCTTTCGCACTGGCCACGACGTCCAACGCCGCCCAGCCCGCGCAGGGCGCGAAGACGCTGTCCGCCGGGGACTCGACGGTGTGCCAGGGGCTGGCCACGGCCCACGGCAACAACGACCGGTTCATCGCGGACCAGAAGGCCCATCCGGACGCGCAGTCGGCGGCCCGGATCGCCAACCGCGAGGCGGTCATCAAGCAGATCGAGGTCCAGCAGAAGGCGGCCGGTTGCACGGTTGGGGAGTCGGCTCAGGGCTCCCAGACCGGGCAGCAGGCGCAGAACGGCCAGCAGGGCGCCGGACAGCAGGCCGGACAGCAGGCCGGTCAGCAGGGCGCCGGTCAGCAGGGCGCGCAGCCCTCGCAGTCCGCCGCCGCGGGGAACAACGGCGGCGGCGCCGCCGCGGCCTCCGGTCAGCAGGTCTGCAACGGCTCCACGGTCACGCTCTCCGGTGAGGGCGGCGCCCCGGCCGCCTCCAGCAACCAGTTCCCGGCCGGGACCACCCTGAAGGTCACCAACCTGGACAACAACAAGTCCACGACGGTGAAGGTCACCTCCGTCTCCGGCAGTTGCGTGCTGCTCAACAACGCGGCCTTCGAACAGGTCAGGGAGCCCGGCAAGTTCCTCATCCGCCATGCCCGGATCGAGAAGGTGGGGTGAGGCTCAGGCACCGGTCAGGAACGCGGTGAGGCGACCGGCGAGATCACCCGGCGCGGACTGCGGCAGCGTGTGATGGGACACCTCCGGCAGGACGGCGGTCTCCACGTGCGGCAGCAGCGCGCGGGCCCGGTCGGCCACCGCACGCGGCGCATGGGTCCTGCTGTTCGCGGCCACGATCAGCAGGACCCGCGTGTCCAGGGCCCGCAGCGCCTCCGGCGCCGGGCGCGGGCCGGTCACCGGCTTCGCGGCCGGGAAGCCCGCGGCTGCCTCCTGGAGGGCGAGCCAGTCCGGGTCCGGCGGCACTCCCCCGGCCTCCCACTCCAGGAAGGCGCGCACCCGGCGGGGTGTGGGCCGCAGCAGCATCGGCAGGGCGCGCAGCAGATACGCCGCCTTGTACCCGGCGAAGCACTGGGTCGGGTCCAGGAGGAACAGGCGGCGTGTCCGGGCGGGGGCGCTCAGGGTGTAGTGCAGGGCGATCCAGCCGCCGTAGGAGTGGCCGCCCAGGTCGGCCGAGGCGGCGCCCAGGCCGTCCAGGACCGCGTCCAGCCAGCGCGTCAGGTCGGCGACCGTACGGGGGTGGCGGTCGCCGGCCGGGACGCTCAGGCCCGGGGCGCCGATCACGTCGACCGCGTGCATCCGGCGCACCCGGGCCAGCTGGGCGACCTGGGCGTACCAGGAGACGGAGGTGGCGCCACCGCCGCCCGGGAGCAGGAGCAGCGGGGGCGCGTCGCGGGGGCCGCAGGTGTTGACGCGGGTGTCGCCGAAGGGCGTGGCGACCGTCAGCGCCTCCCGCTCGGCGGGCCATTTCGCCAGGACCTTGTCGTACGCAACCCGGAAGGCCTCGCTGTCGTATCCGGTGTCTCCGCCCACGGAACCGCCCCCCTATCATCTCGTTCGGCGAGATACTCGCCGAACGAGATGATAGTCCGGGAGGCCCCGCGTGCAGTCCGATCTGGAGACCGTCCACCTGCTGCGTGCCGCCGTCGTCGAACTCGGCCTGCACAGCGGCCGGTTCGCGCAGCAGAACGGCATGCATCCCACGGACGTACGCGCCCTGATCGCGCTCATGGACGCGCGGCGCGCGGGCGAGGAGCTGACCGCGGGGCGGCTCGGGGCCGAGCTCGGGCTCAACTCGGCGGGCACGACGGCGCTGCTGGACCGGCTGGAGCGGGCGGGTCGGGTACGGCGGGCGCGCGGGCGGAGCGATCGGCGGAAGGTCGTCGTGGAGGTGACGGACAGTGCCGTGGAGCTCGGCCGGACGTTCTTCGGGCCGCTGATCGAGCGCTCGCTGGAGCTGCTGCGCGGCTACGACGACCATCAGCGGGCCGCGATCCGGGACTTCCTCGACGGGGTCCGGCAGGCCGCGGCGGAGGGCGCCCATACCCCGCCCGCCGGCACCTCACAACGTGAGCCGTGACACAGAACGACCAGGTAACACGGGGTTCACACACGGGCAATGGACGGGAAATCGCCTGTTGACAGGCTGCCCGGCAGATCGAGCGGCGCCCCAGTGCCGCAGCGCCGCAGCACCCGCGACGACGAGTGCGCCCGACCCACCGCTTAAGGATGTGGCCCCGTGAGCTTCAAGGCTGAGTACATCTGGATCGACGGCACCGCGCCGACGGCCAAGCTCCGTTCCAAGACGAAGATCATCACGGGTGCCCCGGCCGGTCTCGACGCGCTGCCGATCTGGGGCTTCGACGGCTCCTCCACCAACCAGGCCGAGGGCCACTCCTCGGACTGCGTGCTCAAGCCGGTCTTCACCTGCCCGGACCCGATCCGCGGCGGCGACGACGTCCTGGTGCTGTGCGAGGTCCTGGGCACCGACCTGACCCCGCACCCGTCCAACACGCGGGCCGCGCTGGCCGAGGTCGCCGGGCGGTTCGCCGCCCAGGAGCCGATCTTCGGCATCGAGCAGGAGTACACCTTCTTCGACGGCTCCCGCCCGCTCGGCTTCCCCGAGGGCGGCTTCCCGGCCCCCCAGGGCGGCTACTACTGCGGTGTCGGCGCCGACGAGATCTTCGGCCGCGAGATCGTCGAGGCCCACCTGGAGAACTGCCTGAAGGCCGGCCTCGGCATCTCCGGCATCAACGCCGAGGTCATGCCGGGCCAGTGGGAGTTCCAGGTCGGCCCGCTCGCGCCGCTGGAGGTCTCCGACCAGCTGTGGGTGGCCCGCTGGCTGCTGTACCGCACCGCCGAGGACTTCGGCATCTCCGCGACCCTGGACCCCAAGCCGGTCAAGGGCGACTGGAACGGCGCGGGCGCGCACACCAACTTCTCCACCAAGGCCATGCGCGAGGGCTACGACGCCATCATCACCGCGTGCGAGTCGCTCGGCGAGGGCTCCAAGCCGCTGGACCACGTCAAGAACTACGGCGCCGGCATCGACGAGCGCCTGACGGGCCTGCACGAGACCGCCCCCTGGGACAAGTACTCCTACGGCGTCTCCGACCGCGGCGCCTCTGTCCGTATCCCGTGGCAGGTCGAGAAGGACGGCAAGGGCTACATCGAGGACCGCCGCCCGAACGCCAACGTCGACCCGTACGTGGTGACCCGCCTGCTGGTGAACACCTGCTGCTCCGCGCTGGAGAAGGCCGGCCAGCTCTGATCCGTCCCGCTTCACCCAGGGGCGCCCGCCGTGCTGGCGGGCGCCCCTGCTGCGTGCCGTGCGCTGCCGTGGAGACCGACGGGGTGAACGGCGCGGAGACCGACGGCGGGACAACCCTCGTCCGGATGCCGAGACGACATTTCACGCGGGGTCCTGTCCGGCGCCCGCGTCTGCTTCAATGGGCCCATGGCCAGCTTCCAGGAGATCACCGCGACGGGTCGCCATGACCTCGAGCCCTTCTGGCCCTCCCGTCAGCACCACGACTTCGACCGGGTGTGTTGCCGCGCGGTGAACGCGCGGGCCCTCTAAAGCCGTAACCCCCGGCCTTCGGCCAGCGCGGAACGACGTACGTCCCCGGCGCGCCCGACCACGAATCGCGGCCGTCGCTCCCACCGACGAACTTCTCGCGCGAAAGAGCTGACCTCTCATGGCGACCACTCGTTCTCTCTCCTCCCCCTCCACCCTCACCGCCCCCGCCCGGCACCGGCTGCGCGCCGTCGACCGGGACGAGGTGGTGGACGTCGCGGACTTCCTGCCGCCGGGCGCCACCTGGCTGCCCGCGCCGCAGCACACCCTGCCGAGCCTGCCCGGGCAGCCGCCGATGGTCGGCTACCTGGTGCTGGTCCCGGCCGACCAGCGCCCGCCGTTCCTGCCGGTCGCGGTGCCGGACCAGCCGGAGACGGCGGCCGAGGCGGGCACCGAGCCGCTGGTGCGGATCGACCCCGTGCAGCGCATCGCCAGCGTCGACGGCCGTGAACTCGACCTCACCTACCTGGAGTTCGAGCTGCTCGCACACCTGGTGGCCCATCCGCACCGGGTGCACACCCGCGACCAGCTGGTCACCACCGTGTGGGGCTACGGCCACGTCGGTGACGGCCGCACCGTGGACGTGCACATCGCCCGGCTGCGCCGCAAGCTGGGCGCCGAGCACCGTCGGACGATCCAGACGGTGCGCCGGGTCGGCTACAAGTACGCCCCGCCGACCGGCCGCTGACCGGGCCGCTCTGCCCTCGGCAGAGCCCCGTACCGTCCGGCGCCCGGAGCGGGCACGATCACCGGTATGAGACTTCTGGTGCTGGGCGGTACGGAGTTCGTGGGGCGGGCCGTCGTGGAGGCGGCGCTCGGGCGCGGCTGGGAGGTGACCGTCTTCCACCGCGGACGGCACCAAGCGCCGCCCGGGGTGCGGTCGTTGCACGGCGACCGCACCGCACCGGACGGCCTGGCCGAGCTCGCCGAAGGCGCCGGCTCCTGGGACGCCGTGGTCGACACCTGGTCGGCCGAGCCGCGTGCCGTGCACGCGGCGGCACGGCTGCTGCGGGGCCGTGCCGCCCGGTACGTGTACGTCTCCAGCCGGTCCGTGTACGCCTGGCCCTGGCCCACCCTGGGCGGGGCCGCCGCGGCCGGGGCGCTGGTCGAGGGCGCCGCCGCCGACGCCGGGCCGACCGACTACCCACGCGACAAGCGGGGCGGCGAGCTGGCCGCCGTCGAGGCCTTCGGTGAGCGGGACTCGCTGCTGGTGCGGGCCGGGCTGATCCTCGGCCCGTACGAGAACGTGGGCCGGCTGCCCTGGTGGCTCACCCGGATCGCGCGCGGCGGCCCGGTCCTGGCCCCCGGGCCGCGCGAGCTGCCGGTGCAGTTCATCGACGCCCGCGACCTGGCCGGCTGGCTGCTCGGCGCGGTGGAACAGTCGCTGAGCGGGCCGTACGACCTGGTCGGCCCGCCGGGACACAGCACCATGGGCGAGCTGCTCGACCTGTGTGTCCGGGTCACCGGTGCGGAAGCCGAGCTGCGCTGGACCGACCCGGAAACGATCCTGGCCGCCGGGATCGAACCGTGGACCGGGCTGCCGGTGTGGGCGCCACCGGGCACCGAGCTGTACGACTGCGTGCACCGGACGGACGTGTCACGGGCGCTGGCCACCGGTCTGGTGTGCCGACCGGCCGCGCAGACCGTGGCGGACACCTGGCGCTGGCTGACGGGGCTCGGCGGCGTGGCACCGCTGCGGCCCGACCGGACGGTCAAGGGCGTCGATCCGGAGGTGGAGGCGAAGGTCCTGGCCGGCGGCGGGGGTGTACCTGACACCACCCCGCAGGAGGGGGCCTCGGGCCAATGACCCCCGCCCCGGGATCGACGAGACTTGCCGCATGAGCAGCGAGGACAAGAGCGGCCGCGTCCGGGAGGCCGTACTGGCCGCCGTGCGCGGGCTGGTGCTGGCAGTGACCGTGCTGCCCTTCGGAATCGTGTTCCTGGTACTGGTCCCACTGTCCTTCGCCTTCATCCCGCTCGGCGTCGGACTGGTGACGACTCCGGCCGTGCTGACGGGCGTTCGCGCGCTGGCGGACGTGCGCCGCAGGCTGGCGGGCGAGTGGTGCGGGGTGCGGATCGGGGCGGCGTACCGGCCGATCCCCCGCGGCACCAACCCGTGGACCCGCACCTTCACGATGCTGGGCGACCCCCAGACCTGGCGGGACGTGCGCTGGCTGCCGGTGGACGTCACGGTCGGTTTCGTCACGGCGCTGGTCCCGGCCGTGCTGCTGTTCTACCCCGTCGAGGGGCTGATGCTGCCCTTCGGGCTGTGGCAGCCGTACACGCACGGCGGCGGCACCTACTGGTACGCGTTCGTCCCGGTCACCGGAGAGGCGAACGCCATCGGCGCGGGCGTTCTCGCCCTCGTCCTCCTCGGCGTCGCCCTGCGCTACACCCCGGCCCTGCTGACCGCGCACTTCCGGCTCACCCGGGCGGTGCTCGACAACGGCAAGGGCGAACTCGCCGAGCGGGTGAGGGTGTTGACCGAGACCCGGCGGGACGCCGTGGACACCTCCGCCGCCGAACTGCGGCGCATCGAGCGGGACCTGCACGACGGGGCGCAGGCTCGGCTGGTCGCCATGGGAATGGACCTCGGCACCATCGAGATGCTGGTGGAACGGGACCCGGCCCAGGCGAAGCGGCTGCTCGCCCAGGCCCGCCGGAACTCGGCCGATGCCCTGGAGGAGCTGCGCGACCTGGTGCGCGGCATCCACCCGCCGGTCCTCGCCGAACGCGGGCTCGGCGACGCCGTACGGGCGCTGGCGCTGCGGCTGCCGCTGCCGGCCGAGGTGACCGTGGAGCTGTCCGGCCGGGCGGACGCGCCGGTGGAGTCGGCGGCCTACTTCGCGGTCAGCGAGGTGCTCACCAACGCCGCCAAGCACTCCGGGGCCGACCGGGTCTGGGTCGACGTGCACCACGCCGACGGCCGGCTGCGGATCGCGGTCACCGACAACGGCAGGGGCGGCGCGGCGATCGGGGCCGGGTCGGGGCTCGCCGGGGTGGAACGCCGGCTCGGTACATTCGACGGCGTCCTGGCCGTCAGCAGCCCCGTAGGCGGCCCCACCCTGGTGACCATGGAGATCCCGTGCGCGTTGTCCTAGCCGAAGACCTCTTCCTGCTGCGCGACGGGCTGGTGCGGATGCTGGAGGCCTTCGGCTTCGAGATCGCCGCCGCCGTCGAGTCCGGCCCCGAACTCACCCGGGCGCTGGCCGAGTTGGATCCGGACGTGGCCGTGGTCGACGTACGGCTGCCGCCCACGCACACCGACGAGGGCCTGCAGTGCGCGCTCGCGGCCCGCAAGGCCCGGCCCGGGCTGCCGGTGCTGGTCCTCTCCCAGCACGTGGAGCAGCTGTACGCGCGCGAGTTGCTCGCCGACGGCAGCGGCGGGATCGGCTATCTGCTGAAGGACCGGGTGTTCGACGCCGAGCAGTTCGTGGACTCCGTACGACGGGTGGCGGCGGGCGGTACGGCGATGGACCCGCAGGTGATCCAGCAGCTGCTGTCCCGGCGGGCCGGCGACGACCGGCCGCTCGCGGGCCTGACCCCGCGCGAGCTGGAGGTGCTGGAGCTGATGGCGCAGGGCAGGTCGAACGCGGGCATCGCGGCCCAGCTGGTGGTGACCGAGCGCGCCATCGCCAAGCACACCTCCAACATCTTCACCAAGCTGGGCCTGGAGGTGTCGGACGACGACAACCGGCGCGTGCTGGCGGTCCTCGCCTATCTGGACCGGGACCGCTGACCTGCCAACTCACCTGTTTCTGCGAGGAATTTGTGAGACGGGTGAACACCTCTGGGGCGGCGTCCGTATGGAAGGGCGCCGCTTCACTCCTGTCGGGCGCCTCGATGCTGCCCCGCAAGGAAGTCAGAGGAGTTCCATGGGACGCAACACACGAAAACGCCGTACGCCGCTGGCCACCAAGGCCATAGCCGCATCGGCGGCCCTAGCGCTCGGCGGGGGCGGGCTGATCTGGGCGAACTTCTACGCCTCTGCGCACGAGTCGCACAACCAGACGTGGGGAGGCAACCAGACGAAGGCCGCGACGGCGCAGGTCGCGACGATCTCCTGTCCGGACGTCCAGCAGAAGCTGACGAACGTGCCGTGGCGGGCCCGCCAGGGCGTGGCGACCGAGCTGGCCAACCTCGACAAGCAGATCACCGAGGCCTACACCCGGCTCGCCTCCACGCGCGACGCACAGGCCAAGGATCCGAACTTCGTGCAGAACGCGATCGTCGGCCCCCTCAAGGAGAAGCGGGCGGCGACGATCGACCGGATCCGGATCGACATCCAGCGCGTCGGCGGGTCCTTCGACAACGCCATCAAGCAGCTCGCCGCCTGTACGACGCAGTCCGCCAACCAGACCACCGCCGGGGGGAACGGCGATGGCCAGCAACAGAACAACGGCGGCCAGCAGCAGGGCGGCCAGCAACAAGGCGGTCAGCAGCAAGGCGGTCAGCAGCAGGGCAACAACGGTGGCCAGGCCGGTGACGGACCCTCCGCGGCGGACTTCGTGGACATCACCAAGGTCGCGCCGAACGTCCTGTCCAAGCCGAACAAGACCCCCAACGCCTCGACGGGCACGTTCACCACGCGCTGCGGGGTGAACGCGAACCAGAACCACAACAGCGACAACGTGATCGTCGCCCCCGGTGTGACCAACGGTGCCCACCACGTCCACGACTACGTCGGCAACCAGAAGGTCAACGCGTTCTCCAGCAACCAGACGTTCCTGCAGGGCGGCAGCAGCTGCCAGAACCGCAACGACCTGTCGGCGTACTACTGGCCGGTCATCCGCGAGCAGGACGGCACCCAGGAGAAGGACGCGAACGCGGACGGCGGTGGCAAGGACCTCAACGTCGGCAAGATCCTGGTCGCGCAGCAGGCCCAGATCAAGTACGTGGGCAGCCCGGCGAGCAAGGTCGTCGCGATGCCGCAGTTCCTGCGGATCATCACCGGTGACGCCAAGGCGGCCACCAACGGCACGGCCAACGCCAACGCGCACTGGAGCTGCACCGGCTTCGAGAACAGGGTGCAGCTGACGGACAAGTACCCGATCTGCCCCACGGGCAGCAAGGTGGTGCGCACGTTCGCCTTCCAGAGCTGCTGGGACGGCCAGAACATCGACAGCGCCAACCACCGTACGCACGTGGCCTTCGCCGACCCCGGCAGCGGTGTCTGCCCGAACGGTTTCAAGGCGATCCCGCAGCTGACGATGCGCCTGGTGTACAACGTGCCGCAGCCCGTCATCCAGGCGGACGGCACGGTGAAGAACGCCTACGCGGTCGACGGCTTCCCGGAGCAGCTGCACAAGGCGATCACCGATCACGACGACTTCATCAGCGTCACGACCGGTGGCCTGGCGAACAAGATCGCCTCCTGCATCAACCGCGGTCAGAACTGCGCGTGACCCCCTGACCGGGCCAAGAACAAGGCCGGTGACGGACCCCCCTCCCGTCACCGGCCTTCCCGCGTCTTCAGCCGCCGTGCCCGGCGTGGGCGGCATGGTTCGTGCCCGTCTCCACATCCCCGCCGAGGGTGCCCCGCAGCGCCTTGACGACCCCGTCGTCGCCGACGGCGACCCACTTGCGGCCGACGAGGTAGTAACCGCCGTAGTCCTTCGCGTCGTTGATCCACTCGCGCTGGCCGCGGTCGGTGGCGAAGGTGGCGAGGATGAACTTGCCGTCGCCGTTGTCGCAGATGGCCTGGCGGATGTCGTCGGCGTCGGTCTGCATGTCCGGCTTGCACTTCACCTCGGCGGCCAGGCTCTCCAGGCTGCCGGTCGCGGTGGGCGGGACCGCCTTGGTGTCCCCGCCCGAGCCGCAGCCCGCCAGCGCCAGTACGGCCGCGGCGGCCGGCAGCAGTCGTGTCACCCTCATCTGTTCCTCCGGTCCAGTGGGCCAAGCATGCCTCAGCTCCTTCGGATACGGCTCCGGGACGCCGCGCGCTCAAACGCGGTGACGGCCTGGGCCACGCCCTCGGCGATGCCGTCGGCCGGCCGCGTCACCCATCCGGCGGTGACCAACTCACACTCCGCTCGTTCTCCATGACGTGCAGTCACAGGATGCAGCCCCCCGTCACGCACTCACCTCCGGGAAGACCGGACCGGTCGATGTCGAGCAGGCCGAGGCCGCGCTCGTCGAGCACTATCCACGGCTGGTCCGGATCGCCTATCTGGTGCTGCCGCCGGGCCTCGGCCGCAGCCGCCGGGTACTGACCGCGCACGCGCTCGTCCAGCGCGCCCTGCCCCGGGGCCGGGGGCGGCATTCCGTGATCCCGGCCCAGGCCGCCGGGCGCGAGGGCGACCCCGGGTACGCCTTCCTGCGCGAGCGCGTCCTGCGTACGGCCCTGGAGGCGGCCCGGCCCCGCAAGGGCCTGCCCCGGCTCGCCCAGCTGCCGCCGCTGCTGCCGCAGGTGTGGGGCCTGAGGCTGTTCCCGCGCTCGGGGGGCGCCGACGAACTCGCCCTGGACCAGCGGCTGTCCGCCCTGTCCGGACCGACCCGTGCCGCGTATGTGCTGCGCGGCCTGGAGAGGCTGCCCGACGCCGAGATCCGCAAGCTGCTCACCGCGGCCGGGGTGGACGACCCGGGCGGCGCGCTGGCCTCCGCGAACGGCGTGCCCACCCAGCCCGGACTGCTCTCCTCCCCCGAGTTCGACCCCTGCCTGCTGCAGGCCCGGCCCACCGATCTGATGCGCCGCCGCCAGCACACCAAGGCCGCCCTCGCCGCCGCCGCAGCGCTCGCGGTGTGCGGGGCGCTGGTCGCCCTGCCCAAAGGCGGCTGGGGCCCGGACGGCGCCGCCGCGCCCTCCTACGCCGAGAACCCTGCCGCCGAGGCCGCCCTCGACCCCGGCCGGCTGATCCGGGTCTCCCCCGCCGACTGGAGGACCGCCGCCCGCACCGACTTCTCGGTGTGGCCCGCGCGCGGCCCGCTCACCGGCGACACGGCCCTGCTGCGCCGCGCCCTCGCGGTGTGGGCCCGCCCCGGCGCCGAGGTCCGGGTCTCGGCGACCCCCGGCACCCAGACCGGCGGCCCGGCCGGCCCGCCCCAGCTGCTGTACGCGGGCAAGGTCGACAACGCGCGCGTGGTGATGTTCTACGACGGTCTGCGCATCGCCCGGTACGCCGAGCCGGTCGACGGCACCCAGGGCGCGGCCCTGGACTTCGCCCGGGTCGACGGCGCGACCGGCGCCGAGGCGAGCGCGCTGGTCCTGGGCCGCTCCGACGGCAATGTCCGCTATCTGACCGCGCCGTGGGTGAAGAAGGCGGCCGTGCGGGACCTGACGAAGCCGGACGCGGACGCGACCGCGCTGACCGTCGCCGACGGCATCACCGCGCCGCTGGCCAGCCCCGCGCTGCGGCCCGGCGGCTGCACCTCCTGGACCGTGCTCCAGCTGACCGACGCCT
Source organism: Streptomyces sp. NPDC050743 (assembly GCF_044456925.1). Taxonomy (NCBI): domain Bacteria; kingdom Bacillati; phylum Actinomycetota; class Actinomycetes; order Kitasatosporales; family Streptomycetaceae; genus Streptomyces; species Streptomyces sp. NPDC050743. The sequence goes on from NZ_JBITGJ010000024.1 coordinate 16,566, forward strand.
CGGGCACCGAACTCACCACCGACCTGGGCGAGTTGGTACCGGCTCATCTCACCGCCGGGCGGCCCGGATCGGCGGGCGAGGCGTCCGGGGCCGCCGGGCTGCAGGCGTGGGCGCCGTTCGCGTGCTCACTGCAGGCCGAGCGCTCCGCCGGGGTGCGCAGCGTCAACGCCTGGGCGTTCGCCGACCAGCCGCTGCCCGACGGCAGCGGGGCTGCCGGATGGGTGTGCACCAGGGCCGAGACCTGGCGCGGCGACGGTACGGCCGCGCTGGCCCAGTTCCGCACGCCGGGCGCGGCGGCGGGAGCGGCGGTCGCCAAGGGCACGGACGCACGGGCCTGCGGTCCGCGTGATCCCCATGTGCTCGCCGGGGTGCTGTGGAAGTCCGCGGCCGGGCACTGGTACCTGCTGGCGGCGGGCGACAAGGACACGGCGTCGATCCAGGCGGGCGGCGGGGTCACCGCGGCCGGCCAGGGACAGTTCCTGGTCGCCCGGGCCGAGCAGGGGGCCCAGGCCTCGCTGAAGGGCACACTGGCGGACGGGACCGAGATCAGCGGGTTGCGGTAGAGCCTTTGTTGACAGCGGCGTAAACAAGGCTCGTCCCAGGGGTTCTCAGGGCGCCTACCCGTCAGTACATTGACGCCATGTCTAACACGCAGGCCCGGGTGCCGCTCAAGGCACGCAAGGTGTCCTTCTCCTGGGACGGCACGCCGTTGCACTGGGTGCCGGATGATCCGTTCACCACGCACACCATCAACGTGCTGCACCTGCTGCTGCCCGCGGGTGAGCGGTGGTTCGTGCACGTGTACAAGCAGGTGCTGCCGTACATCCGCGACGAGCGGCTGCGCGAGGACGTCATCGGGTTCATCGGCCAGGAGGCCATGCACTCCCAGGCCCACGACGAGGTGCTGCCGCATCTGCGCGAGCAGGGGCTCGATCCGACGCCGTACACCGCGCAGGTCGACTGGTTCTTCGAGAAGCTGCTCGGCGACCGGACGCTGCCGCCGGGCAGGGCGCGCAGGTGGTGGCTGATGGAGCGGGTCGCGCTCATCGCGGCCATCGAGCACTACACCGCGTTCCTCGGCAACTGGGTGCTCAACGCCGGCGAACTGGACCGGCGCGGCGCCGACCCGACCATGCTGGACCTGCTGCGCTGGCACGGTGCGGAGGAGGTCGAACACCGTTCCGTCGCCTTCGAGTTGTTCATGCACGTCGACGGCAGCTACCGCCGGCGCGTACGGACCTGGGCGACGGCCTTCTCGGCGCTGGTGTTCCTGTGGCAGCGCGGGGCGCGGTTCTTCATGGAGAACGACCCGACCCTCATCGACGGCAAGGCCTCCTTCAAGGACTTCTACGACCGCGGCCGGAGCGGCCTGCTGCCCGGGACCGGGGACATGCTCAGGTCCATCCCCCGCTATCTGAGCCGCGCCTACCACCCCTCGCAGGAGGGCGACACCGAGCAGGCCGTCGCCTACCTGGCCTCCTCCCCGGCGGCCACGGCGGCGGAGAAGAGGGCCGCCTGATGCCGAAGCTGCGCACCCTCGTGCTCGTCGCGGGCGCCGCCCTGCTGACCCGGCGGGCCCTGCGCCGCCGCGTCCAGGCCTCGCCGCTGTGGCCGCTGCCCGCCCTCGACCCGCCGATCTCCGGCCGGCCGCGCTCGCAGGCACTGCGGCTGCTGGTCGCCTCCCGCGAGACGGTGGCCGAAGGCGTCGTCCAACTCCGCCTCGAAGGACGGGGCTTGCCGCGCTGGGAGCCCGGAGCGCATCTCGACCTCGTCCTGCCGTCGGGGCTCGTGCGGCAGTACTCGCTGTGCGGGGACCCCGAGGACACCTCCTCGTACACGGTCGCGACCCGGCTGGTGGAGGACGGCCGGGGCGGCTCGCGCGAGGTGCACGAGCAGGTCACCGAGGGCATGGAGTTGGTGGTTCGGGGGCCGCGGAATCGTTTTCCGCTGGTCGAGGCGCCGTCGTACGTCTTCGTCGCCGGCGGGATCGGAATCACCCCGTTGCTGCCGATGCTGCGGGCTCTGCCGGAGCACGCCGAGTGGCGGCTGCTGTACGCGGGACGCGACCGGGCCTCGATGCCGTTCCTGGAGGAGGTCGAGAAGCTGGGCGGCGGCGGCCGGGTGACCGTCGTGGAGGGGCGGCCGGACCTCGACGCGCTGGAGGTGAGCGAGGGGGCCGCCGTCTACGCCTGCGGCCCCGAGGGACTCATGGCGGCCGTCGCGGCACGCTTCCCGGACGTCCGTCTCGAACGGTTCGCGCCCCGTACGTCGTCCGAGGGCAACGCGGAGTTCGAGGTCGAACTGAGGCGCAGCGGACGGACGTTGACCGTGGCGGCCGACTCCACCGTGCTGGCCGCCGTGCGCCGGGAACTGCCGGTCACCGCCTACTCCTGCGGGCAGGGATTCTGCGGGACCTGCCAACAGCGGGTGCTGGAAGGGGAGATCGACCACCGGGACGAGCTGCTGACCGACGAGGAGCGCGGCGATTCGATGCTGATCTGCGTCTCGCGGGCCCGAAGCGATCGCCTGGTGCTCGACATGTGAACGCCTGCGGCCGAATCCGATCGGTAAGGTGTTCGCATGAGTACCGGGGTTCGCCGCAGGATGGGTGTCGAGGAGCGGCGGCAGCAGTTGATCGGCGTCGCCCTCGACCTGTTCAGCCGACGCTCGCCCGACGAGGTCTCCATCGACGAGATAGCGTCGGCCGCGGGCATCTCACGCCCGCTCGTGTATCACTACTTCCCCGGCAAACTCAGCCTGTACGAGGCCGCGTTGAAGCGTGCCTCGGAGGATCTCGCGGGCCGCTTCGCCGAGCCGCACGAAGGCCCGCTCGGCGCGCGGCTGCTGCGGGTGATGGGCCGCTTCTTCGACTTCGTGGACGAACACGGCCCCGGTTTCTCTGCGTTGATGCGCGGCGGCCCGGCCGTGGGCTCCTCGGCCACCAACGCGCTCATCGACTCCGTGCGCCAGGCCGCGTACGAGCAGATTCTGTCGCACCTCGGCGTCACGGACGCGCCCCCGCGCCTGGAGCTGGTCGTGCGCTCCTGGATCTCGCTCGCCGAGTCCACGGCGCTGATCTGGCTGGACGGCCGGCGCATCCCGCGCGCCGAGCTGGAGGTCCAGCTGGTGCACGACTTCGCCGCGCTGGCCGCGGTCAGTGCCGCCTACGACGAGGGCATGGCGACCCTGCTGAAGGGGATGGTCGAGGACGAGCCGGCCGACGGCCCCTTCGCGGAGCTCGTCGGCCGGCTGACCGCCCTCGGTTCCTGAGCGTCCTCTAGCGCTCGAACTTCCGGTAGGAGGGGTCGAGGTCGCGGACCTCGGCGGAGGCGTGCAGGGTGACCCCGTCCTCCGGCTGCACGTACTTCCGGAGCAGGTCCAGCGTCGTCTCCGTGAGCCTCTCCTTCGTCTCGTCGCTGCGTCCGGCGAGGAGCCCGATGGTCACGTGGAAGATCGCGTGTCGCTCGGAGTCCTCGTAACCGAACGCCCGCCAGTCGCTGTACCGGAACAGCGTCTTGCACGCCTCGGGCCTGGCCGCGGCGATCTCGACGGTCGCCTCGTGCATCGCCCGCGCGAAGCCGTCCAGGTCGAAGTGGTCCTCGACCGGGGTCGAGTAGTCGACGGTGATCTGCGGCATGGGTGCTCCTGTTCTACGACGACGCCCCGACCCTACTTCGCCGCCCGCGCGAACACGGCCACGGTCCGCGCCGGGACGCTGAAGGTGCCCGAGCCGGCCGCGTACGAGGAGGTCTTCACCACCGGGTCGGCACCGGAGGCCTGCACCGGGTGCAGCCGGTAGGACGTCCCTGCCAGGTCACCGACCTTCTGCTCCTGCCGCTCCGGCGTGGCGTTGAAGACGACGATCAGGTCACCGAGCTTCATGGTGATGACCCCCGGGGTCTCGTCCTTCCCCGACAGCGGGAAGGACAGCTGGTCCTGCACCTGCCCGGCCGTACCGAGCGAGAACGCCTTCTCGGTGGTCCGGATCCTCAGCAGGTCCTGGTAGGCGGCGGAGGTGCCGGTGATCTGCTCGCAGCCCGCCTTGACGGTCGTGAGCAGCGGCTTGGCGTAGTCCCACTTGGACTGGTTGTCGGCCGCCATGGGCAGTCCGCGCCCGAAGCCGTTGCCGTCGGCGCAGTTCCAGTGGATGGCGTTGAACCAGTCCCCGCTGTCGAAGGAGTTGCGGTCCAGCGACTTCGAGCGCAGCAGGTCGGTGCCCGCCTGGGACAGCGCCGGCCCCTGTGACAGGGCGGCCGTGGCCATCGCCAGGACCTGCATCCGGGCCCGGTCGGAGGCGGAGGTGTCCTTCGGGAGCTTGTAGGCCAGGGCGTCGAACAGCGACTCGTTGTCGTGCGCGTCCACGTAGGCGAGGGCGTCGCCGGGCGCGTCCGCGTAGCCGGCGGGCGAGCCGTTGTAGTCGACCTCGGCTCCGGTGACCTCCTTGCCGTCGGTGTCCGTGAAGTGGTACTTCGCCAGGTTTCCGGTCAGGCCGATCTTGATCAGGTCCTGGTAGTGCAGGAGGCGCGCCTTCTGCTCCTGCTTCGTCCCGTTCGCCGTGGACGAGTTGGGGTCGGTGTACAGCCCGGACGCGAAGCCCTGGATGCCGGGGTCGGAGTCGAAGGGGCTGCCGCCGCGCACCGCGTCACGGGCACGGTCGGAGAAGGTGGCGATGCCGGTGCCGGCCATGTTCGCCTGGGTGGCCTGCACGAAGCGGGCGTCGTTCGCGACCTCGCCGAAGTTCCAGCCCTCGCCGTACAGGATGATCTTCTTGCCGTCGACGCCGTCCTTCTCCGGGGTCAGCGCGTCGAGGGCCTTGCGGACAGCGAGGATGTTGGCCTTCGGGTGGTGTCCCATGAGGTCGAAGCGGAACCCGTCGACCTTGTACTCCTTGGCCCAGGTGACGATCGAGTCCACGACCAGCTTGCCCATCATCGCGTTCTCGGGGGCGGTGTTGGAGCAGCAGGTGCTGTTGGCCACCGAGCCGTCGGCGAGCAGCCGCTGGTAGTAGCCGGGCACGATCCTGTCCAGCACGCTGGTGTCCGCCTGGCCGCTGGCCGCCGTGTGGTTGTAGACGACGTCCATGACGACCCGGAGGCCGTCCTCGTTCAGCGACTGCACCATCGTGCGGAACTGGACCGTACGGGCGGTGCCGTCCGGGTCGGTGGCGTACGAACCCTCGGGGACCGTGTAGTGGTACGGGTCGTAGCCCCAGTTGTAGGCGTCCTTCGCGGCGGTCTTCGCCACGCACTCCTGCTGCTTGTCGGAGTCGGCCGCGTAGGAGGCCAGGTCGCAGTCGGGACTCGCCTGGTCGGCCTTCTTCTCGGGGATGGTGGCGATGTCGAAGGCGGGCAGCAGGTGCACGTACGACGTGCCGGACTTCGCCAGCTCCTTCAGGTGCCTGGAGCCGTCGCTGCCCTTGTCGGCGAAGGCCAGGTAGGTGCCCTGGTCCTTCGCGGGGACCGTCTTGTCGGCGACGGAGAAGTCCCGGATGTGCAGCTCCTGGATCTGCGCGTCCTTCAGCGGTACGGCCTTGGGCTTGCGCAGGGCCGACCAGCCGCTCGGGGCGAGGGCCTTGTCGTTCAGGTCGACGACGAGGCTGCGCTCGGAGTTCGCGGTCAGGGCGACCGAGTAGGGGTCGGTGACCTTGTTGGTCACCATCTTGCGGACGCTGGGCGCCCAGACCCTGACGACGTACCGGTAGGGCTTGCCCTTCCAGGACGCCGGGCCGGTGACGGACCAGACGCCGGTCGTGTCGTCGCGGTGCATGGGGTGGGTGGAGCCGTCCAGCTCCAGCGCCACGCTCTGCGCGGTCGGCGCCCACACGGAGAGGGTGGGCTTGCCGTCGTGGAAGACAGGGCCGAGCGCAGCCTTGGTGGCGGCGGGGTACAGGTCGTCCAGCACGCCTGCGGTCTGCACGCCGGTCGCGGCCAGCACGGCTCCGTTGGCGGCCCGCTGGGAGGCGACCAGCTGGCCCTTGAGGGCCGCACGCACCCGGTCCCGGTCGCGCGGGTCGACGGACCAGGCGGTGTAGTCCTTCAGGTGCGGGAACCGCGCCTTCTGGGCGTCGGTCAGCGTGGTCTTCTCCAGCCGGATCCAGCGCTCGTCATCGCTGGTCAGTGCCCCGTCCTTGACGGCGATGGAGCCATCGAGGGAGTACAGCAGCTGGGTGGAGGCGGCGCCGTCCACGCCGCTCCAGGCGACCGTGTCCCGGTCGATCCAGATCGCCTTGGAGGTGCTCAGGTCGAGGGCGGCAGAGCTGCCCGCCGGCTGTGGCAGCAGGTACTTCTCCTGGCCGTTCAACAGCCACACCTCGTAGCCGCCCGCCTTGAGGTCCAGGGACTGGTCGGTGGGCAGGTCCTTCTCGTCGCCCTTGTGGACGATGTAGCTGAGGCTGGTGGCACCCGCGGTGAGCGGCACCTCGAAGACCGCGCCATAGGCATCAGTCTTCACCGGCTTCAGCGGGTTCGACCAGTCGGTGGGGTTCGCGGCGCCCGTCCAGACGTGCAGGCCCCAGCCGTCGTAGTTCCCGTCGGCGCGGTGGTAGTGGATGACCGCCTTGGTCGTGTCCTGCGCCGGATAGTCGGGCTTCTGCGTCAGTACGTCCGGCTTCCCCTGCTCGACCCAGACCTCACCCGTCTTGGTGACGTCGATGCTCCGGTCGGCGGAGACGTCCTTGTCGCCGTCCTTGTCGATGACCAGGAAGCCGACGTTCGAGGCGCCGGGCTTGAGCTTGACCCAGGCGAAGGCGCCGTAGGCGTCCCGGCCGGTGAAGGGGTGGCTGGCCGGCCAGTTCGTGGCCTCGCCGTCGGCGATGTCGCCCCAGGCGTACAGGCCCCAGTTGCCGTAGTCGCCGTCGGTGCGCTTGTAGTGGACGATCGCGTAGTCGCGGGATGAGGCCGTGGGGACCTCGGGCGCGGGCGGGGTGCCGGTGGTGCTGCTCGCCGTGGCGCTCGTGGTGTGCCCGGCCGAGTCGATCACGACGGCCTTGTAGCGCAGCGCGGTCCCGGCGGGTACGTCCTCGCCGAGGGTCTGGGTGACCTTGTACGGGGCGTGGTCGGCGGAGCCGAGCACCTGCCACGGGCCGTTTCCGACCTGGGCGGCGAAGACGACCCGGTTCAGCTGACCGCCGTCGACGTCGGCGCCGACCTCCACCGTGCCGGTGGCTCCGGCGGCCGGGGCCTTGAGGGTGACGGCCGGCTCGGTGGCGGGCTGGGCGAGGGTGCCGGTGGCCTTGTAGACGACGGCGGACTCGGCCGGGACGGTGACCGTGACCTTGCGGTCGCCGTCGGACGTCACGGAGCCGGTGGCGCCGTGGATACCCCGGTACGCCATGTCCGCGGAACCGGTGGCGAAGGTCGCCGTCTGCGCCGAGTCGGCGTTGTTGAGCGCGACGACGTACTCCTGGCCGGTCCTGGCGTCCGTGCGGGTGAAGGCGTAGACGCCGGCGCCGTCGGCCGCGTAGCGCTGGGTCTGCACTCCGTCGGTCAGGGCCGGGTTGGCCTTGCGGAGCCTGGACAGCTCGGCGATCTGCGTGTACAGCGGCGCGCCGGTGTCGTAGGAGTCGCTCGCGTGGGTGCGGTCGGTGCCGATCTCGTCGTCGTCCAGGTAGTCGGCGACCTTGGAGGCGAACATGGTCTGCCGGGCGTCCTTGTCACCGCCGGAGCCGGTGAAGCCCTGCTCGTCGCCGTAGTAGACGACCGGGTTGCCGCGGCTGAGGAACATCAGCTCGTTGGCGAGCTCGTCCTTCTTCAGGACCTCGGCGTCGGTCGCCTTCGGGTTGTCCTGCTTCAGGAAGTACCCGATCCGGCCCATGTCGTGGTTGCCGAGGAAGGTGACCTGCTCGTACGCGTTGGCCTTGTCGGTCGTGTACTTGTAGTCGTCGCCGAAGACGCTCGCCAGCTTCTGCGCGCTCGCGCCCTGGGAGGCGTAGGCGCGGGCCGCGTCCTGGAAGGGGAAGTCGAGGGTGGCGTCGAGGCGGCCCTGGGTGACGTACGGGGACGTGATGTTCGTGTCGGCGGAGTAGACCTCGCCGAACATGAAGAAGTTCTTCCGTCCGTGCGCCGCGGCGTACTTGTCGAGCGCGGTCGCCCACTGGGTCCAGAACGGCATGTCGACGTGCTTGACGGTGTCGATCCGGAAGCCGTCGACGGCGAAGTCCCTCACCCACCGCTCGTAGATCTTCTCCATGCCGTGGACGACCTCGGGACGCTCGGTCCACAGGTCGTCCAGGCCGGAGAAGTCGCCGTAGGTGGTGGACTCGCCGGCGTACGTCGAGTCGCCCCGGTTGTGGTACATCGTCGGGTCGTTGAGCCAGGACGGGACCTTGGACCGGCTGGTGACCTTCGGCGTGTACGGGAACGAGTCGCCGGAGACGGCCGGGAACCTCCGGCTGCCGTCCGCGTAGTCGGCGTCGTCGAAGGGCCTGCCGTCCTCGGTCAGATAGGGGAAGGCGCCCTTGGAGAGGTAGTCGTAGGACTTCTCCTGGTAGTCCACGACGTCGGCGGTGTGGTTGGTGATGACGTCGAAGAAGACCTTCATGCCCTTGGCGTGCGCCTTGGAGATGAGGGTCTTCAGGTCCTTGTTGGTACCGAAGTGCGGGTCGACCTGGGTGAAGTCGGTGATCCAGTAGCCGTGGTAGCCCGCGGAGACGTTGGCGCCGGTGCCCTGCACGGGCCTGTTCTTGAAGATCGGCGCCATCCAGATGGCGGTCGTGCCGAGGCCCTTGATGTAGTCGAGCCTCTTGGTCAGGCCCTTGAGGTCGCCACCCTGGTAGAAGCCCTTGTCGGTGGGGTCGTAGCCGGTGCTGAGCCGGGAGCCGGTCAGTCCGCCCTTGTCGTTGGACGCGTCACCGTTGGCGAAACGGTCCGGCATGACGAAGTAGAACTGCTCGCGGGTGTCGTCGTGCCGGGCGGATGCGGCGGCGAGCTTCGCGTCCGACGGAGGCGGGGGCGGGGTGGCCGCCTGCGCGGCCAGTGGCTGGATCAGGGCGGCGGCCAGGGCCACGGCGGTGACGGCTGCGGCCCGTTTCGCTCTCGGTATCACAGGCGGTAACTCCTAGCGAATGCGGCTCTCTTGGATCCCTTGGGTCCGACCCCGCGCGACCGTATCGCCGTCGAAAGGTTTACAGCAAGAGCCTTGAAACACATGGCAAGAGGTTTCAGCGTCAAACCTCGACGGGCCGGGGCCCGGTCGCCGCGCTACGGCGGCGACCGGGGCTTCAGCGGTCGCAGTTCAGCAACTCGGCTTTCCCGCATAGATCGCCAGCGCGGTGTTGCTGCCCAGGGTGGCGGTGAACTGCCCACTGGAGTTCACCGTCACCGTCGTGTTGTTCTGCACGTTGCAGTACGTGCCCGCGGGCAGCGAGGTCTGGTACGTGCGGGTCTGGGAGGAGGACTCGTGGTTGATGGCCACGTACCCCTTGCTGCCTCGGCCGAAGGCGATCCAGTTGTTGCCGTTGTCCCACCAGTTGGTCACCGACTGGCCGCGGGTCGCGTTGCGGAAGGCGACCATGCGGATGATCTCCGGCCAGGCGTGCTGGCACTTCCAGCCGTCCTGCCAGCAGGCGCTCACCTGGCCGCCGTTGGGCGGACCGGCGTCCGCGTCGGACCACTCGTAGCCGGAGTTGATGTCGGGGGCGCCGTAGGGCCAGGCGAGCATGAAGACGTTGGCCAGGGTGTAGTTGGCGCCGTCCTTGTAGTTCAGGGTGCTGCCGTTGCGCTCGGTGTCGTGGTTGTCGACGAAGACGCCGGCCACCGAGCTGCCGAGGTAGCCCCAGCCCTCGCCGAAGTTGGTGAGGTAGGCCAGTTTCTCGTTGTTGAAGACGCGCTTGAGGTCGTAGGCGTAGCGGAACTCCTGGACGTCCCCGTTGCCGGTGTACTCGGAGGGCTGGACGGCCTCGTTCGCCCCGTAGATGACCTCCTGCTTCCAGTAGACGGAGGGGTTGGTGAGGCGGGACTTGATGTTGGCCAGGTCGTCCGCCGGGATGTGCTTGGCCGCGTCGATGCGGAAGCCGTCGGCGCCCAGGGAGAGCAGGTCGTTCATGTAGCCGGCGATGGTCTTGCGGACGTACTCCTCGCCGGTGTCCAGGTCGGCGAGGCCGACCAGTTCGCAGTGCTGGACGTTCCAGCGGTCCTGGTAGTTGGTGACCGGGGACATGCAGTCGTCGAAGTCGTAGACCGAATACAGGCCGGGGTAGCCGTACTTCGTGTACGACGAGCCGCCGGTGCCGGTGCCGCTGCCCGCCGACATGTGGTTGACGACGGTGTCGACGACCACCTTCAGGCCGGCCGCGTGACAGGTGTCGATCATGTTCTTGAAGGACGTGCGGTCGCCGAGGCGGCCCGCGATCTTGTACGACACCGGCTGGTACGACGTCCACCACTGCGAGCCCTGTATGTGCTCGGCGGGCGGGGAGACCTGGACGTAGCCGTAGCCGGCCGGGCCGAGGGTGGTGGTGCACTCCCGGGCCACCGAGGCGTAGTTCCACTCGAACATGACGGCGGTGACGTCCTTGGTACCGGGCGGGGAGGCCACCGCGGTGGTCGGGTTCATGCCAACCATGAGGGCGGCTGCGAGGGCGAGCGCCGCGGGGAGGGTTCTGCGTGCCATGTGGGGGTCCTTCGTCCTTGAAGGCTGGGGAAAGACCGCTGAAGGCGCTTGCTGCAATGTTTCAGCAAGCTTGCGGTGACGCAGATGTTAAAGGCCCGCTGCCTGAAAGACAGCGGGCCGTTGTGAAGTTGATGCAAGAACTTTCAGAAGGGCCGTCAGGCCACGGTCGTCCACCACACCGTGGTGTCCGCCGGCACCTTCGTCTCGCCCCCGGCCTCGGTCACCTCACCGCTGGCGAGCAGGACCCGGCCGTAGGACGGGGCCGTCACGGACTCGCCGGTCGTGTTGGTGACGCACACGAACTCGCCCCGCCGGAAGGCCAGGACGCCCTCGGGGGCGCGCAGCCACTCCACCGCTTCGCCCGCGCCCAGGTCGGACTGCGTCCGGCGGACGGCCAGGGCCGTGCGGTACAGCTCCAGCGTCGAGCCGGGGACACCGGTCTGCGCCTCCACGCTCAGCTCGCCCCAGCTCGCCGGCTGCGGAAGCCAGCTGCCGCCGCTGCCGAAGCCGTACGACGACCCCGTACGGGTCCACGGGATCGGCACCCGGCAGCCGTCGCGGAAGCCGTCCTGGCCGGCGCCACGGAAGTATGCCGGGTCCTGGCGCACCTCGTCGGGCAGGTCGACGACGTCCGGCAGGCCCAGTTCCTCGCCCTGGTAGATGTACGCCGAGCCGGGGAGCGCGAGCATGAGGAGGGTGGCGGCGCGGGCCCGGCGCAGGCCCAGTTCGCGGTCGCCCGCCGTGCGGATCTGGGTGCCCAGGCCCGGGGGGTTGGCGAAACGGGTGGCGTGCCGGGTGACGTCGTGGTTGGACAGCACCCAGGTGGCGGGGGCGCCCACCGGGCGCATGGCCTCCAGGGTGCGGTCGATGACCGTGCGGAGCTCCTTCGCGTCCCATTCCGCGCTGAGGTACTGGAAGTTGAAGGCCTGGTGCAGCTCGTCCGGGCGGACGTAGTTGGCGGTGCGCTCGACGGTCGGGGTCCAGGCCTCGGCCACGAAGATGCGCTCGCCCGCGTACTCGTCGAGGATCAGGCGCCACTGGCGGTAGATCGCGTGGACGCCGTCCTGGTCGAAGAACGGCATGACATCGTTGCCCAGCAGCTTGAGCTGGTCGTGGGAGCCGAGGTCGGGCAGGCCGTCGGCCTTGACCAGGCCGTGGGCCACGTCGATGCGGAAGCCGTCCACGCCCATGTCCAGCCAGAAGCGCAGGATGGAGCGGAACTCGTCGCCGACGGCCGGGTGCTGCCAGTTGAAGTCGGGCTGCTCGGGCGCGAAGAGGTGCAGGTACCACTCCCCGTCGGCCACCCGGGTCCAGGCCGGGCCGCCGAAGATGGACTCCCAGTCGTTGGGCGGGAGTTCGCCGTTCTTCCCCTTGCCGGGGCGGAAGTGGTAGCGCTCGCGCAGCGGGGAGCCGGGGCCCTCGGCGAGGGCGCGCTTGAACCACTCGTGCTGGTCGGAGGAGTGGTTCGGCACGAGGTCGACGATGATCCTGAGGCCCAGCTCGTGGGCGTCGCGGATCAGCGCGTCGGCGTCGAGCAGGTTGCCGAACATCGGGTCGACGGCACGGTAGTCGGCGACGTCGTAGCCCGCGTCGGCCTGCGGGGAGGCGTAGAAGGGGCTGAGCCACACGGCGTCGACGCCCAGGTCGCGCAGGTACGGCAGGCGGGAGCGTACGCCTTCCAGGTCGCCCATGCCGTCGCCGTTGCTGTCGGCGAAGCTGCGCGGATAGACCTGGTAGATGACCGCGTCCCGCCACCAGTCGCGGCGGCGGTCGGCGACGGCTGCGACGGTTGCGGCGGTGGAGTGGTGGGCCGGTGCGGCAGGGTGCTGCTGGCTCATGGCGTCCTTGGTCTGTAACGGAGTTCGGTTCATGGGCGCGTGGGTGCGGCGGCGGATGCGGGTGACCGGGGGTGCGAGGCGGCCGCGGTGACAGCGGGGTCGGATGGACACCGCGGCCGCCTACCCGCGCGGTGAGGCGCGCGGGAGTCCCGGGGGTCGGGGCGTCAGCCCTTGGTGCCGCCTGCGGTGAGGCCGGTCACGAGGTTCTTCTGCACGAGGTAGAAGAACACCGACACGGGTATCGCGATCAGCACCGCGGTGGCGGCCATGTAGTTCCACTGGGCGTCGTGCTCGCTGACGAACGTCTGCAGACCGACAGCGAAGGTGTACTTGGAGTCGTCCAGCATGAAGGTCGTCGCGAAGGCGACCTCGCCGACCGCGGTGATGAAGTTGTAGAAGGCGGCGACGGCGAGGCCCGGGCGGGCCAGCGGCAGGATCAGCCGGAAGAAGGTGCCGAAGGGGCTCAGTCCGTCGACGCGTCCGGCCTCGTCGATCTCGAAGGGGATGGTGTCGAAGTACCCCTTGAGCAGCCAGGCGCTGTACGGCACGGCGGTGGTGCAGTTGATGACGATCAGCGCCCAGTAGGTGTCGATGAGATCGAGCTGGCTGAAGATCTCGTACATCGGCACGATGAGGATGGCGATCGGGAAGGCCTGGGTGAGCAGCAGGACCCACATCAGCTGCTTGTAGCCGGGAAAGCGCATCCGGGAGACCGCGTAGCCGGTGGTGGCGGCGACGAAGACGCCGATCAGGGTGGTGCCGCCGGCCACGATCATCGTCGACTTGAACCAGTCGAAGAAGCCGGTGTGCTCCAGCACGAAGCTGTAGTTGGAGAAGCTGAGCTTGCCCAGGATCTTGCCCGGGTGCAGGTAGTCGTCCTTCTCGGGGCCGAGCGACAGGAAGATCAGCCAGGCCACCGGGGCGAGCGCGATCAGGCTCGCCACGGCGAGACCGCCGTGCAGGAGGGCGGCGCCGACCGGGCCGCGTTCGCCGCGCCGGGGGGTCCGGCGCCGGGGCTGCGCGGCGGGGACCGGCCCGGCCTCGGTCTTTTCGAGGGTCGTGGTGCTCATGGCGGCTCCTGCGGCGTCAGACGGCGAGCTGGTCATTGCGCTTCAGCCAGCGGAAGTAGAAGGAGGTGAAGACGGTGATGATCGACAGCAGCAGTACGCCGTACGCGGCGGACTGGGCGAAGTCGCGCGGCTGCTGTCCGAAGCCCAGGAAGTAGGCCCAGGTGACGAGGATCTGGGCGTCCGGGGCGCTGGTCGGGCCGAACAGCAGGAAGATGATGGCGAACTGGTTGAAGGTCCAGATGATGCCGAGGAGGACGACGGTGGAGCTGACGGACCTCAGCCCCGGCAGGGTGACGTGCCTGAAGCGCTGCCAGGCGCTGGCGCCGTCCATCTCCGCGGCCTCGTAGAGCGAGGAGTCGATGGACTGCAGTCCGCCGAGCAGCGAGAGCATCATGAACGGCACACCGCACCAGGTGTTGACCATGATCGCGGCGAACCGCTGCCAGAAGGTGTCCTCCAGCCACTGCGGCTGGGGCAGGTGGACGGCGTGCAGGATCTGGTTGATCACTCCGGAGTCGGAGAGCATGATCCGCCAGGAGAAGACGGTGACGAAGGTCGGCACGGCCCAGGGCAGGACCAGCAGGACCCGGTAGAAGGTGCGGCCGCGCAGCTTCTCGTTGAGCATGAGCGCGAGGACCAGGCCGATGGTGTAGTGCAGGGCCACACAGGCGGCCGTCCACACCACGGTCCACAGGAAGTGCGACCAGAACCGGTCGTACGACAACGGGCCGAACAGGATGTCCTTGTAGTTGCCGAACCCGATGAACTTGTAGCTGGCCGGGATGTGGTTGACGCCGATCGTGCGCGCCGAGTTGAGGCTGTTGGCGTCGGTGAGGGTGAGGTAGACACCGCGGATCAGCGGGTAGCCCACGATCACGGCGAGCACGACGACCACCGGGGCGATCATCGCGTAGGCGTACCAGTACCTCTGGTACCCGTTCTTGATGCGCTGCCCCAGCCCGGGCCGAGGCGCGCGGTCACCGCGGCGCTTGCCGGTCGCGCGGTCGATGGCGACTGTCATGGTTCGACACCTTCAAAACGATCAGGGGTTGGGCCGGGCACAGGGCAGTGGCCGCCGGATCCTTCCCCTCCTGACGAGAGGATCCGACGGCCACCCGGGCGTCACTTGCTGAAGTCGGGCACCAGCTTGGCGATGGCGACCTCGGCGTTGCTCAGGCCCTTGTCCAGCGACTCCTTGCCGCCGGCGATCTTCGGCAGCTCGGTGTCGAGCGGACCCCACAGGCTGCTGTACTCGGGCAGCGCCGGGCGGGGCTGGGCGGCGGGCAGGACGGCCTGGTAGCCGGCGATGCCCGGGTCGGCCTTGACCTGCGCGGTGTAGGCGTCCTCACGGGTGGGCAGGGTGGAGTTCTTCAGGGCGATGGTCTCCTGGGAGGCCGCCGAGGTCATGAACTTCACGAACTTCAGCGCCGCCTCCTGGTGGGACTTGTCCGAGCCGGCGTAGACCGCGAGGTTGTGGCCGCCGGTCGGGGCGCCCGCCTTGCCGCTGGAGCCGGCCGGGACGGTGGCGATGCCGAGGTTGGACTTGTCCTTGAAGGCGCTGCCCTTGTAGAAGTTCGTGATCTCCCAGGGACCCTGGATGATCGCGGCGACCTTGCCGTTGACGAACGCGTCCTGGATGTGGGCGTAGGCGTCGGCGGTGGTGTCGGCCTTGTGCAGGCCCTTGCCGGAGAACGTGCTCAGCCAGGTGCCGTAGGCCTTCTTCGCGGCGGCCGAGTCGACGGTGATCTTCTTGGCGGAGGCGTCGACGGTGTCGGTGCCCTCGCCGTAGAGGAAGGACTGCGCGTAGTAGGCCTGGGTGGAGCCCCAGTAGCCGAACTGGCCGGTCTTGGCCTGAACCTTGGCGGCGTCGGACTTCAGCTCGTCCCAGGTCTTGGGGGCCTCGGTGATGCCGGCCTTCTTGAACAGGGCCTTGTTGTAGACGAGGGCCAGGGTGTCGGTGACCAGCGGCACGCCGTAGGTCTTGCCCTGGTACTGGGCCTGCTTGATCAGGCTCGGCTGGAACTTGGCCTGGTCGGCGAGGGCCTCGGTACCGTCCAGCGGCAGGAAGTAGCCCTTCTTCGCGAAGGCCGGGGTCCAGCCGACCTCGGAGCGCAGCACGTCCGGGGCACCCTTGGAGCCGGCCGCGGTGTCGAACTTGTTCTGCGCCTGGTCGAAGGGGACGTTGACGTACTTGACCTTGATGTTCTTGTTGGCAGCCTCGAACTGCTTGATCAGGGCCTGGTACGTCGGCGCCTCGTTCGTGGCGTTGGAGGTGTCCCACCAGGTGATGGTCACCGGGCCGTCCGACTTACCGCTGTCGCTGCTGCTCCCGCCGCCGCAGGCCGTCGCCGCGAGGGCGAGGGACGCCACCAGCGCGGAGGCCGCTATGCCACGCCGCATGAGTTCTCCTTGAGGTTTAGCCCGTGTGATGCCGACTGCGCCGTTGCGGCCGCCGAGCGACCAGGAACGTAACAGCGTTGTAAGCGTTGCGAAAGACCTTGCAGAAAAAAAGTGCAAGGGAACACGATGGTTACCCTGTCGTTACCGCTCAGCGGAGAGACGACACGTGTGCAAGACTCTGCAAACTCTTGCCGCCACCAACTCGAGGGAGCCCGATGAGGCAGCAACCCAGGGCGGGCCGTCCGGCCGCTCGTGCACGGCGTCCCGTCGGTGTGCAAGGCGACATACGACCGGTACAGTCCAGTGCCGTGACCACACGGCTTGCCGACATCGCTGCGCAGGCGGGGGTGAGCGAAGCGACCGTCAGCCGGGTCCTCAACGGGAAGCCGGGGGTCGCCGCCACCACCCGCCAGTCCGTGCTGGCCGCGCTGGACGTGCTGGGCTACGAGCGCCCGGTGCGGCTGCGGCAGCGCAGCGAGGGGCTGGTCGGTCTGATCACGCCGGAGCTGGAGAACCCGATATTCCCGGCGCTGGCCCAGGTCATCGGCCAGGCGCTGACGCGTCAGGGCTACACGCCGGTGCTGGCCACGCAGACCCCGGGCGGCTCGACCGAGGACGAGCTGACCGAGATGCTGGTGGACCGCGGGGTCGCCGGGATCATCTACGTCTCCGGGCTGCACGCCGACACCACCGCCGACATGCAGCGCTATGAGCGGCTGCGGGCGCAGGGCGTGCCGTTCGTGCTGGTGGACGGTTTCTCGCCGAAGGTGCAGGCGCCGTTCATCTCCCCCGACGACCGGGCCGCGATGACCCTCGCGGTGACCCACCTGGCGTCGCTCGGGCACACCCGGATCGGGCTCGCGCTCGGGCCGAAGCGGTTCGTGCCGGTGCAGCGCAAGATCGAGGGCTTCGTGCGGGCCGTGCAGGACCAGTTGGGGCTCGCCGCCGAGACGATCGAGACCGAGCTGATCCAGCACTCGCTGTACACGCTGGAGGGTGGTCAGGCGGCGGCGACCGCGCTGATCGAGCGGGACTGCACGGCCGTGGTGTGCGCCAGCGACATGATGGCGCTCGGTGCGATAAGGGCGGCCCGGCAGCGGGGTCTGGAAGTGCCCCGGGACGTGTCGGTGGTGGGCTTCGACGACTCCCCGCTGATCGCCTTCACCGACCCGCCGCTGACCACGGTCCGCAAGCCGGTGCCGGCGATGGGCCAGGCCGCGGTGCGCACGTTGCTGGAGGAGATCGGCGGGACGCCCGCGCCGCACAGCGAGTTCGTGTTCATGCCGGAGTTGGTGGTGCGCGGTTCGACCGCTTCGGCGCCGAATGTCGTCCGTGCGTCGTAGAAGGTGCGTGGCGGACCCGACCTTGGGATGATCGGTCGAAGGACCCTTTTCTGGCAGACTTGATGCCTATGAGTGACTCGACCGTGACGCAGTCGGAAGGTCGCGAGGAGGTGGCCGTTCCGCAGGCCGTCACAGGTGAGGACAGGCGAGGTGTGCGGGGTCTCGCCGGCCGGCTGCGGCGCCCGCGCCGGCCCCGGCTCTGGTTCGAGGTCCTTCTGATCGCGGTGAGTTACTGGACGTACTCACTGATCCGCAACGCCGTCCCGGAGCAGCGGGGCAAGGCGCTGCGCAACGCCGACTGGATCTGGCGGGTCGAGCACCACCTGGGCGTCGCCGTCGAGCAGTCCGTCAACCACGCCGTGAACTCGGCGACTTGGCTGATCATCGGCATGAACTACTACTACGCCACACTGCACTTCGTCATCACGATCGGCGTCCTGGTGTGGCTGTACCGGTGGCATCCCGGCCGCTATGCGGCGGCCCGGCTGGTGCTGTTCGCGACGACGGGTGTGGCCCTGCTCGGTTACTATCTGTTCCCGCTCGCGCCCCCTCGGTTGATGCGCGGCGGGCACTTCGTGGACACCGTGATGGTGCACCACACATGGGGCTCGATGGCCTCCGGCGATCTGAAGGACATGTCGAACCAGTACGCGGCGATGCCGTCGATGCACATCGGCTGGTCGCTGTGGTGCGGACTGACGATCTTCGCGCTGGCGTCCGTGCCGTGGGTGCGGGTGCTGGGCCTGCTCTACCCGGCGGCCACCCTGCTGGTCATCGTTGCCACGGCCAACCACTTCTGGCTGGACGCCGTGGGCGGCATGCTCTGCCTGGCCTTCGGGTTCACGGTGGCGCGGGTGTGGTACGGCACGCTGCCGTACGCCCTGCCCCGGGTGGTGCCGGTCCGCAAGCGCGAGCCGGAAGGGGCGGCGGCCCGGGCCTGAGCGCCCGGGCCCCCACCGGAGCTCACGCTCCGTCGCCGTAGAACAGCTCCTCGACCACCGTGCGCGCCCTGCGGGTGGTACGGCGGTACGCGTCCAGCATGTCCCCGGCGTGCCCGGCGCCGTAGCCCAGGTAGCGGCCCACGGCGGACAGCTCGCGCGGCTCGGTGGGGAAGGTGTCGCCGGCCCGGCCGCGCACCAGCATCACCGCGTTGCGCACCCGCGTCGCCAGCACCCAGGCCTCGTCCAGGATCTCCGCCTCCTCGGCGGACAGCAGCCCGGCCTCGCGCGCGGCGGCCAGCGCCTGGCGGGTGCGGGTGGTGCGCAGACCGGGCTGCTCCCAGCCGTGCCGCAGCTGGAACAGCTGGACGGTCCACTCGACGTCGGACAGCCCGCCCGGACCGAGCTTGGTGTGCAGCTTCGGGTCGGCCCCGCGCGGCAGGCGCTCGGACTCCATACGGGCCTTCAGCCGGCGGATCTCACGGACGGCGTCCTCGTCGAGGCCGCGCCGCGGATAGCGCAGGGGGTCGATCAGCTCGGTGAAGCGGCGGCCCAGGTCCTCGTCCCCGGCGACCGGCTCGGCCCGCAGCAGCGCCTGCGACTCCCAGACCAGGGACCAGCGGCGGTAGTACGCCTCGTACGACTTCAGGGTGCGCACCAGCGGGCCCGACTTGCCCTCCGGGCGCAGGTCGGCGTCGATGAGCAGCGGCGGGTCGGCGCTGGGCAGCTGGAGCAGGCGGCGCATCTCGGCGACGACCTTGTTCGCGGCGGCGGCCGCCTCGTGCTCGTCCACGCCGTCCTGCGGCTCGTGCACGAAGACGACGTCCGCGTCGGAGCCGTAGCCCAGCTCGTGGCCGCCGAAACGGCCCATCCCTATGATCGCGAACCGGGTGGGCAGCGTGTCGCCCCAGCCGTCCCGGACCACCGCGCGCAGGGTGCCGGCGAGGGTGGCGGCGGTGAGGTCGGAGACCGCCGCGCCGGCCCGGTCCACGAGGGCGCCCTGGTCGGCCTCGGCGGGGCTGGTCTCGGTGCCGTAGGAGCCGACGATGTCGGCGGCGGCGGTGCGGAACAGCTCGCGGCGGCGCACGCCGCGGGCCGCGGTGACGCCCTGCTCGGCGTTCTCCGCGCGGCCCACGGCGGCCAGGATCTCCTGCTCCAGGTGGGCGCGGACGCGGGGGGCGAGGCCGCCGCCGTCGCCGTCGCCCAGCAGGGCCACCGCCTCGGGGGCGCGCATGAGGAGGTCGGGGGCGAGGCGGCCCGCCGACAGCACCCGGGCCAGGTTCTCGGCCGCCGCGCCCTCGTCGCGCAGGAGGCGCAGGTACCAGGGGGTCTTGCCGAGCGCGTCGGAGACCTTGCGGAAGTTCAGCAGGCCCGCGTCCGGGTCCGCGGAGTCGGCGAACCAGCCGAGGAGGACGGGGAGCAGGGTGCGCTGGATGGCCGCCTTGCGGGTCACGCCGGACGCGAGCGCTTCGAGGTGGCGCAGGGCGGCCGCCGGGTCGGCGTAGCCGAGGGCGACGAGGCGCTCGCGGGCCGCCTCGGGGCTCAGGCGGGCCTCGCCGGGGGCGAGTTGGGCGACCGCGTCGAGCAGCGGGCGGTAGAACAGCTTCTCGTGCAGCCGCCGTACGACGCCGGTGTGCCGCTTCCACTCCCGGATCAGCTCGGTCACCGGGTCGGTGCGCAGGCCGAGGGAGCGGCCAAGGCGCCGCTGGTCCTCCTCGGCGACCGGGACGAGGTGGGTGCGGCGCAGGCGGTAGAGCTGGATGCGGTGCTCCATCGAGCGCAGGAAGCGGTACGCCTCGTCCAGGCGGGCGGCGTCCTCGCGGCCGACGTAGCCTCCGGCGGCCAGGGCCTGCAGGGCGTTCAGGGTGGTACCGCTGCGCAGGCCGTGGTCCGTGCGGCCGTGCACCAGCTGCAGGAGCTGGACGGCGAATTCGACGTCGCGGAGGCCGCCGGGGCCGAGCTTGAGCTCGCGCTCGATCTCGGACGCGGGGATGTTCTCGACCACGCGCCGGCGCATCTTCTGGACGTCCGCCACGAAGTTCTCGCGCTCGGCCGCCTTCCAGACCAGGGGTTCCAGCGCGTCGACGTACGCCTGGCCGAGGTCGGCGTCGCCCGCCACCGGGCGGGCCTTGAGCAGGGCCTGGAACTCCCAGGTCTTCGCCCAGCGTTGGTAGTAGGCGAGGTGGGAGGAGAGGGTGCGGACCAGGGGACCGTTGCGGCCCTCGGGGCGGAGGTTGGCGTCCACCGGCCAGATGGAGCCCTCCACGGTGGTCTCCGAGCAGATCCGCATGAGGTGCGAGGCGAGGCGGGTGGCCGCGGTGAGGGCCTTGGCCTCGGTGGTGCCGTCGGCCGCCTCCGCCACGAAGATCACGTCCACGTCGGAGACGTAGTTCAGTTCGTGGCCGCCGCACTTGCCCATCGCGATCACCGCGAGGCGGCAGGCGGCGGCGTCCCCGGGGGCGTTGGCCTGCGCGATGGCCAGGGCAGCGCGGAGGGTGGCCGTGGCGAGGTCGGCGAGTTCGGCGGCCGTCTCGGCGACGTCCGTGGTGCCGCAGACGTCGCGGGCGGCGATGGAGAGCAGACAGCGGCGGTAGGCGACGCGGAGGGAGACGGGGTCGGTGGCCCCGGCCAGGCCGCGCTCGAACTCCTCGACGCCCGGGTGCAGGTCCCGGGGCTCGTAGGTGACCAGGGCGTGCCAGTCGCTCGGGTGGCGGGCCAGGTGGTCGGCGAGGGCGGCGGAGGCGCCGAGGACGCCGAGGAGGCGGTCGCGCAGCGGCTTGGCCGCGATGAGGGTGTCCAGCAGTTCGCGGTGGGCCGTCTGGCCGTCCTGTGCCTCCAGGAGGCGGACCAGGCCGTGCAGGGCGAGGTCGGGGTCGGCGGTGGCGCCCAGGGCTTCCAGGAGGACGGGGTCGTTGCGGACGGGGGTGAGTTCCGGGCCGTCCAGGAGGCGCTCCGCGGCGGAAGGGTCGGTGAAGCCGTGCCGGAGCAGGCGGCTGAAGGTACTGCTTCTGCGCCCCGGCGTCATCTCCGTGGCCTCCCCTGCGTACGTCTCGGATCGGCATCGTCCTGGCCAGAGCCTAACCGGAGGGGGGCGGGGGGGCTTCGCCGAGCGGGGGAGCCTGCGGGGGTGGGGTGTGGGTGTGGGTGTGCAAGGGAGGTGCCAGGTGCCGGGACGTGGTCGCCTGCGGGCGCCCGGTCCCGTGCCCGGGCGGTGCCGGGTGCCCGGACCCGGTCATCTGCGGGGGCCCGGCCCCATGTCGGGGACATGGCCGACTGCGGGTGTGTGGTTCTGTGTGGGCCCTGCAGGTGCGTGGATCCCTGCTGGTGCGTGTTCTACGCCCGCCCGCGGAAGCCCGGCGCTGGTCGCTGGGGGCGGACAGTGGCCGGCGCCTCCCTTTCCGCCGGGCGTGGCTGCGGGTAGTAGTTCATCCGCTCTTCACTCTCCCGGTTGGGTGCCGTGCGGCGGGGGAATGTTGGCGTGTGCATGCTCTGTCCGCACCGCCAACCCCGTCCGCCCCCAACCGGAGGTTGATGTGTCCGGCAGTTCCTTGTCCCGCCGTGCCCGTACCGTCGTGGCGTCCGCAGCGGCCCTCGCCGCGGCCGCGTTCGGACTGTGGACCGGGATCGGCGAGGAGTCCGCGCACGCCGCGGGCGCCGTGCCGAGCCCGGACCACGTGGTCGTCGTGGTCTTCGAGAACCACGCGTACAGCCAGGTCATCGGCTCCTCCAGCGCCCCGTACATCAACTCGCTGAAGTCGGGGGGTGCCAACCTCACGCAGTCCTACGCCGAGACCCACCCGAGCCAGCCGAACTACTACGCCATGTTCTCCGGCTCGACGCAGGGAATCACGGACGACAGCTGCGTCACGCCGGGGTTCTCCTCCGCCCCCAACCTGGCGTCCGAGCTGATCGCCGCCGGCCGCACCTGGGCCAGCTACAACGAGACCCTGCCGAGCCAGGGCTCCACCGTGTGCACCAGCGGCAAGTACGCCCAGAAGCACAACCCGTGGTTCGGTTTCAGCAACGTGCCGACGTCCAGCGCCAAGACGTTCGCCCAGTTCCCCACCGACTACACCCAGCTCCCCCAGCTGTCGTACGTGGTCCCCAACCTGTGCAGCGACATGCACGACTGCTCGGTGTCCACCGGTGACACCTGGCTGAAGAACAACCTGGGTGCCTACGCGACCTGGGCCAAGACCCACAACAGCCTGCTCGTCGTCACGTTCGACGAGGACAACCGGCTCAGCGGCAACCGGATCCCGACCGTGCTGTACGGGCAGCCAGTGGCGGCCGGGTCGTTCAGCTCGACCACGTACAACCACTACGACCTGCTGCGCACCCTGGAGGACAGCCAGGGGCTGACCTCGCACGCGGGCAACGCGGCCTCCGCCAAGGACATCACCGGCATCTGGGCGTCCTGACGTGTACGTAGCGGACAGCCGCGCGAGTACGCCGGCGTCCGCGGACGGTGCCGTCCGGCCGCTGGCCGGGCGGCGCCGTGCCGCGATCGCCCCGACCGTGCTCGCGCTCGGAACGGTCAGTCTGGTGACGGACGTGTCGTCCGAGATGGTCACGGCCGTGCTGCCGTTGTACCTGGTCAGCGGGCTGGGCCTGTCCCCGCTGGGCTTCGGCCTGCTCGACGGCGTCTACAACGGGTTCTCGGCGGTCGTACGGCTCGTGGGCGGACACCTCGCGGACCGTGGTGGCGGGCGGCACAAGTGGGTCGCGGGGTTCGGGTATGCGGTCTCGGCCGTGTGCAAGCCGCTGCTGCTGGTCGCGCACTCGCTCACCCCGATCGGGCTCGTCCTGGCCGCAGACCGCACGGGGAAGGGGCTGCGGACCGCGCCCCGGGACGCCCTCATCTCGCTGTCCAGTACGGCGGAGAGCCGGGGGCGGGCCTTCGGTGTGCACCGGGCCATGGACACGGCGGGTGCGCTGCTCGGCCCGCTGGCGGCCTTCCTGATCCTGCGGGCGACCGTCGACGGATACGACGCGGTGTTCACTGTCAGCTTCTGTGTCGCGGCGCTGGGCGTGCTGGTCCTGGTGCTGTTCGTGCCGGGCGGGCGCGGTGGCGCGGCCGAGGACGAGCGGCCCACCCTGCGGGGGGCGGTGGGGCTGTTGCGGCGGCGTGGGCTGCGGCGGATCGCGGTGTGCGCGCTGCTGCTGGGCCTCGCCACGGTCAGCGACTCGTTCGTGTATCTGCTGCTGCAGCGCCGGCTCGGCGTCCCGGACCGGTGGTTCGCGCTGCTGCCGCTCGGTACGGCCGCCTCCTTCCTGCTGCTGGCGGTGCCGCTCGGGCGGCTCGCGGACCGGGTGGGCCGGTGGGCGGTGTTCGTCGCCGGGCACGGTGCCCTGCTGATCGCGTACGCCTTGCTGCTCACGGCATGGCACGGCTCGGCCCTGCCGTACGTCGTCCTCGCCCTGCACGGCGCCTTCTACGCGGCCACCGACGGCGTGCTGATGGCGGCGGCCTCGGACGGGGTGCCCGAGGCGCTGCGCTCGTCGGGGCTGGCCCTCGTGCAGACCGGGCAGGCGCTGGCCCGGTTCGCCTGCTCGCTGCTGTTCGGCGCGGCCTGGACGGTGTGGGGCGACCGGGCGGCGCTGGCGGGCGCGGCGGTGGCGCTGGCCGCGTGTGCCGCCTTCTCCCTCACCCTGCGCCCGAAGGGGACGGTGCCCGCATGACCGTACGCAACCGCGTCCTGATCCTGGTCGCCGCCGTCGCCGTGCTCGCGGCGGTGGGGCTGGCGTCCGTGCTGCACGCCTCGGCCCGGGCCGACCGCCGTGACCAGGCGCAGGCGGGCGGTCCGCGGGTCATGGCGGGGGCGGTGACGCTGACCGGGCACGGGCGGATGGTCTTCCGGAACATGGCGTGGGGCCCGCATCGCGACGAGCTGGTCAGTGTGCCGGCCGGCGATCCGTCGGGGGTGCGGACGGCGTCCGGGGTCAAGTGCCTGCGTTTCTACACCGCTTCGGGCACCGGTGTCTGCCTGCAGGCGGTGCACGGCCCGGTCTCGGACACCTATCGCGCGCTGATTCTGGACGCGCGTCTGCGGACCGAGCACCGGTACGACGTCCCGGGCATCCCGTCCCGCGCCCGGGTCTCCCCCACGGGTCACTTCGCGGCCTGGACGGCGTTCGTGGGCGGTGACTCATACGCCGGTACGAACTTCTCCACGCGTGCGGCGATCGTGGACACGAGGAGCGGTGAGCTGATCCCGTCCCTGGAGGCCTTCCGGATCGTCAAGGACGGGCACACGTACCGCGCGGCGGACGTCAACTTCTGGGGCGTGACGTTCGCGGCGGACGACCGCACGTTCTATGCCACTCTGGCGACGCAGGGGCACACGTACCTGGTCCGGGGCGACCTGCGCGCCCGTACGGTCACCACCCTGCACGCCAACGTCGAGTGCCCGTCCCTCTCGCCCGACGGCACGCGGATCGCCTACAAGAAGCGGGTCGAAGGCCTGCCGAAGGACGCCCCTTGGCGGCTGTACGTCCTGGACCTGCGCACGATGCGGGAGACTGCCCTGGCCGAGCGCAGGAGCGTGGACGACCAGGCGGTCTGGCGCGGCGCCCGTACGATCGTCTACGCGCTGCCGGGTGACTACGGCGCCGATCTGTACCAGATCCCGGCGGACGGTTCGGGAACGCCCCAGCGGATCAGCACGGCCGCGGTGTCACCGGCGTACCTCCCCTGAACACACGTACGGCGTCGTTCGTGGCAGTTGTCGCGCAGTTGGACACTCACCTTGCCCCGCCCCCGTCGTTGTGGCTCTGGCCGTCGATGGCTGCGGCCAGGGCGAGAATTGCTTGGACTTGGGCAGCGGCGATGGCAAGTGTTTCGGAGCGCTGGAAGTTTTTGGGATGAACCTGGTCCAGGATCTCCTGAGCCTTGTTCGCGTGAGTCTCGTAGTCCGCCATGGTTCCCCCCTAGTGATGGTGATCCTCACTGTAGTAAGCGGCGCTACGACTGCCACCTGATCGGGACGCGAGGGCGCGGCGTCTTGAACTTGGGGCTTCATCCTGATCAGGTCGATCACGGGGTCCTTGCCCGGAGACAGCCCAGAGGCTGTGAGACACAGCGGGGCCGACGGTCCGCGACCGTCGGCCCCAAGGGATCGTTTCGGCGGAAGCCCGCCCTGACCTGCCCCTACAGCACCGGCAGGTTCTTGCGCAGCTCGAACGCCGTGACCTCCGAGCGGTACTCCTCCCACTCCTGGCGCTTGTTGCGCAGGAAGTGGCACGGGGCGGAGAGCGGCCTCATGCGATCAGGGCCGACCCAGCGCTGACCAGCAGCCGAAGGGTCGCTGTTGGTCGTAGTTGGTCACTGCGGGCCACCCTTCGACGGCCCAGAGACGGCCCAGCTTCAGCGCGCCGGCAGATTTACAGCGGGCTCCGCCCGCCCCTCACGACCTGCGAGTTCTCCTTGATTCCGCCGTTGCGGGGGACGCCTGGGGGAAGTCGGAGTTCCGCCTGGTCTGCTAGGTCCTCCCTCTGGTCTTCGGTATCAAGGGCTGATCATCGACTGAGTGAACAGGCGGAACTGAGTGTAGGGCCGGCCTGTGCCCTCAGCCTGGGAAGCTTGGGTCTTCTGGCCTGAGTTGCCCTGCTGACCTGCGACTAAGGAGGCCGGCTCTCGGGTAGGCCGCCGCTCGATACTCCAGTGTTCCCCGTGATTCCCCGCTAGATCTGGCACGCGTCTGGCACGGATCTTTTCGTCCAGAATCTCGGCTGGGTGGTTATTGAGGTCTGGTGCGCTGGTCAATCGGCCGTGGATGGCTGCTGTGAGTCATCTGCGGTCGTTGAGGTTGCTGTACTTCTCTGCTGTACAGCGTCGTCATCCTCTCGGGCACGCGAGAGGTTGTTGCGGGTGGCGAGGGTGTCGGGGTGGTCGGGGCCGAGGAGGCGCTCGCGGTCAGCCAGCACCTCCTCAAATAGTTCGAGGACGTCCTGGGTGCCCGGCATCGCCGTAAGAAACGGCCACCAGGTCAGACGATGGACGTCCTGGCACCGCTGGGTCACCCTCGCGATGCTCGCCCACGCCTTCCTCGCCGCGGCCACCGCCCACGAACGCGCCCAACAACCGGCCCCGGACGGACTGATCCCGCTGACCTGCAGCGAGATCCAGCACCTGTTCACCCCACTCGTCGCCCAGCCCATCCATACAGCTGGACACCGGCTTCGCCGGTCCGCATGGCGACGACGCCACCAGGCCCGAGCCCGCAGATGCCACTACCAGCGGCAAGCCGCCCATCAGCCATGAAGATCGCGATCAAGAGCTGGACCACTAACGCCATTCGGTCACCAGCCACTTTCCGTCGACCTTCGAAAGCAGCAGCTCGCTGATCTGGAGAGGGTTGTCGTCGAGGTTTATGTGTCCGAGGCTGCTGTCCCTTGCAAAGAACCGGGACGCGTAGGCGTCGGCCAACTTGCCTCGTTCCGCGCCACTCAGGGGTCCTACCAGCGCTTCGACGGCCTGCGGACACATGTCCTTGTGCTGGGCGGCAGCGAGTTCGGACTGCGCGGTCCGGGTCATGAGGGCGCAGGTGGCCTCGCCGTTACCTGAGCCAAGGGCTTTTAGGAACGCCTTGCCGGAGTCCTCCAGCGCTGCGAGGTCCCCTCTGGTGTCGCGAATCGTGAGGAAGATCCCTGCTCCTCCGATCGCGAGCAGTACCGCCACTCCCCACAGGACCAACAGGCGTCCCCTGTCCCAACCGTTCGTGTCGGCCAACTGTCTCATTCCTCTGTGCCGTAACCTGCGCGCTCGTCATCGGAAGTGTCGCAGCGCGGAACTCCCTCCTTGCGGGAAAGCCGACGACAGCCGCAGACACAGTGGCATCCCCGGCCACTGGGCGGTGTGCATCGTAAAGTCGCAGGTCACGGGTCTGGTGTGCAGGGTGATTCGGGTACTCGCGTAGGTCGGCGGCGGATGACCATGGCGTAGATCATCGGACGGGTCCGGTGTCGGCGGGATGCCGGGTTCGGCTGTGCCCACGACCGGCCGCCGCCTACGATCCGTCAGCGGGTCGGCACGCCATGAGATCGCGGGAGGCTGCGGAGAGGCAGGAGCGGCAAGAAGATCGCCCAACAGGCCGACGGCGAGGTTCTGCTGTACGGCTCCCTCATACGCCCCCGCGACACTCCACCCCACCGGACCGACGATCCGCATCTCCGGAACCCTGGGGTTCGGGCGGTTGAAGGTCCGTCACGCCCGACGCCGAGGGAACTACTTCCACGCAACGGCCACGACGACCGCGGCCGCCGAGAGTGTCCCCACGGCGTAGAAGGCCCACTGCTGCTTGTTGCGCATGCCCATCAGAGCTGCCACCGCCACCAGAACGTCCAGGGAGAGCTTCACCCCCATCTTCGCGTTGTCCACCGGTAGGTCGAGGGACGTCCGGGTCCATATCAGTCCCGCACCGGTGACCAACTGTATGACCGCGCTGATCGGCATGTAGCTGCCGGCCACCGGGTTCTTCTCCCTCAGCTGATAGAAGAGGCCGCCCATGATCGCGGCGAACCCGAAGAGGTGGAAGACGAGGAACACATATCTGAGGATCTCCATGCCGGCGATCATCCCATCCCTCAAAAGGTGGGCCCACACCGGGAGTTGACATGCTCCGATACATTGCGGGGCGGGCATCCCTGAGTTGCAGGTGTGAGTTCTGGTGTGTGTGGGCCTCGGGATGCTCGCGCTGGTCGGGGGCGGGTGATTTCGGTGAAGATCGTCGGTCACCGGGAGACTTCGCGGTTGGTGAGGACCAGCAGGGCCCTGACCAGCGCGGTCGCCCACCTTGGGTCGGTGCGGACCTTGGCGAGCACGCGCCAGTTCTTGAGGTGGGCGAAGCCGTGCTCGACCGGGGCCCGGACGGCCGCGAGGGTCTTGTTCGAGAACTTCTGCCCGCGGCTCAGGGGCAGGTTCCGGGCGGCCCTGTAGCCGGTGATCACCGCCGGGTCGGCGTCGGGATCGCTGTCGTCGAGACCGACGAACCCCAGGTCGGCGATGGCTGCGAGCCCGGCCGCCCGTAGCCTGGTGGTGAGCTTCTCGTGCCGGCAGGCGGTGATCTCCGAGGTGCGTCCGGGCCGGGCCGCGGAGACCCATAGCAGACGGCCACGATCGTCGGTGAGCGCGATCACGAGCAGGCCATGGCATTTGCTCTTGCCGGAGTAGTTCTTGCGGTTGTCCTTCCCGGTGCGCCGCCGGGTGCGGATCAGCGAGCCGTCCATGAGCACGATGCCGCCGCCCGTTCGGGCGATCTTCTTCAGGGCGCGGTCCAGGCGTGGGGCGCGGGCGGCCAGCAGGCCGACGACTTCGTCCTCGATTCCCCGTGAGTCCCCGCCCGTTCTGACACGGAAGTGGCACGCCCCGCGGCCTCCTCGATGCGAACTATGGGCACGACGGTCACTGAGGTCTGCTCGGCTGGTCACACAATCGCATGTGGCTGCTGACCGGTTGACTCGGGTCGCGACGGTTGCTGTACCTCGCTGCTGTACGGCAGGAAGGGCTCTGCTTGGATCAGCCCATGATTTCTGTTGGCACCCCGGACGAGACGCAAGAGAAAGCAGAGCTTGCAGTCTGGTTCGGCGGAGCGTCCTTGGCGTTCTGGTTCTGCTGTCCGTTCTGGATACTGGTCAGCTTCGTCGCGCTGCCTCTGGCGCTCGTTGGCCTGGTGCGGGCCTTTGTCGAGTATCGCGCATCGAAGTCGAGGCGAGCGAACGGGGCACGAGCTGTAGTGGGAGGCGTGTTGTCCCTCTTGGGAGCGGCAGCGGCGATCGCCTACATGATCTTTCTGGCCACCCATCCTGATCTTCCCGTCCAGGGATAGCCGCCTCATTTAAGGAGCGAGGTGAGGCGAGTGCCGCTCTGACCTGCGAACCGCCCGCGTGGGCAGACCGGTGGCTGGTCACCCGCCGGCCACTGTCGTTCTCCGTGACTCCCCGCTGGATCTGGCACGGGTGTGGCACGGCGAGCGCGGGCCTCATCCCTGTCAGAGGTCGTGAGGGCTCATGAACGTCGAGATGTCTGAGCTCGGAGTGCAGGGGGTCGCCAGCCGTCTCGCCATTTCCTCCTCCGATACTGGCCGACGCTCGGGCGGCTGGTAGTCAGCGGTGGATGTCAGCGCGCCGTACGCGTCCGCCCCAGGGCGGCGAGGGCAGTCCTCACCCTTCCGGTGCTGTCAGTGCTCGTCGGTACCCTCCTCGCGAGACGCGATCAGGTCTAGGGGTGGAGGCGAGATGGCTGATTGGTTGGTTTCGACGGGAGCAGCTCTCATCGGCGGCCTGAGCCTGCGCGGTCTCGTCGCCGCCCACGGCGGCACCCTGCGGTGACCTGCGGCATACCCCGGGGGGTAGGACTCTCAGGGAACGCCCCTATCCTCTCCCCAGCCGCGCACGTGTTCGTGCGCATCGGGTGGGGAGAACAGCGGTGGACAACAGCGCCATGCCGTCGGCCGGCGTCGGAATCGTGCGGGAGTACCGCAAGTACAAGAAGACGCCCTTGGGGAGGATTCTGGGGCCGTCGGTCATTCCGATCCTCGCCTTCTCCCAGACAATGCGGCACGGCGACCCGTTCCGGTGGCCCATGCTCATCCTCGCCGTCATTTTCGTGCTGACCCTCGCGCGGCTGGGGCTCTACATGCGGCGCGGCCGCACGCTGGTCGACCCTGACGGCATTACACTCCGCCGCGCCCTCACCGAGCGCACCCGCGCCTGGTCCGCCATCTACGACATCCGCGCCGAGCCCGTTCCGAACGCCATGGGTTCCGCCCGCCGCTGGCTCGCCTACCTCTACGACACCGAGGGCCGGCGCCTCCTCCTGCCGCACATCGACGACTGGCAGCTGGACAACCCGCCGGCCGAGGTCGCCGGTCTGCTGGCCGTCGGTGCCCCGTACCGCGGCATGGCGTGGGCGCGCCGGCCGGAGGTGGAGGCGCTGATCCGGCAACGGGCGGCGCACCGGAGGGCCTGGCTGTGGGCGGTCTACGGGGCGCTCATCGTCTTCGGGTGCATGACCGTACTGTCGATCGGACTGTTGTTCACCTCGGACGGCTCGCCCGTGGTCCTGCTGACGATGCTGGTTCCGCTGGGCTCCTTCGTCCTGTTCGCCGCCCTCTTCCACGCGGGCTGGAAGTACCTGGTCCCCCGCGACCAGCGGGAGGCCTGACACACGTCGGGGGCGGCCGGTCCGGCCGCCCCCGAGGTCACTTCCGGCGCACGGCGCCTACCACACGACGGTGATGCGGTCCGCCGGAAGCGGTGCGATCGGGCTGCCAGCGGAGGAGCTGGCCGTCAGGTGCTTCTCCAGCGCGCCCAGGTCGTCGCCGCCCACCAGGTCGCCCGTGCCCTGGCCGAGCGTCGGGAAGCCGTCTCCACCGCCCGCCAGGAAGCTGTTGGTGGCGACGCGGTAGGTGGCGGCCGGGTCGATGGGGCTGCCGTTGAGGCGGATGGAGTCGGTGACGACACGGTCCGCGCCGGACTTCGTGAAGTCCAGGGTGTAGGTTGCCCCGATACCCCACATGCGCGGAGAGGCGATGGGCCTGCGCCACAGGAAGGGCATCTGGCCCCACAAGATCGCTACAGCTCCTGTCCCGAAGGTCACGAGCCATGCGATCGCTATACAGATCCAGTCGATGACGTCCACCGACACCCAATCCCCCCACCACCATCACTGCGGCTCGTTCGCGCAGCGCGGAGATCCTGTCAGGCCAGTCATACGACGGGAAATAAACCGCTCAGGTCTTTAGCGCGATCTTTACCCCTGCCAGAAGTTGCGGGTGTCCAGTACCCACCACATTCCCCAGCTCCCATCCCGTCTCGGCGACGGCCCACACACCGTGGAGCGGGCGTGGTTCAGGGCGTCAAGGTGGAGCGCGCCACTGTACGAACGACCTTGACGCCCTGGGCCGCGGCTGCTCGGCTCTGCCTGGGTCGACGGCAGACGGGATGGGAGCCCCCCGCGCACGCCACTCACCGGCCGGCACTCGCGAACGGAGCCCCCCCCCATCTCGGAGCCTGAGCGCCCCCGCCGGAGGCTCGTTCTGACCGTGGCCGCTCCGTGCGGTGCTCGGCTCATGGCCTTCGGCCCTACCCACACGTGGGCGCGCGTCGGCGCAGCGTGCGCGGAGCGGGCCGAAGGCAGGAGCGCAGCGCGCAGCGGAGCCGGGAAGCGCGCCCGGCGGAGCGGAGCGCAGCCGGGGCTTGATCGAGGCGGCAGTGAAGGTTTCAACAGCGCTGGACCTCGGCCCAGCAACGGTAGTGGCTTCTCCCGTGCACCCCTGAACCGACTCTCGGGGCCACAGGGGACGTGGCTACAGCGCGGTGAGTATCCGTTCCGACGGCCCAGAGACGGCCCGGCGCCCGCGAGACGCACAGGGGGCCGACGGTCCACGACCGTCGGCCCCAAGGGATCGTTTCGGCGGTAACTCGCCCTGACCTGCCCCTACAGCACCGGCAGGTTCTTGCGCAGCTCGAACGCCGTGACCTCCGAGCGGTACTCCTCCCACTCCTGGCGCTTGTTGCGCAGGAAGAAGTCGAAGACGTGCTCGCCGAGGGTTTCGGCGACCAGGTCGCTGCGTTCCATGAGGGTCAGAGACTCGCCGAGGTTCTGTGGGAGGGGCTCGATGCCCATCGCGCGGCGCTCGGCGTCGGAGAGGGCCCAGACGTCGTCCTCGGCGCCCGGCGGGAGCTCGTAGCCCTCCTCGATGCCCTTCAGACCGGCCGCCAGGAGGACGGCGTAGGCCAGGTAGGGGTTGGCGCCCGAGTCCAGGGAGCGGACCTCGACGCGGGCCGAGCCGGTCTTGCCGGGCTTGTACATCGGGACGCGGACCAGGGCACTGCGGTTGTTGTGGCCCCAGCAGATGTACGACGGGGCCTCGCCGCCGGCGCCGGCCGTGCGCTCGGAGCCGCCCCAGATGCGCTTGTAGGAGTTCACCCACTGGTTGGTGACCGCGGAGATCTCCGCCGCGTGCTTGAGCAGGCCCGCGATGAAGGAGCGGCCGACCTTGGAGAGCTGGTACTCGGCGCCGGACTCGTAGAACGCGTTGCGGTCGCCCTCGAAGAGGGAGAGGTGCGTGTGCATGCCGGAGCCCGGGTGCTCGGAGAAGGGCTTCGGCATGAAGGTCGCCTGCACGCCCTGCTCCAGCGCCACCTGCTTCATGACCAGGCGGAACGTCATGATGTTGTCCGCGGTGGAGAGCGCGTCGGCGTAGCGCAGGTCGATCTCCTGCTGGCCCGGCGCGCCCTCGTGGTGGGAGAACTCCACCGAGATGCCCATCGACTCCAGCATGGTGATCGCCTGGCGGCGGAAGTCCATGCCGACGTTGGTGGGCGTGTGGTCGAAGTAGCCCGAGTTGTCGGCCGGGGTGGGGCGGGAGCCGTCCAGCGGGCGGTCCTTCAGCAGGAAGAACTCGATCTCGGGGTGGGTGTAGAAGGTGAAGCCCAGGTCGGAGGTGCGGGCCAGGGCACGCTTGAGCACATAGCGGGGATCCGCGAAGGACGGGGAGCCGTCCGGCATGAGGATGTCGCAGAACATGCGGGCGGTGCCGGGGGTCTCCGCGCGCCACGGCAGGACCTGGAAGGTGGACGGGTCCGGCTTGGCGATCATGTCGGACTCGTAGACCCGGGCGAATCCCTCGATGGCCGAGCCGTCGAAGCCGATGCCCTCGTCGAAGGCCTGCTCCAGCTCGGCGGGGGCCACGGCGACGGACTTGAGGAAGCCCAGCACGTCCGTGAACCACAGGCGTACGAACCGGATGTCGCGCTCCTCCAACGTCCGGAGCACGAACTCCTGCTGCTTGTCCATCTTCCGCTACCCCATCCTTGCTGGTCAGGCCGCCTGTCCCCCGTCCCGCGGGAGGCGGTCGGGCACCTGAGCATCCCACCACAACACCATTTCATGCGCGTTGCGGACCTTGATCGCGGACGCATCCTCGGCCTGAACGCCTCTCGTACGGCAGATGTACTGCCGTGTCGCCCATCTTGCCTGTTCGGACCGGCATCCGTAATGGCCGATTCGCTGACGGCGTGAGCGATGCCACGTCCGTTTAATTTGCATCTCAGATGCAAGTTTTCTTACGGTCGGATCAGTTGAGATGCAAGGAGTCCTGATGCTGACCGAACAGTCCGCAGTCACCGTCCGTGCCACCCTTCCCGCAGTCGGCGCGGCCATCGGCGAGATCACCGAGCGCTTCTACGCCCGCCTCTTCGCCGCCCACCCCGATCTGTTGCGGGACCTGTTCAACCGCGGCAACCAGGCCTCCGGCGCCCAGAAGCAGGCCCTCGCCGGCTCCATCGCCGCCTTCGCCACGTACCTGGTGAACAACCCGGACCAGCGGCCGGACGCGATGCTCGGCCGCATCGCCCACAAGCACGCCTCCCTGGGCGTGGCCCCCGAGCACTACCCGATCGTGCACGAGCACCTCTTCGCCGCCATCGCCGAGGTCCTCGGCGAGGCCGTCACGCCCGAGGTCGCCGCCGCCTGGACCGAGGTTTACTGGCTGATGGCCAACGCGCTCATCGCCGTCGAGAAGCGGCTGTACGAGGAGAGCGGCAGCACCGAGCGCCGCCCCTGGGAGGTCGTGGAGCGCGTCGAGGAGACGGCGGACGTCGTCACCTTCCGGCTCCGCCCGGCCGACGGCGGCCCAGTGCGCGACTTCCGCGCCGGCCAGTACGTCTCCGTCCAGGTCGAGCTGCCCGACGGCGCCCGGCAGATCCGGCAGTACAGCCTGTCCGGCGCGCCCGGCGAGGCGCTCCGCCAGCTCAGCGTCAAGCGCGTGACCGGCGACGACGCCCCCGACGGCGAGGTCTCCAACCACCTCCACGCGCGCGTGCGGGTCGGTGACGTCCTGGACCTGTCCGAGCCGTACGGCGACCTCGTCCTGGACGCCGACGCCGAGGCCCCCCTGCTGCTCGCCTCCGCCGGTATCGGTGTGACCCCGATGATCGCGATGCTGGCCGACCTCGCGGCGAGCGGCCACGGCGGCCCGGTCACCGTCGTCCACGGCGACCGCTCCCCCGCCGATCACGCCCTGCACACCGACCACGAGACGTACGCCGGAAAGCTCGCGGACGCGTCCGTGCACTTCTTCTACGAGCGGGACGCCGAGCCGGGCACCCGCACCGGCCTGGTCGACCTCTCCGGCATCGCCGTACCGGCCGGCACGCGCGCGTACCTGTGCGGACCGCTGCCGTTCATGCGCGCGGTGCGGGCCCAGCTGATCGCGAAGGGCGTGGCCCCGGCCGACATCCACTACGAGGTGTTCGGTCCGGACCTGTGGCTGGCCCAGCAGGGCAGCTGACCCCGCTCAGCCCCGGTCGTGTCCGCCGGCCACCTTGGTCACCTTGTTCATGAGCGGTGACAGCTTGTCGACCAGGGCCTGGTAGTCGGCGGTACGACCGTCCGACCACTGGCCCAGGCCGACGACCAGCTGCCTGCCGTACCCGGCGAAGGACTGCACCAGCCCGCTGTCCGCCGGCAGCGCCCTCAGGCCGGATCCGGCGGGCGGCGTCAGCACGCCCACCTCGTAGTCCGTGGGGTGCGTGCTCAGGGCGGTGACCAAGTGGACGACGTCGACCGGGTCCTTCATGCCGAAGGCGACGATCGTGTACTCGTTGTCCGACGCGTCCTTGTACAGGGCCCCGATCACGCCCCGGCAGCCCTTGCTCGCCTCGATCAGCGCGGTCAGGTTCGGGCCCACCATGCCCGAGCCCGTGCAGTTCGGACCGCCCGACTGCTTGACCTTGGTGTAGCCGGCGACCCGCGCCGGGAACGCCTGGTCCACGGTGACCATCGACATCGGCGCCGTGGACGGCTCCGCCGAGCTCTCCGGCCGCGCCGACCGCTGCGAGGGGGCGGCCGACGCGGGCCCTGCCGCCCCGCCCGCCGTCTCGTGCCGCGTCCCGTGTCCCGCGCTCAGCCAGAATGCCGCTCCGGCCAGCACGGCCACGGCACCGGCGACGGCCGTCACCGTCATCGCCTTCCGGCGTCGCGGGCGCTTGCCGGCGGCCTCGCGCTCGGCGGCGGCCTGGCGCTCAGCCGCGCTCGGCTCGTGGATCGCCCTGGTCTTCTCGAACTCTCTGACGAACTCGTCCCACCGTTCGTCACCCGCCCCATGGTTCGCGTCAGTCACGCGCGCACCCTAGCGTCCGCCGATGAACGCGCGGAGACGCGCGCAGGTGCCCGAAGACGCCCGCGGAGAGCGTCAACCGGCCGCGGGCCCCCGGGAGATGCCCAGCAGCAGAACGCCCGTCGGCTCGGCGACGAGCTCGTCGATCGTGATCGGGTCCAGCGCCGCGTAGAACGCCTCCTGGGCCCGACGCAGGGCGCCGCGCAGACGGCAGGCGGAGTTCAGGGGGCAGGGGGCCATACCCGCCGTACCCTCGCAGTCGACCACGTCGCCCTCGCCCTCGAAGGTGCGCACCACCGCGCCGACCGAGGCCGTACGGCCCTTGGCGGTGAGGGCGAGGCCGCCGCCCCGGCCGCGCCGGGCGTCGACGAGGCCCAGGTGCTGGAGTTCGGCGACGACCTTCGCGGCGTGCGTGTAGGGCACGTCCATGTCCGCCGCGACCTGGCGGGTGGCGGGCGTGGCGTCGGCGGTCACGGCCAGTCGCATCAGGATGCGCAGGGCCAGGTCGGTGGAGCGCAGGAGCCGCATACCACGAGCGTAGGTAATGCGCATCCCGGGTTCAAATTTTCGCCTCGGTCGCCTCTTTGCCGTGCCCTGTCTACGGAAGCCGCACCCTTCCCCATTACGATCAGCGGGCCCCACCCTTCCCCGTTGTCGGCCCTTTCCCCAGAAGGACACCTCATGGGTTCCGCCAAGAACAGCAGCGCGGCGCGCAAGGCGCGCATCGAGGAGATGCGCCGTGCCGAGCGTGCGCGCGAGCGCCGCAACCGCGTGCTCACCATCGCCGCGAGCGTGGTGGTCGTCGCCGGCCTCGTGGTCGGCGGTGTGGTCCTCGTGAACTCCCAGTCCGGGAAGAAGAAGGACACGGCGAGCGACTCCAAGGCCTCCGGGAGTTCCGGGGACTCCGGGCACTGGACCACCGGCAAGGACGGCGTGCGGGCCTGGTCCGGCAAACTGGCGCGGACGCACGTCCAGACCAAGGTGTCGTACCCGATGCACCCGCCGGTCGGCGGCAACCACAACCCCGTCTGGGCGACCTGCAACGGCACCGTCTACACCAAGCCCCTGCAGGACGAGAACGCGGTGCACTCGCTGGAGCACGGCGCGGTCTGGGTGACGTACACCAGCAAGGCGAACAAGGCCGACGTCGACGCGCTGGCGGCGAAGGTGAAGAAGACGCCGTACTCGCTGATGAGCCCGTACGAGAACCAGGCGGCGCCGCTGGTGCTGTCGGCCTGGGGCCACCAGGTGACCGTCAAGAGCGCGGACGACCCCGAGGTGAACAAGTTCTTCGCCGCCTACGTCCAGGGCCCGCAGACCCCGGAGCCGGGCGCCGCCTGCACCAGCGGGGCGATGTAGTGAAGCGCCGGCACGTCGGCTGGATCGCCGGGGCCGCGGCGGCGGTGCTCGTCGCGGCCGGCGCCATCACCTACGCGGTCGCCGAGGACAGGACCGGTGGCCCGGCCGTGCGGACGCCGGGCGCGGAGTCGGCGGACGCCGGGTTCGCGCGGGGCATGGCCGTGCACCACCAGCAGGCCGTGGAGATGTCGTACATCGTCCGGGACCGCACGCAGAACGCGGAAGTGCGGCGGCTCGCCTACGACATCGCGCAGACGCAGGCCAACCAGCGCGGCATGCTGCTGGGCTGGCTGGACCTGTGGGGGCTGCCGAAGGTGTCGGAGAAGCCGCCGATGGCCTGGATGGGCATGGGCGACATGCCCGAGCGCGGGGACGGCTCGCTGATGCCGGGCATGGCGACCGACACGGAGCTGAGGAAGCTCCAGTCGCTGAACGGCAAGCAGGCCGAGATCCTCTACCTCCAGCTGATGACGGACCATCACAGGGGTGGGATCCACATGGCCGAGGGCTGTGTCGCCAAGTGCACCGTCGGCGTGGAGAAGCGGCTCGCGCAGGGCATGGTGGACGCACAGCAGGGCGAGCTCCAGGTGATGGCGCAGATGCTGAAGGAGCGGGGCGCGAAGCCGCGTTCCTGAGCGGCGGACCTGAACAGCCGCCACACATTTCCGTTACACAACCGTGAGGTACGAAAGGCGCAATTCGCCCTATCTGACGGCTACTTGAGCTTCTCTTGACCTTTTCGTTCCCCTGGCATGAACGGTTCATCGAAAGAGTGACCCCATCATGTGATCCATTCGCCGGCCGAACCGCCGCGGGCCGGCGCGCGGACGCATGACGTACCAGCCACTACATGCATGCGAACCGCATCGCAGGGGGTTCTATGAGATCCAACCGCGCCAAGCTGCGCGCCGTGAGCATGGCAGCCACGCTGCCCATGGTCGCCGGCGCGCTGGCGCTGGGCATACCCGCGGCACACGCCGCGGACAGCCCCGCCCGTGAGGCACTGAAGGGCACCAAGCCGCTCTGGGCCACGGCCAAAGCGGACAAGGGCGCGACCTCGAACAGCGCCCAGGTGAACGCCCGGGTCTACCTGGCCGGCAAGAACGCGGCGGGCCTCGCCGCCTACGCCAAGTCCGTGTCCGACCCCAGCTCGCCGCTCTACGGCAAGTACCTGAGCGCCAAGAAGGCGCAGGCCGCCTTCGGCGCCAGCAAGGCCCAGGTGGCCGCCGTCAAGTCCTGGCTGACGTCGGCCGGTCTGAAGGTCACCGAGGTCACCCAGCACTACGTCGCCGTCTCCGGTGACGTGGCCGCCGCCGAGAAGGCGTTCGGCACCCAGCTGCACAACTTCGCCAAGGGCTCGGCGACTTACCGCGCCCCGGCCAAGTCGGCCACCGTGCCGGCCGGCCTGAAGGGCACCGTCCTGACCGTCACCGGCCTGGACAACGCCCCGCACAAGGCCAACCACGACGACCAGCTGCCGCCGCCGGACGGCGTGTTCAAGAACTCCGGGCCGTTCTCCTCGTACTACGGCTCGAACATCGCGACCACGCTCCCGGACGCGTACGGCGGCAAGATCCCGTACGCGATCAAGGGCTACACCGGCAAGCAGCTGCGCGCCGCGTACGGCGCGGGTGACTACACCGGCAAGGGTGTCCGCATCGCGATCACGGACGCCTACGCGTCCCCGACGATCGCCTACGACGCGGGCACGTACGCGGTCAAGCACGGTGATGCGGCCTGGAAGACCGGCCAGCTGCACCAGGTGCTGCCGAAGAACTACACCAAGACCAAGGAGTGCGGCGCCGCCGGCTGGTACGGCGAGGAGACCCTCGACGTCGAGGCTGTGCACGCGGTCGCCCCGTCCGCCGACGTCACCTACGTCGGTGCGGCCTCCTGCTACGACGACGACCTGCTGGACTCGCTCAGCAAGATCGTCGACAACCACCTGGCCGACATCGTCTCCAACTCCTGGGGCGACATCGAGGCCAACCAGACCCCGGACCTCGCGGCCGCCTACGACCAGGTCTTCCAGCTGGGCGCGGTGCAGGGCATCGGCTTCTACTTCTCCTCCGGTGACAACGGCGACGAGGTCGCCCACACCGGGACGAAGCAGGTCGACACCCCCGCCAACTCCGCCTGGGTGACCGCGGTCGGCGGTACGTCGCTGGCCGTGGGCAAGGGCGACACGTACGAGTGGGAGACCGGCTGGGGCACCAAGAAGGCGACCCTGTCGGCCGACGGCAAGAGCTGGACCAACTTCCCCGGCGCCTTCACCTCGGGCGCGGGCGGCGGCACCAGCAAGACGGTCGCCGAGCCGTTCTACCAGAAGGGCGTCGTCCCGGACTCGCTCGCCAAGGCCAACAGCGCCGACGGCAACCGCGTCGTCCCGGACATCGCGGCCATCGCCGACCCGAACACCGGCTTCCTGGTCGGCCAGACCCAGTCCTTCCCGGACGGCTCGGAGCAGTACAGCGAGTACCGCATCGGCGGCACCTCGCTCGCCGCTCCGGTCATCGCGGCGGTCCAGGCCCTGGCCCAGGAGGCGCGCGGCGGCAAGGCGATCGGCTTCGCCAACCCGACGATCTACGCCAAGTACGGCAAGCAGGGCGTCTTCCACGACGTCACGGACAACCCGACGGGCTCCGGCCTGGCGGTCGCCCGCGTGGACTTCGCCAACGGCTTCGACGCGTCGGGCGGCCTGCTCTACTCGGCCCGCACCCTCGGCAAGGACAGCTCCCTGTCGGCGGTCAAGGGCTACGACGACGTGACGGGCGTCGGCTCGCCGGCGAACGGTTACGTGCAGTCGTACCGCAAGCACTGACGCACTGCCGCTCCGCTGAGCAGTGGGGGCGTGGGGTCCTGGTGACCTCACGCCCCCTTTGCGTTGCGCCCACCTCGCCGCGGGGCCGCCCCCTTCTTCGGACGGGCCTCATCCGTTCGCAGGAGGGGAGTGACTGGCGGATTTGTTCCACCCCCGACCGCCTCTCGGCCGACCGAGTCGGGTGCACGGGTGGGCCGGTGGGCAAAGGACCCGGGGATCCAGGGGGCAGCGCCCCCTGGTTCAGTGGTGCAGCACCCCCGGCTCCTCCGGCATGTGGGAGGCGACCAGCCTCTCCCGCCCCACCGACGGAGTCCCCCGGCGGCGGTCCACCCCGTACGCCACGCCGGCCACGCCCAGACCCAGCACCGCCAGCATCGCGCCGGCCAGCGCCGGGGACGTCGTACCGAAGCCCGCCGCCAGTGCCAGGCCGCCGATCCAGGCGCCGCCGGCGTTGGCCAGGTTGAAGGCCGCCTGGTTGGCGGAGGAGGCCAGGGAGGGGGCCGCCGATGCCTTCTCCATCACCATCAGCTGCAGCGGCGAACCCGTGATGAAGGCCGCCATGCCCAGCAGGGTCACCGCGAGCGCCGCGCTCCACTCCGCCCGCATCAGCACCGGGAACAGCAGCAGCACGGCACCCAGTGACGCCAGGCCGCCGAACAGGGTGCCCCGCAGCGAGTGGTCCGCCAGGCGGCCGCCCCACAGGTTGCCCGCCGTGGCGCCCACGCCGAACAGGGCCAGGAGCAGCGTCACGTTGCCCTCCGCGAACCCGGCCGACCGCGTCAGCATCGGGGTCACGTAGCTGTAGGCCGCGAAGAGCGCGCCGAAGCCCGCCACCGTCGTACCCAGAGCCAGCCAGACCGGCAGGGACCTCAGCGCGGCCAACTCGCCGCGCAGGCCCGCCGACGAGGCGGCCTGCCCCCGGTCGTGCGGGATCAGCAGCGCCAGCGAGGCGATCGCCGCGAGGCCGATCGCGCTCACGCCCAGGAAGGTGGCCCGCCAGCCCAGGTGCTGGCCCATCAGCGTGGCCGCCGGTACGCCCGCGATGTTGGCGACGGTCAGGCCGAGGAACATCAGCGAGACCGAGCGCGCCTTGCGCTCCGGCGGGACCATCGTCGTGGCGACGACCGCTCCCACGCCGAAGAAGGCGCCGTGCGGCAGACCGCTGAGGAAGCGGGCGGCCAGCAGGGAGTCGTTGCCGGGGGCGAGCGCCGAGAGCGCGTTGCCCGCGACGAACAGCGCCATCAGGGCGATCAGCACCGTGCGGCGGGACATGCGGGCCGTGAGCGCGGCCAGCAGCGGGGCGCCGATCACCACGCCCAGCGCGTACGCCGAGACCAGGTGCCCGGCGGCGGGGATCGAGATGTGCAGGTCGTCCGCGACGTCGGGCAGCAGGCCCATCATCACGAACTCGGTCGTACCTATACCGAAAGCGCCGACGGCCAGAGCGAGCAGGGCCAGGGGCATGAAGGGCCTGTGCCTTTCGAAGTCAGAGAGGAGAAAGGGAGAGCGGTTCCGTCACAGCATATGTTCAGCTGCGGAACAAAGCCTCTCAGGCCCAGTATTCCAAGGGGTTACGACGACGTGTCCGGCTTCACACGGGCAGCCACCGGCAGGTGGTCGCTGCCGGTGCGCGGCAGCGTCCAGGAGCTCTCCGGCTC
Organism: Streptomyces sp. NPDC050743; assembly: GCF_044456925.1. Classification (NCBI taxonomy): domain Bacteria; kingdom Bacillati; phylum Actinomycetota; class Actinomycetes; order Kitasatosporales; family Streptomycetaceae; genus Streptomyces; species Streptomyces sp. NPDC050743. The sequence goes on from NZ_JBITGJ010000024.1 coordinate 57,724, forward strand.
CACGCCCCTGACCATGATCTGGTCGATCCGTGCCATCGGGAACGCCGCCGGCCAGCTGAACCCGAAGCCGCTGCCCGCCGCACCCTGCGTGGAACGCATCTGGGAGGTGACGGCGTTGAGGGAACGGTCGTTCATCGTGCCGTTCAGGTCGCCGAGCAGCACCACCCGCTTCAGCGGCTCGTCGGCGATGGCCTCGCCGAGCGCGTTGGCGCTCTTGTCGCGCTCCCGGGCGGTGAACCCGGCCTTCACCTTCACCCGCACCGAGGGCATGTGGGCGACGTACACCGCGACGGGGCCGTGCGGGGTGGTGACGGTGGCCCGCATCGCGCGCTTCCAGCCGAGCTTGATGTCCACCGCCCGCACATCGCTCATCGGGTACTTGCTCCACAGGCCGACCGTGCCCTCGACGCCGTGGTACCGGTACGTCGGCGCGAGCGCCTTCTCGTAGGTCGACACGGCCGCCTGCGGGACCTCCTCCAGGGCGAGGATGTCGGCGCCGGAGGCGGCCACCTCGCGGGCGGTCGCGGCGGGGTCGGGGTTCTCGGCGTTGACGTTGTGGGTCGCCACCATCAGGTCGCCGCCCGGGCCCGTCTTGTCGGTGAGCAGCCCGCCGAAGAGGTTCAGCCACACGATCGCCGGGAGGAGTACGGCGATCAGCGCGGTCGCCGACCTCCGCAGCAGCCCGAGGCCCAGCAGCACCGGGATGGCGAGCCCCAGCCACGGCAGAAACGTCTCGGTGAGGCTGCCGAGGTTGCCCACCCGGTTCGGGATGTGCGAATGCAGCAGCATCACCAGGGCGAGCAGGAGGGCGAGGACCGCGAGGACGACGCCCCGGCGCCAGACGCCCGGATCGCCGCGCCAGCCGGCAAGGAGGCGGTGCACCAGGCGCCGAAGCCGGGATCCCGGTCGCTCGGGCCCCGAGCCGCCGTTGTCCGTCTCCGTCATGTACGCCTGCTGCGCCATACCGTCTGCCTCACTGCCTGCCGTGCACACCGTCGTTCCCCCGTGTTCTTCCGACCCTAGGGGATGATCGGCTCCGCTCCCGCCGTCCCATGACGGCCGTACGGAAGACGATGACGAAGGAAGCGGGATAGGGAGTTCCGTTACCCCCGGGACACCAGGGGTTTGTGACGAAACGCGCATATAAGTGCTACGAGGCTGTCGAGCTGACGGGCCGTAGGCCTTCCAGGACCGTGTCGACGATCTGCTCCGCCAGGTCCTCGGGCAGGTCGCCCTCGGGGCGCAGGACGGTGCGCACGAGCATGGGGCCGACGAACAGGTCGTTGGCCAGGTCCAGGTCGACGTCGGGACGCAGTTCGCCGTTCTCCCGGCCTCGGCGCAGCACCTCCATCCCGAGTTCGCGGCGGGGCGCGATGACGATGGCGTGGTACGCGGACCAGATCTTCGGGCTGTGCTTCATCTGCGCGTAGACGTTGTGCAGGATCGCCGAGGAGCGGTGGACGAGTCCGCGTTGGCGCAGGGACTCCAGCAGCACGACGAGGTCGTCGCGCAGGGAGGTACCGGGGAGTTCGGGGTCGGGGGGTTCGGCGGCGCGTACGACGTCGACGAACAGCTCCTCCTTGCCGCTCCAGCGGCGGTAGATGGTGGCCTTGCCGACCCCGGCCGTGCGCGCGACGCGCTCGATGGAGAGTTCGGCGAGCGGTACGCCGTCCTCCAGGAGCTTCATCACGCCTTCCAGAATGGCGCGTTCCACGGCCTCGCTGCGGGGGCGTCCCCGCACGGGCCCGTCCGGTCGCGGCCGGCTCTCGGCAAGGCTCACGTCGTCCGTCCTCTCACTGTGCTGCGGGAATTGTCCCGCAGCCGCCTCCTTCCCCCGTGGAACCTCGATGGGAACCCCTGGTCCGCCGGTCCGCGTCAGTCCGCGGCCGCGACCAACTCCGTCTCCTGCTCGCCCGCTTGCGCGGCCGGCGGCTTGCCGGGCAGGAACAGGGCCGTCACCACGGCGCCGACCAGCGCGACACCGACTCCGCACAGGGCGGTGACGTGCATGGCGTGCAGGAACGCGTCGTCGGCCGGGGTGACCAGGGCCTTGCCCCGCGGGCCCAGCTTGCCGGCGATGCCGAGGGTGGCCTCGATGGACTCGGCCGCCTTGTCGCGCAGGGCGGGCGGCAGCATGCCGAGCTTGCCCTCGATGCCGTTGCGGTAGGACGTGGCGAGCACCGAGCCGAGTACGGCGATGCCGAGCGCGCCGCCGACCTGGCGGAAGGTGTTGCTGAGCGCGGAGGCGGAGCCGGCCTTCTCGCGCGGCAGCGCCTGCATGATGACGACCGACGTCGGCGTCATGATGTGCGCCATGCCGGTGCCCATGAGGAAGAAGACGACCTCGAGGATCCAGATCGGGGTGTCGGCCTCGAACGTGGCGAACGCGGCCAGTGTCGCCGCGATCAGCACCAGTCCGGCGGTGGTGGTGGCCTTGTTGCCGAACCGGTCGACCAGCAGCCGGGCGCGCGGCGCGAAGATCAGCTGGGCGCAGGCGAGCGGCAGCATCAGCACACCGGACTCCAGCGGCGAGTAACCGCGCACGCTCTGGGTGTAGAAGACACCGAAGAACGTGACGCCCATCAGCGCGAAGAAGACCAGCGCGATGGCGCTCATGGCGGCCGAGAAGACCTTGTTCTTGAAGTAGGTGACGTCGAGCGACGGGTGGTCGCTGCGCTTTTCGAAGACGACGAAGCCGGCCAGGACGACGAGACCGGCGATGATGGTCGCCAGCACCTTGGCGTCGGTGAAGTCGGCGAGTTCGCCGCCCTTGATGATGCCGTAGACCAGCAGGACCAGGCCGACGACGGACAGGACGACGCCGACCGGGTCGAGGCGGCCGGGCTTGGGGTCACGGGAGTCGGGCACCAGCCAGGTCATCAGGACCAGCGCGACGATCACGATCGGCACGTTGATGAAGAAGACCGAGCCCCACCAGAAGTGGTCGAGGAGCGCGCCGCCGGTGATCGGCCCGATGGCGATGGCGAGGCCGACGCCGCCCGCCCAGATGCCGATGGCCTTGGGCTGCTCCTCGCGCTCGAAGACGTTCATCAGGACGGCGAGGGTGGCGGGCATGACGAAGGCGGCGCCGAGGGCCATCAGCGCGCGGAAGGCGATCAGCTGGCCCGGCGAGCCGGACTCGGCGGCCAGGGCGGAGCCGATGCCGAACACGGCGATGCCGCCGAGCAGCACCTTCTTGCGGCCGAGGCGGTCACCGATGAGGCCCGCGGTGAACAGCAGGCCGGCGAAGACGAGGGTGTAGGCGTTGATCGCCCACTCGATCTGCCCCTGGGAGGCGCCGAGGCCGGTCGGCGCGGGGCTGGAGATGGTCTTGATGGCGACGTTCAGGATCGAGTTGTCGAGCACCACGATCAGCAGGCTCAGCATGAGCACGCCGAGGATCGCCCAGCGGCGCCGGTGCACCGCTTCCGGTATCCGGGAGGCAGGGACAGGACTTGTCATGTGTTCGACCCTACGACCATTTCGATACGGAACGGTCTCGTATCTTAGTTCTTTACCAAGGCCTTACACAGCTGGGTCTCGGCCACGGTTGTGGATCACAGGCGGTTCCCCTGGCCCTGGCTGGCACGAGGTGCCACCATGGAGACGATCCGGGGACGCCGTCAGGGCGCCTCGAGATGACTGAAGGAGCCGTTGCCATGACGCAGCTTTCGGCTGCCCAGAACAAGCCCTCCGACGGCAGCAAGGCGCTGTACGGGGGGAAGGGCACCCGCCGCATCACCGTTCGCGACATCGCCCTCGCCAAGGAGCGGGGTGAGAAGTGGCCCATGCTCACCGCCTACGACGCGATGACCGCGTCCGTCTTCGACGAGGCCGGGATCCCGGTGATCCTCGTCGGCGACTCGGCGGGCAACTGCCACCTCGGGTACGAGACGACCGTGCCCGTCACCCTCGACGAGATGACCATGCTGTCGGCGGCCGTGGTACGCGGCACGCAGCGCGCCCTGATCGTCGGCGACCTCCCCTTCGGCTCCTACCAGGAGGGCCCGGTGCAGGCGCTGCGCTCGGCGACCCGGCTGGTGAAGGACGCCGGGGTGGGCGCGGTCAAGCTGGAGGGCGGCGAGCGCTCGCACGAACAGATCCGGCTGCTGGTGGAGTCCGGCATCCCGGTCATGGCGCACATCGGGCTGACCCCGCAGTCCGTCAACGCGATGGGCTACCGCGTGCAGGGACGCGGCGAGGAGGCGGCGCAGCAGCTGCTGCGGGACGCGAAGGCGGTGCAGGACGCCGGCGCGTTCGCCGTGGTCCTGGAGCTGGTTCCGGCGGAGCTGGCGGCCGAGGTGACGCGGGTGCTGCACATCCCCACGGTGGGGATCGGCGCCGGGCCCGAGACGGACGCGCAGGTCCTGGTCTGGACCGACATGCTCGGGCTGACCTCCGGCCGGGTGCCGAAGTTCGTCAAGAAGTACGCCAACCTGCGTGAGGTCATGGGCGACGCGGTGAAGTCGTTCGCCGAGGACGTCGTCTCCGGGGCGTTCCCGCTGGAGGAGCACTCCGTCCACTGAGCCATTGCGGCAACACCCGGGCAGCCCGCCGATCTTCCCCCGTCGGCGGGCTGTCCCCGTTGTGCGCCCGAACCGGCGCCGCTCCCCCGGTTCGGCCGGTCGGGGTGGTCGACGGCCAGGCGCAGTCCGATGGTGGCGCCCATGCCGCGGCCGGGCATCGGCGCCGGCTCGTCGGTGACCTGTGCCGGGAGGCGGTGGACGTCGTCGGCGTGCGTCCGATCGAGGGTGGCCGGACCGGACCGATGATCGCGCCCCGGTGGTCGGCGTCCGGCCAGTCGTCCCGGGGGCACCACCGGCCGCCGTCCCGGTGATTTCGGCCGGGAAGATCCGCATGCCGCCGACCGGATGTCGCCGGGAACGCCCGCGACGGCCGCTGTCGTGTCGAGGACCCGGGGCCGGCCCGCCCGGCGGACGGCGTCACGGACAAGGGATGACGAGGGGTGCCGACGGCCGGCCGACGGATGTGCCGACGGGCTGTCGGTGCGCCGCAGGCGGCTGTCGGTGGCCTGTCGGTGGTTTGTCGGCAGCCCCTGGCACCGTCTTCCCCATGACGCGAATCCATGAGAACCCCGTCGGCGCAAGCCACGCAGTGACGGTACGGGGACTGGTCAAGCACTACGGCGAGACCAAGGCGCTGGACGGTGTCGACCTGGACGTCCGCGAGGGCACCGTGATGGGTGTGCTCGGTCCGAACGGCGCCGGCAAGACCACCCTCGTGCGGATCCTGTCCACCCTGATCACCCCGGACGCCGGCCAGGCCACCGTGGCCGGGTACGACGTCGTACGGCAGCCCCGGCAGTTGCGCCGGGTCATCGGGCTCACCGGGCAGTACGCCTCCGTCGACGAGAAGCTCCCCGGCTGGGAGAACCTGTACATGATCGGCCGGCTGCTGGACCTGCCCCGCAAGGACGCCCGCGCCCGCGCCGACGAGCTGCTGGAGCGGTTCTCCCTGACGGAGGCGGCCAGGCGGCCCGCGAGCACGTACTCCGGCGGCATGCGGCGGCGGCTCGACCTCGCCGCCTCGATGATCGGCCGGCCGGCCGTCCTCTACCTCGACGAGCCGACCACCGGACTCGACCCCCGTACCCGCAACGAGGTGTGGGACGAGGTGAAGGCGATGGTCGGCGACGGCGTCACCGTGCTGCTGACCACCCAGTACATGGAGGAGGCCGAGCAGCTCGCCTCCGAGCTGACCGTGGTCGACCGAGGCAAGGTCATCGCCACGGGAGGGATCGAGGAGCTGAAGGCCCGCGTCGGCGGGCGCACCCTCCGGGTCCGGCCCGTCGACCCGCTGCAGCTGCGCCCGCTCGCCACCATGCTGGACGAGCTCGGCATCACCGGGCTCGCGACCACCACCGTGGACACCGAGTCCGGGGCCCTGCTGGTGCCGATCCTCAGCGACGAGCAGCTGACCGCCGTGGTCGGCGCGGTCACCGCGCGCGGCATCACGATCTCCGCCATCACCACCGAACTGCCCAGCCTGGACGAGGTGTTCCTGTCCCTCACCGGCCACCGCGCCGGTGCCCCGCAGGACACCACGCCCGCCGAATCCCGCGAGGAGGTCGCCGTATGAGCTCCCACCCGTCGCCCACCACCACCCTGAACGAGGCGCTTCGCGCCGCCCCTACGATCACCGCCACCGTCGCCGTCGCCCACGCCGACGTCCGGATCCCGCTGCGCGGGCATCTGCGGCACACCGGCGCGCTCATCCGCCGCAATCTGCTCTGGATCCGCCAGGACCCGGAGTCGATGTTCGACGCGCTGCTGATGCCGGTCGTCTTCACCCTGCTGTTCGTGTACGTCTTCGGCGGATCCATCGGGCAGGCGCTCGGCGGCGGCCAGGGCCAGTACGTGCAGTACGTCATCCCGGGCATGATCGCGATGATGAGCATGACGCTGTCCCAGGGCGTCGGCACCGGGTTCAGCCAGGACTTCAACAGCGGGGTCATGGACCGGTTCCGGTCGCTGCCGATCGGGCGCGGGTCGGTGCTGTTCGCGAAGATCGCCGTCGAGCTGGCCCGGATGCTGTTCGCCACGGCCGTGCTGATGGTCGTCGCCGTGCTGGTCGGCTTCCACATCACCCACTGGGCCGGCCTGTTCGCGGCGGTGGGTCTGTCCGCGCTGTTCGCCTCCTCGATCATGTGGGTGTTCCTCACCCTGGGCGTGATCCTGAAGAACGCGCAGTCCGTGCAGGCGATGGGCTTCCTGGTGCTGTTCCCGCTGCAGTTCGGCTCGTCGATCTTCGCGCCGACCAAGTCGATGCCGGGCTGGCTGCAGAGCTTCACCGACTACAACCCGCTGTCCACGCTCGCGGACGCGGCCCGCGGCCTGATGATCGGCCGCCCGGTCGCACACGACCTGTGGGTGACCGTGGCCTGGTCGGTGGCGATCACGGCGGTCATGGGACCGGTCGCGATCCACAAGTTCCGCACGAAGAGCTGACGTCCGCCCGCTCCGAGCGGGACGGCTCAGACCAGGGCGGTGGCCTCCGCGAGGGAGAGGCCACCGCCCTCGGCGTACGCGGCCCGGTAGGCGGGTTCGTCCAGGGCCTCCCGGATCCGGCTCTCGGCCATGTCATGGCACCGGCGCTCGACACCGGAGAGGATGTGCCCGGACGGCAGCAGGGCGTGGGCGGCACCCAGGCAGCGGGCGGCGTCGACGGACCGACCGCCGCCGTCGACGCGGGCGAGGCCCATCGCCGCGGTGTAGAGGCAGATGGAGTCCAGATGCGGGGCGACCGCCTTGGACAGCGGGTCCTGAGCGAGCTCCAGCGCCCGCCGGACCCCGTCCAGCGCGTCCTCGGCACGGCCGTCGAGGGCGTCCAGCCAGGCCTCCTGAGTGAGGATCATGGCGTCGAAGACGACGAAGTGCGCGATCCTGAACTCCTCGCGCAGCGCCCGCAGTTGTTCACGCGCCTCGCCGGTACGGCCGGTCAGGCCGAGCCAGCAGGAGAGGAACAGCCGGGCGGCGGGCATGGCCTCGTTGAGGGAGCCGTCCTTGCTCGCGATGACGCCCCTGAGCAGTGCCTCGCCGCGCTCGATGTCCCCCGCCTCCATGAGCACGCTGCCGAGACGGGCGCGGAGGATGGCCATCTGGCCGCGCGCGCCGATGCGTTCGGCGTGTTCGATGGCCGCCCGGTAGTCGGCGGCGGCCTCCTCGTGGGCGCCCTGGCGTTCATGGGCCTCGCCACGGGCGGACAGCGCCTCGGCGGTGCCCCAGGCGTCACCGAGGCGGTGGAAGATCTCCAGGGCCTCCTCGGCGTCCCGGGTGGCGTTGCCGGCCCAGGCGGCCCGGTTGGCGAGGAGGTTGGCGCGCAGTTGCAGGGCGCCGGCCAGCTCCCACTCGAAGCCGGGGGTCTCCCGGCAGGTCCGCACGCTGGCGTCGACGACCTCCCGCATCCGTGTCACACCGCCGCCAGCCAGGATCACCGCGTAGAACCACACCATGCCGGGCGCACGGCAGGTCTGCGGCAGCCCCGGTCGGTAGACCCGGGTGATGGCGCGGAGCTTGGCCTGGGCGTCGGGGGTCTGCCAGGCCTCCAGCTCGTGGTCCATGCAGGCGAGGTGGGCGAGGTGGACGCCGCGCCGGGCCTCGGCGAGGACCTCGCCGGTGTACGGGGGCGGGGCGTCGGTGCAGCGCTGCCACACCGGCTGCGCGGGCCGGACGGGTTCGGTGAAGGGGTCGGGACCGAGCGCCATGACCTCCCGGCACCAGTTGCGGGTCTCGATGCGCAGGTCCCGCATCTGCCAGAACCACACCAGGGACAGCACCAGGCACAGCCCCTCCTGCTCGTCGCCGGCCGCGACGGCGTGCCGCAGGGCGGTGCGCAGGTTCTCGTACTCCAGCTGGAACCGGTCGATGGCGGTGGGCTGTTCGGGGCCGCGCAGCAACGGGTCGGTGGTGCGGGCGAGTTCGCGGTAGTACGTCAGATGGGCGCGCTCGGCCTCGCCGCGGCGCCCGGTCTCGTCGAGCCGTTCGCCGGCGTACTCGGCGACGGTCTCCAGGAGCCGGTAGCGCATCCCGCCCTCCGCCGAAGGGGCGGCCACCACCAGGGACTTGTCGACCAGGGAGCCGAGCGCGTCCAGGGCGACGGGCCCGCACACGGCCTCGGCGGCGGCCAGGTCGCAGCCGCCCGCGAAGACGGACAGCCGGGCGAGGACGTCCCGCTCGTCGGCGTCCAGCAGCTCCCAGGACCAGTCCACGACGGCCCGCAGGGTCTGCTGGCGGGGCAGGACGGTGCGGCTGCCGGAGGTGAGCAGCCGGAAACGGTCGTCGAGGCGGTCCGCTATCTGGCGTGGGGTCAGCATCCGCAGCCGGGCCGCCGCCAGCTCGATCGCGAGCGGGAGTCCGTCGAGCCGCCGGCAGATCTCCGCGCAGGCCTCGGGATCGTCCTGGACGAGGAATCCGGGCCGGGCCGCCGCCCCCCGGTCGGCGAGCAGCCGCAGCGCGACCGGCTCCGGCAGCGGCTCCACCGGGCGCACCAGCTCCCCCGGCACGCCGAGGGGTTCGCGGCTGGTGGCGAGGACGGTCAGCTGCGGACAGCGGGCCAGCAGGCGCTCGGTGAGGTGGGCGGCGGCCTCGATCACATGCTCGCAGTTGTCCAGGACGATCAGCATCCGGCGCCGGGCGCAGTGCTCCACGATGCGTTCGAGGGGGTCGTCGTACCGCTCGGCGACCGCGCGGATGCTCTCGGCGCCAGCGCCGTGCAGCACGGTGTCGCGGGCGCCGATCGCGGTGAGCACGGCCTGCGGTACGGCCTCGGGGTCGTCCACGGGCGCCAGTTCGGCCAGCCACACCCCGTCCCGGACGGTGTGCCGCACCGCCTCGGCGGCCTCCTGGGACAGCCGGGTCTTCCCGGCGCCGCCCGGACCGAGCAGGGTGACCAGGCGGGCGGCGGCCAGATCGGCGCCGATGGCCTCGATGTCGCTCTCCCGGCCGACGAAGGAGGTGAGCCGGGCGGGCAGATTGCCCACGGCCGCCGGCCCGGGCCGCGGCGCCGGGTGCTGCTCGGTCAGCAGCTCGGTGTGCAGGGCGCGCAGTTCGGGCCCGGGGTCGGAGCCGAGCCGGTCCGCGAGCCGCCGTCGTACGTCCTCGTAGGCGGCGAGTGCCTGGGCCGGGCGGCCGGCGTCGCGCAGGGCGCGCAGCCGCAGCGCCTGGAGCGGCTCGTCCAGCGGATGGTCGTCGCACAGGGCGGTCAGCTCGGGCAGGGACTGCTCGGCGTGCCCGAGGGCGAGCGCGGCGGTGTGCCGGGCGCGCAGCGCGTCCAGGCGGCGGGTCTCCCAGCGGGCCGCCTCGGCGGCGTGGTCGGGCAGGTCGGCGAGGGCCGGGCCGTGCCACAGGGCGAGCGCGTCGTCCAGGACGGCGGCGGCCTTGGCCGGGTCGCCGTCGGCGAGGGCCCGCAGGCCGTCGCCGGTCAGCCGCTCGAAGCGGCTGAGGTCGACGTCGTCGGGCGCGGCGGTGAGCCGGTAGCCGCCCTCGGCGGAGGCGACGGCGTCCGCGCCGAGGGTACGGCGCAGCCGGCCGACCAGCGCCTGGAGCGCCCCGGCGGCGTCGGCGGGCGGGTCGGCGCCCCAGACCTCGTCGACCAGCACGCCCACGGGCACGGTCCGGCCGGCCCGGAGCGCGAGCACACCCAGCAGGGCACGCAGCCGCGCCCCGCCGACCGGGACGGCCGTGCCGTCGGGGCGGAGTACCTGGGTGGTGCCGAGCAGGCGATAGCGCACGGGGTCCATTGTCACCGGAGCGGTCACCGGTGGTCACCGGGTTGCGGCGGCGTGCCGTCGGGGACGTCCAGGGTGACGAGGGCGCCCTGGGTGCGGCGGATGCGGTGCGGGCCCCGGTCCCTGCCCGGTTCCTGGCTCTCGAACCACTTCGGGCAGGTGCCGACGGCCTCGACGCTGTGCGCGCCGGGCACCGGTTCCGTGCTGTACGGGGACGGGAGGAAGATCACTCCGCGGGACTCCGACGGTTCGAGGGCACGGTCGACGCGCTCGAGGGCACGCTGGTCGGTGCGGGCCAGGTACTCCTGGTGCACCAGGTCGATGGCCCGCACCCGGCCGACGGTCTCCTCGTCCGGGCCGCCGTGGTTCTCCACCCACGCCTCGGCGCCGTACCCGTGGCCCTCCCGGACGGCTTCGGCGTCGTAGGCGACCAGCTTCCAGGACACCTCGTCGCCCACCGCGAACGGTGTGCCGCAGCACTCCATCTGCCAGTCTTCGTAGAACACCCTCATCCGTGGCATTCCCCCAGGGTCCAGGAACCGGACGGCGAGTGCGAGACGTTTCCCCCGCGAGGGCGCGGCCGGTACGGTCGCACTCCGCACCGTCCCCACCGCACAGGAGCCCGCCGATGACCATCGCCTCCACCCGCCGCGGCGACCGCCGGGTCAGCCCCGTGTTCGTGGGCATCCTGGCCGTGACGGCGGTGACGGGCTGGGCCACCTGGACGGGCTATGCGGCACGGCCGGGCGTCGCGGTGTTCCTGTTCGTGACGGCGGCCTGGATCGTCTCCCTGTGCCTGCACGAGTACGCGCACGCGCGCACGGCCCTGCACAGCGGCGACATCACGGTCGGCGCGAAGGGCTACCTCACCCTGAACCCGCTGAAGTACACGCACGCGCTGCTGAGCATCGTGCTCCCGGTGCTCTTCGTGATCATGGGCGGGATCGGTCTGCCGGGCGGCGCGGTGTTCATCGAGCGCGGCCGGATCCGGGGCCGCTGGCGGCACAGCCTGATCTCGGCGGCGGGCCCGCTGACGAACGTGCTGTTCGCGGCGGTGTGCACGGCCCCCTTCTGGCTGGACGCCCTGGACGGCATACCGAGCGACTTCCGGTTCGCGCTCGCCTTCCTGGCCCTGCTCCAGGTGACGGCGGCGATCCTGAACTTCCTGCCGGTGCCGGGCCTGGACGGCTACGGCGTGATCGAGCCATGGCTGTCGTACAAGGTCAAGCGCCAGGTGGAGCCGTTCGCGCCGTTCGGCCTGATGTTCGCGTTCGCGCTGCTGTGGGTGCCGTCGATCAACAGCGCGTTCTTCCACATGGTCGACGCGATCCTGCGCGGACTGGGAGTCAGCGAACTGGACACCTCGTACGGCTGGAGCCTCTACCGCTTCTGGGCCTAGGCCGAGCGTCCGCGCTTGACGTAGTACCAGGTCATGTTGGACGTCAGGCCCGCCAGCAGCACCCAGACGATCCCCAGCCAGCTGCCCTGGGCGAAGGAGACGACGGCGGCGGCCACCGCGAGCACGCAGACGACGAGGGTGTAGAGGGCGAGTCGCCGGGTCCGGGTGGGCGGGGGCGGAAGGGGCATGGGAGTCGGCTCCTTGCGGGGGACACTGCTACGCCGAACAGTGTCCCCCATCGGCTCAGACGTCGGTGACGCGGAGCCCGGCGTGAGCCTTGTAGCGGCGGTTGACGGAGATCAGGTTCGCGACCAGCGACTCCACCTGGTGGGCATTGCGCAGCCGCCCGGCGAAGACGCCGCGCATGCCGGGGATGCGCCCGGCGAGGGCCTGCACGATCTCGACGTCGGCCCGCTCCTCGCCCAGCACCATCACATCGGTGTCGATCTGCTCGATCTCCGGGTCCTGGAGCAGGACGGCCGACAGGTGGTGGAAGGCGGCGGCGACCCGGGAGTCCGGCAGCAGGGCGGCGGCCTGCTCGGCGGCGCTGCCCTCCTCGGGCCGGATCGCGTAGGCGCCCTTCTTGTCGAAGCCGAGCGGGTTGACGCAGTCCACGACGAGCTTGCCGGCCAGTTCCTCGCGCAGGGCCTTCAGCGTGTCGCCGTGGCCGTCCCACGGTACGGCGACGATCACGATGTCGCTGCGGCGCGCGGCCTCGGCGTTGTCGGCGCCCTCGACGCCGTGGCCGCATTCCTGGGCGGCGGTCCGGGCGCGGTCGGCGGACCGCGAGCCGATGATCACCTTCTGGCCGGCCCTGGCGAGCCGGTAGGCGAGGCCCTTGCCCTGCGGTCCGGTGCCGCCGAGCACGCCGACGACGTATCCGGAGACGTCGGGCAGGTCCCAGGGGTCCTTGGCGGGGGCCTTGGCAGGGGTCTGTGCACTGTCGGTAGTGGTCATGGGGCGAGCCTACGTCGGTGGCGCTCGCGGCACGCTCAGGTGAGGCGGTGCACGGGCACCCGGCGGAAGGTGACGGTCTCGTAGGCGCTGAAGTCCCCGGTCTCGTAGAGGAGTCCCACCGTGTCCCGGTCGACGCGGACCAGGTCGGAGTAGGCGGCGGGCAACCCGTCGACGGTGAACGCCGTGCGCCAGGTGGTGCCGCCGTCGGTGGAGGCGCGGATCGTCATCAGGGCGCGGAAGGCGGGGTCGGCCGGGCCGGAGTAGAGGAGCAGGTCCGGGTCGCGGAGCTGGAGGACGGAGGCCTCGCAGACGGGTGCCGTCAGCCCGGCCTGCGGCCGGAACGGCTTGACCAGGGTCTTCCCGCCGTCCGTGGAGTGGGCGTCGGCGCGGTTGCCGGGCGAGGGCGAGTCGTTGCGGGTGTTGAAGTAGACGCGCCCGTCGGGGAGTTCGGCGGCGGTGGTCTCGTTGACGTTGATGTAGCCGTCGGTGTTCTCGTCGACGTACCCGAGGTGCCAGGACTCTCCCCGGTCGTCGCTGAGCAGACAGTGGCCGCTGTTGTACTGCGGCTCGGCGCCGGTGTCGGTGCCGGTGGGCGGCACGGTGTGGTTGGCGGGGACGAGGACGCGGCCGGTGCTCAGCTGGAGGGCGTGGCCGGGGGTGGTGGCGTACCAGCGCCAGCCGCGCTTCTTCACCTGCGCGGTGATCTCCCGGGGCGCGGACCAGGTCGCCCCGTCGTCGTCGCTGTGCCGCACCCACACCCGCCGCCCGTCGGCGTCCGAGACCTGGCCGCGCAGGATGGCGGCCTCGGTGGCGCCGGCGGCGGCCCGGATGTGCACGAGCAGGACGCGGCCGGTGTCGAGGACGACGGGGGCGGGGTTGCCGGCGAGGTCCTTGCCGTTGCTCGCGGCGACCTGGAGCGGTCCCCAGGTGCGGCCGCCGTCCGTGGACCGCCTGAGCACGATGTCGATGCGCCCGTGGTCGGCGGCGGAGGCGACACGGCCCTCGCAGAAGGCGAGCAGCGTGCCGGCTCGGGTGGCGACGACGGCCGGGATCCGGAAACTGGCGTAGCCCTCGTGTCCGGCGCGGAAGGGGACGGTGACCTCGGTCATCGGGCGGCTCCTCGGGAGGAGAGGGGAACGGGGACCGGTCCGTACGGAGACGTGTTCGCACGGTGACCGGTGAATGTCCCCGGAGCGGGCGAATTCCGGGTGAACTCCGCGTCACGAGTGACCGGTTGCGGCAGGATGCGGGCGCATGGACGCCGTACGGGTCGCGCTGCTGCGGGAAGTGCTCGCCGGGACCGAGTGGCTGGGGGCCACCCGGAGGTTCGCGGGGGTGCTGCGCGGGTCGGTGGTGGCACATGGGGGCGGGCTGCTGCTGGTGGGCACGCCGGAGTACGAGCCGTGGCATCTGGCGGCGCATCTGGTGGACGAGGCCGCGTGGTCCGGCACGCCCGAGCTGGCGCCGACCCTGGTACGGCACCACGCGCGCCCCTGCGACCCGCCCCACCTGGCGGTGGGGCCGGGCCGGATCGAGGCGGCGCGACGCGGTGAGACCCTGCTGGTCGTGGCCCCCGAGGAGCCCGCGCCCCTGCTGGAGCGCGTGCACGACGCCCGCCGGGCTGGGGTGACGGTGCTGGCGCTCGGCGCGGACGACGGCGACCTTGCCGCACTGGCCCACGACACGCTGCCCGTACCGGAGGCGGCGGAGTTGGACCTGGACACCGTCCAGCACCTGGTCAGCGCGGCGGCGGGCGAGAACGGCGGTGTCTCTCCGAGGGTTCGGCGGGGTTTCCGGGACCGCCTGTCGAGGCTGGCGGAGATCCTGACGGCCCCGCCACCCGCCTCCTGGTGACCTCCGCCCACGCACCGCCCGTCCCGGTCGGCTGGAAAGCGGGCCGCACAGGGGGGCGGCCGAGGCGAGTCTTCCGGCTCGACACCCTTTCAGCCGCCCCAGCCGGGCGGGCGGGTGAGAGCCGGAGTCCGGGACGGAGCCGCGGGAGCGCGGGGGCGCGGGGAGAAACGGCACGGTCCCGGGTTTTTCGCGCGACAGCGAAGACTTCTCGGGGCGCCCTCCCAGCCGGCCGAGACGCGCGGGCAGGTGGGCAACGCCGACGGCCATGGGCCGACCGGGGTGCGGGTGCCGCAGACACCGGGCACTTCGTGAACCCGCCGCACGGTCGGCCGAGCCGGTTCGGGCGCCCTCCTAGGCTGGCCGACACGCGGGGGCGGGTGGGCGACGCCGACGGCCATGGGCCGACCGGGGTGCGGGTGCCGCAGACGCAGGGCACTTCGCGAGCCCGGCCGGTTCGGGTGCCCTCCCAGCCGGCCGGGACGCGTAGGTGGGCAAGGAAAATCGGTTGCTGCGGTACCGTCGGCGGTCGAGCATGCGTCGGGTGGCCCGTGCTCTTCTCCCCGACCTCGCCCCCTGGAAAGCCTCCGCGGATTTTCGCCGGCTCTGGAAGTCGGGGCTGATCAGCAACTTCGGCAGCTTCCTCACCTTCGTCGCGCTCCCGGTCCAGCTGAAGGACCTCACCGGATCCGCGGCGGCGGTGGGCGCGATCGGCGCCGTGGAGCTGCTGCCGCTCATCGTGTGCGGTCTGTACGGCGGCGCCCTCGCCGACGCGCTCGACAAGCGCAAGCTCATCGTGTGGACGGAAGGCGGGCAGGGCGTGCTGAGCGCCCTCCTGCTGCTCAACGCCCTGCTCCCGCACCCGGCGGTCTGGCCGCTGTACGCCGTCGCCGCCCTCTCCTCCGCTCTGGTGTCCGTCCAGCGCCCGGCGCTCGACTCCCTGTGGCCCCGGATCGTCGCCCACGACGACATGCCTGCCGCGGCCTCCCTGAACTCCCTGCGCTGGACCGTCGGCGGTGTCGCGGGCCCGGCCCTGGCCGGCGTGGTCGTCGCCTACGCGGGCCTCGGCTGGGCGTACGCCGCCGACCTGCTGACCTTCGCCGTCTCGCTGGCGTACATCGCGCGGATCGCCCCCTCCCCCGCCTCCCACGAGGCGTCGAAACCCTCGCTGCACGCCGTCCTGGAAGGCGCCCGCTACGCCTGGAGCCGTAAGGAACTCCTCGGCACCTACGTCGTCGACCTCGCGGCGATGTTCCTGGCCATGCCGCTCGCGGTGCTGCCGTTCCTCGCCGACGAGCTGCACGCCGACTGGGCGCTGGGCCTGATGTACGCCGCCGTCCCCGCCGGGGCGATGCTGGTGAGCCTGACCAGCGGCTGGGCCTCCCGGGTCCACCGGCACGGCCTGATGGTGGTGCTGTCGGCCACGGGCTGGGGCCTCGCGGTCGCGGCGGCCGGTATCTGCGGGAACGTGTGGCTGGTGCTGCTGTTCCTGACCGTCGGCGGTGGCTTCGACATGGTCAGCGGGATCTTCCGGGCCGCCATGTGGAACCAGACGATCCCGGACGAGCTGCGCGGCCGGCTCGCCGGGATCGAGCTGCTGTCCTACTCGGTCGGCCCGCAGCTCGGCCAGGTGCGGGCCGGCGGCATGGCCGCGTGGGCGGGCGTACGGACCTCCGTCGTCTCCGGCGGGCTGGCGTGCGCGGGCGCCATGGGACTGCTCGCGCTGTGCCTGCCGGGACTCATGACGTACGACGCCCGCACCAACGAGCACGCGGTGCGGATGCGCGAGCGCCGCACCGCCGCCGTACCCACGGAGGTGTGATCACTCCTCGTCGGTGCTCCCGCCGGCCGGCGCGTCGTGCCAGCGCGGGTCGTTCTCCCACTGGAGGTTGCGCTCGGCGGCGGTCTCCATCGCGTGCCGGGCCTCCTCCGGGGAGGCGTACGGACCGAAGCGGTCCTTGCCCGGGCACTCCGGGCCCTCCTCGACCTTCTTGTGCTCCAGGCAGTAGTACCACTCGCCCGGCTTGCCGACGGTGCGCTTCTTGAACAGGGCCATGAACAGCTCCTCTCGCCAACGACATGTTCCCCCATGCCGACTGGATAGACTCGCTGTCATGTCTGGCCAGTCGCTGCTCGTACCGGGGGAGCTGTCCCCCACCCGTTCGGTCCCCGGAAACATCCGCCGCCCCGAGTACGTCGGCAAGCCCGCGCCGGCGCCGTACACCGGTCCGGAGGTGCAGAGCCCGGAGATCATCGAGGCGATGCGGATCGCCGGCCGTATCGCCGCGCAGGCGATGGAGGAGGCCGCGAAGATCATCGCGCCCGGGGTCACCACGGACCAGCTGGACAAGGTCGCCCACGAGTACATGTGCGACCACGGCGCCTACCCCTCCACGCTCGGCTACCGCGGCTTCCCGAAGTCCCTGTGCACCTCCGTCAACGAGGTCATCTGCCACGGCATCCCGGACTCCACGGTCCTCAGGGACGGCGACATCGTCAACCTGGACGTGACGGCGTACATCGGCGGGGTGCACGGCGACAACAACGCCACCTACCTGGTCGGGGACGTGGACGAGGGGTCCCGGCTGCTGGTGGAGCGGACCCGGGAGGCCCTGAACCGCGCGATCAAGGCGGTCAGGCCGGGCCGGCAGATCAATGTCATCGGCCGGGTCATCGAGTCCTACGCCAAGCGGTTCGGCTACGGAGTCGTCCGCGACTTCACCGGCCACGGCATCAACTCCTCCTTCCACTCGGGCCTGATCATCCCGCACTACGACAGCCCGCACGCGACGACGGTCATGCAGCCGGGCATGACGTTCACGATCGAGCCGATGCTGACGCTGGGCACCCACGAGTACGACATGTGGGACGACGGCTGGACGGTCGTGACGAAGGACCGCAAACGGACGGCCCAGTTCGAGCACACGCTGGTGGTGACGGAGACCGGCGCGGACATCCTGACCCTGCCCTAGCGCCGCGCTCGCTTCGGCCATGACCGCACGGCCCGCCCTCTGCGAGGGCGGGCTTTCTCTTGTAAAATTTTACCGACATACTGTCGGCAAGATGCGGGGACGGCTTCATGGACACCTTCTCGACCCTCATCCGCACCGCGTCCCACGAGGCACACGGGGAGGCAAAGACGTCGGCCTTCATGAGCGACCTGCTCGGCGGCCGGCTGGGCGTGGCCGCCTACGCGCGCTACACCGAGCAGCTGTGGTTCGTGTACGAGGCGCTGGAGAGCGGCGCCGCACGGCTGGCGGCGGATCCGGTGGCGGGTCCGTTCGTCCGGCCCGAGCTGTTCCGGCTGGCGGCGCTGGAGCGGGACCTGGCGCATCTGCGCGGGCCGGGATGGCGGGCGGGCCTGAGCGCGCTGCCCGCCACGCGGGAGTACGCGGCCCGGGTCCGCGCGTGCGCCGAGCGCTGGCCCGGCGGTTACGTCGCCCACCACTACACCCGCTACCTCGGCGACCTGTCCGGCGGCCAGATCATCCGCGACCGGGCGGAGAAGACCTGGGGGTTCAGGAGGAAGGGCGACGGCGTCCGCTTCTACGTCTTCGAGGGCGTCCCCAACCCGGCCGCGTTCAAGCGGAGTTACCGGCAGCTGCTGGACGGGATACCGGTGGACGACCTGGAGAAGCAGCGGGTCGTCGGGGAGTGCAGGCGGGCCTTCGCCCTGAACACCGCGGTGTTCAGGGCGCTCGGGTACGAGTTCCCGCTGAGCGCCTAGGGGGCGGTCAGCGCTCCAGGAACACCCGGCCCCCCACCTCCACCCACCCCTCCGGCTGCGGCGCGGTCAGGATCTGGGAGCCCTTGCCCTGGGTGATGTTCAGGGCGCGGCCCAGCCGGTCGGTGAGGAGGAGGGCGGCGGCGCCGGTGGCCTCGTCCTCGTCGATGCCGTCGTCGCGGCCGGGGAAGGCGCGGGCGCGGATCCGGCCGGCCGCCTCGTCCTCCCAGGCCCAGGCGTAGATCCACTCCCCCGGCGGTGGCACGTCCAGGGCTTCGACCTCGTCCGCCGTGCCGTACTGGCGCAGGGTGCGCGGCGGCGCCCACTGAGCGCGCGCCTCGATCCAGCTGAACTCGCCGTCCAGGCGGGCGCCGACCACTCCGGCGGGTGTGACCAGTTCGGGGACGTCGAGCAGCCAGGCGGTGCCGACGCAGGGGTGACCGGCGAAGGGCAGCCGCAGGGTGGGCGTGTAGATGTCGATCACGCCGCGCTCGGGGTCGTCCACGAACACGGTCTCGCTGAAGCCGAGTTTGGCCGCGAGCTCCTGCCGGTCGGCTCGCTCGGGCAGCACCGAGCCGTCGCGTACGACACCGAGTTCGTTGCCGTAGCCGCCGTTCGGTCCGCAGAAGACGCGGAGCACGTCGTAGTCAGTCACAGGGGAATTGAAACATCGCGGCAGCCGCGAGCGCGTCCCAGGCGGGGGCGCCGCCGGGGAGGGGCCAGGAGTAGGTGCGCGCCGGCTCGTAGGGCAGCGAGGACAGGGTGTCGGCGTACGCCCGCAGCATGGTCTCCCTCTGCCGCTCGACGCCGGGGGTGGCGGGGCGGGCGGCGAGCCGTACCAGCCGTGACGCATGGGAGTCGGCCACCTCGTCGGCGGTGCGACGCCAATCCTCCTCTTCCGGCACCCGGGTGAGCACCACACACGGCGGGGTCAGCCCCTCCGCGAGCGCCGCCACGGCCCGGTCGTGCCCGTCCAGGAGCAGCCAGCCGTCGAGGGCGGTGACCCACCACAGCAGAACCGGGGCCAGGGTGCCGCCACGGGCGTGCTTGCGACAGGCCTTCACCCGAGGGGCATCCTCGGACGAGAGCGGACGCAGGGGTACGACGCCGTGCCAACCGGCAGCGGACCAGTCGAGGTGGCAGTGGGGCCAGTCGCGGACAAAGTCCTCGCCGTGCCAGACGTACGGCGGGAAGGCGTTGCGCACCCCGAGCAGCCAGCGGGAGTCGTGCAACGGGCCTGCGGGTGCCCGCTCGAGCCATCGCGCATAGGCGTGCACCCAGTTGGCGGCGCTGCGCATCAGCGCCGAGCCGATCGGCGGGAGCGGTGGGCGGTAGCCGTCGTACCGGCTGACGTACACGCCCTGGTTCCACTTCTCGACCCGGCCCAGCAGTACGACGCGCCCGCCCTGCCGCAGCAGCATCCGGCCGCCGTCGGCCGCTTCGAAGCGGAGCGGCGGCGGACCCGGACGCTGCCGCACATCCAGCACCAGGCCACCGGCTCCCCACAGCTCCCTGCGCGCGCTCCCCATGCCGGCCACCCTCCCACCGCCGGCGCTGTCAGCGCACGCGCCCGAGGTGGATCACGGACACGCGGATCTGCCGGTCGCCGACCTCGTACATCACGCGGTAGGGGCCGACGTGGATGCGCAGCAGGTCCGCGCCGCCGAACGCGCCATCGGGCCGCGGGTTGTCGCCGAGACGGTCGCCGGCGCTGAACACCTCCCGCACCCCATGCGGGTCGTCCTTGGCGAAGCGCTCTGCCTGGACGAGGGCCTCGGGCTCCCAGATGACCTCGTACCTCACGCCTCGCCCTCGCCGAACACGCGCCGATAGGCCTCGTCGTGCGGGACACCGGCGTCCTCGGCCCGGGCCTGGCGCGCACGATAGGCCGCGAGCGCCCGCAACTCCTCCAGCTCCAGGGCGTCGGCGGGGCTTATCAGTATCGCGACGGTCTGCCCGTGGTCGGTGATGGCGACCGGTTCGCGGGTGGCGCTGACCGTGCGCGCGATGGCACCCAGGCGGGCACGGGCTTCGACGATCGAGTACGTCAACTCCGTCATGCACACCACCTTACAGAAGTGTGCACCTCTCGCCCATGGAACACCTTTGGCACACAGCGGCGCTCTCGGTCGCATGAACGCTGTTGAGACCTGAATCACGACCCCGAAAGGTATGAGCCAGGTAAGGCTAAGGTAAGTTAGGGCAGCCTCACCAAACGAGATCCGCCAGGAGCCCGCATGCGAGCCGTCCGACTGACCGTCACCGCCGCCACCACGGTGGCCGCTCTGACTGCCCTTACGGCCTGCACCGCGAAGAGCGATGCCAAGGACGGTGACGCCGTCCAGGTCACCGCGGCCGACTCGAAGTGCGACACCTCGGCGAAGTCGGTCCCCGCCGGACAGGTCACGCTGAAGATAGAGAACAAGGGCTCCAAGGCCACCGAGGTCGAGATCCTGTTCCCGGACGACCGGATCGTCTCCGAGAAGGAGAACATCGGCCCGGGCACCAAGTACACGCTGACCGCCGAGGTGAAGGCGGGGTCGTACGAGATCGCCTGCCGTCCGGGCATGAAGGGGCACGGCGTCCGGCAGAAGCTCACCGTGACCGGTGGCGGTACGACGGCGAAGCGGGACCCGAAGCTGGACACGGCAGTCGCCCAGTACCGCAGATACGCCCAGGACCAGGCCGACGAGACGCTGCCGAAGGCCGAGGCCTTCGCCAAGGCCGTCAAGGACGGCGACCTGGACGCCGCGAAGAAGGCCTACGGACTCTCCCGCCTCGGCTGGGAGCGCACCGAGCCGGTCGCCGAGTCCTTCGGTGACATCGACCCGAAGGTCGACGTCCGCGAGGACGGCCTGGAGGACGGCCAGAAGTGGACCGGCTGGCACCGGCTGGAGAAGGCCCTCTGGCAGGACGGGAAGATCGGCGCCGAGGAGAAGGCGCTCGCCGATCAGCTGGTGACCGACCTGAAGGACTGGCAGGAGCGGGTCGGCAAGGCCGAGATCACCCCGACCTCCATGGCCAACGGCGCCAAGGAGCTGCTGGACGAGGTCGCCACCGGCAAGGTCACCGGCGAGGAGGACCGCTACGCGCACACCGACCTGGTCGACTTCAAGGGCAACGTCGAGGGCGCCCAGAAGGCGTACGAGCTGCTGAAGCCGGTCGCCGCCGAGAACGACCCGGCGCTGACCAGGGAACTGGACAAGCAGTTCACCGCGCTCAACGCGCTGCTCGACACCTACCGCTCGGACAAGACGTCGTACGACTTCGTCTCCTACGACAAGGTCACCAAGGAACAGCGCAAGGGGCTGTCGGACGCGGTGAACGCGCTCGCCGAGCCGCTGTCGAAGCTCGCCGCCGCGGTGGTGAAGTAGCCATGACCGAGCACACCGACGGCAGCGGTCCGTCGCGCCGGGCGCTGATCGGCTGGGGCGGTGCCGGGCTCGCGCTCGGCGCCGCCGCGGCCGGCGGGGCCGTGGCGATGGCCAGGACCGGCGACGACCTGGCCTCGGCGGCCGCCGAGGCGGGCGGCGCGGTGGAGTTCCACGGCGCCCACCAGGCCGGCATCGCCACCCCGGTGCAGGACCGGCTGCATTTCGCCGCGTTCGACGTGAAGACCGACGACCGCGAAGAGTTCGTCCGGATGCTCAAGGACTGGACGGCGGCGGCCCGGCGGATGACCGCCGGAAAGCCGGTCGGCGAGGGCGCCTTCGACGGGCTCGCCGAGGCCCCGCCCGACGACACCGGCGAGGCGATGGGGCTGAAGCCGTCCCGGCTGACCCTCACCATCGGCTTCGGGCCGTCGCTCTTCGACCGGTTCGGGCTCGAGGACCGCCGGCCGGAGGCCCTGGTCGACCTGCCCAAGTTCCCCGGCGACAACCTGGAGAAGGCGCGCACCGGCGGCGACCTGTGCATCCAGGCCTGCGCCGACGACCCCCAGGTCGCCGTGCACGCCATCCGCAACCTCGCCCGCATCGGCTTCGGCAAGGTCGCCGTGCGCTGGTCCCAGCTGGGCTTCGGCAAGACCTCCTCGACCACCCCGGACGCGCAGACCCCGCGCAACCTCTTCGGGTTCAAGGACGGCACCCGCAACATCGCGGGCACCGAGACCGACCGGCTGCGGAAGTTCGTGTGGGTCGGCGACGGGGATGCCGGCGACAAGGACGCCTGGATGACCGGCGGGTCGTACCTCGTCGCCCGGCGCATCCGCATGAACATCGAGACCTGGGACCGCACTTCGCTCCAGGAGCAGGAGGACGTGTTCGGGCGGGACAAGCGCGAGGGCGCGCCGGTGGGCAAGGCGAAGGAGCACGACGCGCCGTTCCTGAAGGCGATGAAGCCCGACGCGCATGTGCGCCTCGCGCACCCGGACTCGAACAACGGGATCACCATCCTGCGCCGGGGCTACTCCTTCACCGACGGCACCGACGGCCTCGGCCGGCTGGACGCCGGACTGTTCTTCCTGGCCTACCAGCGGGACGTGCGCGAGGGCTTCATCCCGCTGCAGCGCAAGCTGTCCGCGCACGACGCGCTCAACGAGTACATCCAGCACGTGGGTTCCGCGGTCTTCGCGATACCGCCCGGCGTCCGGGACTCCGGCGACTGGTGGGGCCGCTCGCTGTTCTCCAAGGAGGCCTAGCCCGTGTTCTCCAACTACCTGATCGGCCTGCGCGAGGGGCTCGAGGCGTCACTCGTCGTCTGCATCCTGATCGCCTACCTCGTCAAGACCGGCCGCCGGGACGCGCTGAAGCCGATCTGGATCGGCATCGGCATCGCGATCGCCATCGCGATGGGCTTCGGCTGCGCCCTCGAATTCGGCTCCCAGGAGCTGACGTTCGAGGCGCAGGAGGCGCTCGGCGGCTCCCTCTCGGTCATCGCGGTCGGACTGGTGACCTGGATGGTGTTCTGGATGCGGCGCACCGCCCGGCACCTGAGGTCGGAGCTGCACGGCAGGCTGGACGCGGCCCTCGCCATGGGCACCGGCGCGCTGGTCGCCACCGCCTTCCTCGCCGTCGGCCGGGAGGGCCTGGAGACCGCGCTGTTCGTGTGGGCGTCGGTGCACGCCGCCTCCGACGGCACCCCGCGCCCCCTGATCGGTGTGGCCCTGGGTCTCGCCACCGCCGTCCTGCTCGGCTGGCTGTTCTACCGGGGCGCCCTGCGGATCAACCTGGCCAAGTTCTTCACCTGGACCGGCGGCATGCTGGTCGTGGTCGCGGCGGGCGTGCTGGCGTACGGCTTCCACGACCTGCAGGAGGCGGACTGGCTGCCCGGCCTGACCCACCTGGCCTTCGACATCAGCGACACCATTCCGCCGGACAGCTGGTACGGGACGTTGCTGAAGGGCGTGTTCAACTTCCAGCCCGACCCGACCGTCCTGCAGATCACGGTGTGGCTGCTGTACCTGGTCCCGACGCTCGCGATCTTCCTCGCCCCGGTAGGGTTCGCCTCCGGAAAGGGGAAGGTGAAGGGATCCGATGAGCAGGGATCGCAGCCCGCGCAGGCTCCGCAGGCGTGACCGGAACGCACTCATAGCGGCCTCGCTGACCGCTTTGTCGTTGACGGCGAGCGGATGCGTGGTGGTGCACGGGGAGCGCGAGGTGCTCCCCTCCGCCACCCGCGCCGAGGCCGCCAAGGCGCTCACCGCGTTCACGACCGCGTACAACAAGGCCGACAAGGCCTACGACAACTCCCTCGACGCGCCCTATCTCACCGGCCCGTTCGGCGACATCACCGCCGCCCGGCTGAAGGCGGGGCAGGCCAACAGCCCATCCGGCAACCCGGACCACGTGCCGCTGAAGCTGTCGGACGTGAAGATCACGATCCCCGAGAAGGCCGGCTGGCCGCGCTGGTTCGTCGCCGACGCCCAGGCCAACAAGACCGGCACGGCGCGCTGGCTGATGGTGTTCACCCGGGGCGACCTCGGCGAGCGCTGGCGGGTGGCGTATGTCACCCTCGTGGCGCCCGGCGCCGTACCGCAGTTCAAGACGGACAAGGACGGCTGGGCCGAGGCGGTACCGGCCGGCTCCCGGCAACTCGCCGTCGCGCCCGGGAAGCTGAGCCAGGAGTACGCGACGTACCTGAACAAGGGCGGCCAGACCTTCGCCGACGGCAGGTACACCAGCGTCGAGCGTGCCGCCCGGGCCAAGCGGGCCCGTAAGCCGGGCCTGGTCACCCAGTTCATCGACGGTCCGCTGACGAACGGCGGCTACGCGCCGCTGGCGCTGCGTACCGCGGACGGCGGGGCGCTGGTGTTCTTCACCACCCACCACTACGAGAAGCAGACCGCCGCCACCGGCACGACGGTGCCCCCTCAGGGCAAGGACGTCCAGGCGCTGACCAAGGGCGAGGTGAAGCAGTCCCTGACGCTGGAGTTCGTGTCGGGAGAGGTCGCGCTCGACCCGGCGGGCAGCGGCAAGGTGGCGGTGCTGGGGCGGGTGCCGGGCCTCACATCCGCGCAGGGCGAGTAGAACAGCGCGCCCGGGACCCCGCGCAGCGCTCAGTGCCGCAACGGCCAGGCGCCGTGATGACCGGAGTCGGCGTACCGCGCACACGCGTCGGTGAGCGCCTCCAGCAGGCTGAGGGGATCCGGCAGCGCGTGCTCCGGCCCCCGCACCCACCGCACCCGCTGGTCGTCACCGGGCAGCCGGGCGGGCGGCACCAGCACGTACGACCCCCGGCAGTGCCAGCGCAGCCCCGGGTGCTCGTCCATGGTCTCGGGGTGGCAGTCCAGCTCGCACGGCCACCACTCGTCCTCGTCCTCGGGGGTGCCGCGGGTGAGGGTGAAGAACAGCATGCGGCCGTCGTCGCTCTCGGCGACGGGCCCGACCTCGACACCGGAGCCGAGCAGCCGCTCCAGGGCCTCCCGGCCGGCTTCCAGGGGAACGTCGAGCACGTCGTGCACCATGCCGGTCGCGGTGATGAAGTTGGCCTGCGGCTGGTCCCGGGCCCAGCGTTCGATCTGCGCGCGGTCGGTCGTGGACTGCGTCTGCCAGGCGAACGACACCGGGTGCCGGGCGGGGGTGGGACAGCCGACGCGGTCGCAGGAGCAGCGGTAGCCGGGGGCGGGGTGCGCGGCGGGGGCGAGCGGCAGGCCCGCCGCGGCGGCGGCCAGCAGCACGGTCTCGCGGCCCCCGTCGTCGGCGGCCTCCTTCGGGCGGCGTCCAAGCAGCCACTGGGAGAGTTTGCCCTGCCGGCCGGACCGGCCGCCGAACGTCGCGCTCATCTATCCCCTCGCCTCGCTGGTGTGCGGACAGTGTGCCCTATCGTCCCATCTTCGTGCGCTTCGGGGTGGCTGCCGAGGGCAGGAAGCCGACCGGGACGGGGGCGGGCGGGCCGATCAACGCGGTGTGATTCCGTGCAGTGCGTAGTCGACCAGGGTGTCCGTGTAGTCGTACGTAATCGGCCCGGTCCGCTGCAGCCACCTCTGTGCGAGGGGTGAGACGAACAGTTCCAGGGCGATACGGGGATCGACGTCACGCCGTACCGCCCCGCTGTCCTGTGCGGCGCGCAACCGGTCCGCGTACAGCCGGAGCTGTGGTTGCAGCAGCCTCTCGACGAACTCCCGCCCGACTTGCTCGTTGAGCAGCCCCTCCGCGGCCAGCGCCCTCGCCGGCACCTCGAAGAGCGGTTCGAGGAGCTCGTCCACCGTGGCCCGCAGCACCGCCTTGAGGTCGGCGGCGAGATCCCCGGTGTCCGGGACGGCGTACGGCTCCTGCCCCGCCGCCCGGGCCGTCCGCTCGCCGAGGTCGAGGAACGCCTCCAGCAGGACGTCCGCCTTGGAGGACCACCAGCGGTAGATCGTCTGCTTGCCGACGCCGGCGCGCGCGGCGATCCCCTCGACGGTGGTCCTCGGGTAGCCGACCTCGCCGACGAGGGCGAGGGCGGCGGCGTAGATCGCTCTGCGGGACTTGTCGCTGCGACGGGTGGCGTCGGGGGCGGGCTGCTTGACCATGGCCCGACGCTAACAAGCCGCGCCGACTACGCGGACGGCTCCTCGGGGGAACCCTCCGGCGGCCACGGGTCTCCCCACTCGGCGTCCCGGGCCGCCTTGTACAGGGGGCCGTGGCGTTTGGTGACCGTCGTACGGGCCAGCCGTTCCTCGATCTCGCACAGGTCCAGGAGCACCTGGCCCTTGCGGATCTGCGGGCGCCGGATCACCCGGGAGGGGGCCGGCGCGGCGGGCAGGCGGGTGGCGGCGACGTAGGAGAACTTCTCGTCCTCGTACGGCAGGGTGCCGCCCTTGACCCGGCGGTGCAGCGAGGAGCGGCTGACCCGGGCGGCGAAGTGGCACCAGTCCGTGCCGGGCTCTATGGGGCAGGCGGCGCTGTGCGGGCAGGGGGCGACGACGTGCAGCCCGGCGCGGATCAGGCGGTCGCGGGCCTCGATGACGCGGGCGTAGCCGGCCGGGGTACCGGCCTCCACGATCACCACGGCCTGCGCGGCGGCCGCGGCGGCGTCGACGAGGGCGGCGCGGTCGGCCTCGGAAAGCTCGTTGAGGACGTACGACACCGTGACGAGGTCGGTGTCGTCCAGGCTGAGGTCGGCGCCGATCCGGGCGCGCTGCCAGCGGGCGCCCCGCAGGGCCGGGTTGGCGGCGGCGATCTCCCGGCCCAGGGCGAGCGCGGGCTCGGCCCAGTCCAGCACGGTGACGCCGCGCTCGCCGGGCCAGGTCGCGGTGACGGCCCAGGTCGCGGCGCCGGTGCCGCCGCCGACGTCGACATGGCTGCCGGGCGTCCAGTCGGGGACGGTCGCCGCGAACGCCTCCAGCGCCGCGTGGACCGCTTCGAAGGTGGCGGGCATGCGGTAGGCGGCGTACGCGGCGACGTCGGCGCGGTCGCGGAGGATCGGGGCGTGCGTCGGGGTGTCGCCCCGGTAGCTGGCGATGAGCCTGTCGACGGCGCCGGCGGCCTGGGTGGGCGGGAGTCCGTCGAGCAGGTCGGCGAGGCTTCGGCGGAGGGCTTCGGCCGGTGGCACTGGGGCGTTCACCCGGAGATTCTATGGCGCCCGGTGTGCGGGCCGGCCCTGCCGGGGTCCGGCTCGGCCGGCTGGGAGCCGCGGGTCAGACCACCGCCCTCGCCAGGCGGGTCGCCAGTCTCGCCCTCGGCCCGCTGTCCGCCGGTCTGCGCCGCGGATGCACCGTGTTGGCCAGCAGGATCAGGAACGTGTCGGTCCTCGGGTCGAGGACGAGCGACGTGCCTGTGAAGCCCGTGTGGCCCGCCGCTCCGTGGCCCGCGAGTTCGCCCATGAACCACGGCTGGTCGACGGCGAAGCCCAGCCCCGGCGGGGTGAGCAGGAGCTCGACGAAGTCGGGGCCGAGGATGCGGCCCGGGCCGTAGGAGCCGCCGGCGAGCAGGGCGCGGCAGAAGACGGCCAGGTCGCGGGCGGTGGAGAAGAGCCCGGCGTGCCCGGCCACACCGCCCAGCGCCCAGGCGTTCTCGTCGTGGACCACGCCCCGCAGCATCCCCCGGTGCGCCTTGGCCCAGGGCCGGCGTTGGTCCTCGGTGGCGGCGGCGCCGGGGCAGGGCCCGAAGCGGGTCGCCGTCATGCCGAGCGGCCGGGTGATGCCGTCCCGGACGAGGATGTCGAGGGTCCGGCCGGTGATGCGCTCCAGCACGGACTGGAGCAGCAGCATGTTCAGGTCGGAGTAGAGGTACCGGCCGGGCTCGCCGGTGGGGGCCTCGGCGCGCAGCAGGGCCAGGCGGGAGGCGTCGTCGGGGCAGTCGTACAGCGGCAGCTCGGGGCGCAGCCCGGAGGTGTGGGTGAGCAGCTGCCGGACGGTGATGCCGTGCGCGGCGGCGGCGTGGAAGTCGGGCAGGTAGTCGCCGACCCGGGCGTCCATGCCGAGGGTGCCGCGCTCGATCTGCTGCACGGCGGCGACCGAGGTGAACAGCTTGGTGAGGGAGGCCAGGTCGAAGGGCGTGTCGAGGGTGGCCGGGACTCGGGCGGCGGGCGGCAGTTCGACACCGTTGTCGGTCTCGCGGTCGTAGCCGGAGTAGCGGACGGCCCAGCCCGCGGCCTCGGCCACGGCGATCACGGGCCCGCGGCCGGCCAGCACGACGGCGCCGGCCGCCCAGGGGCGGTCTCCGCCGGTGAGGGCGTGCACCTCGCCGACCAGGTGCCCGAGTTCCACGGGGTCCAGCCCGGCCCGTTCCGGTGTGTCGGCGCGCAGTCTCGGTGCGCTCAGTTCTCGTCTCCCTCCGACCCCGCACGTGTGTTCCCACGTGTGCTCCAGGGACGGCACATTCCCATGAAGCAGGCCGCCGCGACCAGTGCTCCCGCCAGTTGGACCACCGCCATGGGTACGGCGGTGTGCTCTCCGGCGACGCCGACGAGCGGTGAGGCGACCGCGCCGACGAGGAAGGAGGAGGTGCCGAGCAGGGCGGAGGCGGAGCCGGCGGCGTGCCGGGTGCGCAGCAGGGCGAGGGACTGGGCGTTGGGGAGGGTGATGCCCATGGCGGACATCAGGATGAAGAGCGCGGCGGCGATCGGCGGCAGACCGACCTGGCCGAGGGCGCCGGTGGACATCAGCAGCAGGGCGGTCGCGGCGAGCACGATCACCGCGAGGCCCAAGGCCAGCACCTTCTCCAGGGCGACCCGGCCGACCAGCAGCTTGCCGTTGACCTGCCCGGCGGCCACGAGGCCGACCGAGTTGAGACCGAACAGCAGGCTGAAGGTCTGCGGGGAGGCGCCGTAGATCTCCTGGATGACGAACGGGGAGGCGGATATGTACGCGAACAGCGCGGCGAAGGCGAAGCCGCCGGCCAGCATGTAGCCGGTGAAGGGCAGGTCGGCGAGCAGGCCGCGCATCGCGCGCAGGGCCGCCTGGACTCCCCCGTCATGCCGTTCCGCCGGCGGCAGGGTCTCCGGCAGCCGCAGCCAGACGAGGGCGGCCAGCAGCACGCCGACGACCGTGAGGACGACGAAGACGCCCCGCCAGTCCGTCACCCGCAGGATCTGCCCGCCGATCAGGGGCGCGACGATCGGCGCGACCCCGGAGATCAGCATCAGGGTGGAGAAGAAGCGGGCCATGGCCACGCCGTCGTACAGGTCGCGTACGACGGCCCGGGCGATGACGATGCCGGCGGCGCCCGCGAGGCCCTGGGCCAGCCGGAAGGCGACCAGCGTCTCGACGTTCGGCGCGAGCGCGCACAGGGCGGTGGCGAGGAGGTAGACGGCGAGGCCGGCGAGCAGGGGACGGCGGCGGCCCCAGCGGTCGCTCATCGGGCCGACGACCAGCTGCCCGAGGGCCATGCCCAGCAGGCAGGCGGTGAGGGTGAGCTGGACGGTGGCGGCGGGCGCGTGCAGGGAGCGGGTGACCTCCGGCAGGGACGGGAGGTACATGTCCATCGCGAGCGGGGGTGTCGCGGTGAGGCCGCCGAGCACGAGCGTCACGAGCAGGCCGGTGCGGCGGCCGGCGGCTGATGTCCGGGCCGGGGTGGACGAGTGGTGGGTGTCCGGTGTCTGTGCCGCCGCGTGCTCGGGCATCTGTCCCCTCCCCTTGGTGAAACGGCCGCCTGCCGGGAATCCCCTTGGCATCGGCCGTCTGCCGAGAACGACCGGCACCTATGCTCTCAGCTCGTACACACTGCCAGGGCACATGTGACCGAGGGGCGGGGCGATGGAGGAGCGGAAGGTGCGCTGGGGGATCCTGGCGACGGGCGGGATCGCGGCGGCGTTCGCGGCGGACCTGGTGGATCTCCCGGACGCGGAGATCGCCGCGGTGGCCTCGCGGCGCCGGGAGTCGGCACAGGCGTTCGCGGAGCGGTTCGGGGCGGAGCGGGCGTACGGCGACTGGGAGTCGCTGGCCGCGGACCCGGACATCGATGTCGTGTACGTCGCCACTCCGCACTCGGCGCACCGCGCGGCGGCCGGGCTGTGCCTGGAGGCGGGACGGAACGTGCTGTGCGAGAAGCCGTTCACGCTGAACCTGCGCGAGACGGAGGAACTCGTCGCGCTGGCGCGGGAGCACGACCGCTTCCTGATGGAGGCGATGTGGATGTACTGCAACCCGCTCGTCCGGCGGCTGAAGGCGCTGGTGGACGACGGGGCGATCGGCGAAGTGCGCACCGTGCAGGCCGACTTCGGGCTCGCCGGTCCCTTCCCGCCGGCGCACCGGCTGCGGGATCCGGCGCTGGGCGGCGGGGCGCTGCTGGACCTCGGGGTCTACCCGGTGTCGTTCGCGCAGTTGCTGCTGGGTGAGCCTGACGCGGTCGCGGGGAGCGCGCTGCTGTCGCCGGAGGGCGTCGACCTCCAGACGGGCGCGGTGCTGTCCTGGGAGAGCGGGGCGATGGCCGCGCTGCACTGCTCGATCGTCGGCGGCACGGGCGGCACGGCCTCGGTGACCGGTTCGCGGGGCCGGATCGACGTGCCGTCCGGCTTCTTCCACCCGGAGCGGTTCGTGCTGCACCGCGACGGCAGTGAGCCGGAGGAGTTCGCCGCCGGCCCGGCCGACGGGCCGCGCACCACCCTGCGCCACGAGGCGGCCGAGGTCATGCGGGCGCTGCGCGCGGGCGAGAAGGAGTCGCCGCTGGTGCCACTGGAGGGTTCGCTGGCGGTGATGCGGACGCTGGACGCGGTGCGGGAGCGGATCGGGGTGCGGTATCCGGGAGACGCGGTCGCGGTGACGGTGTGAGCCGGTATCCCGGGTGGCGGTGACCGTCAGCCTCGGACAACCGTATGGCGGACATGGCATTCCGCATGGCGGACTTGCCGCCTACGCTGCGGTGCCATGACTGACAGGCATTCGAAGATCGCGGTGGTGACCGGCGCCGGCTCCGGCATCGGGCGGGCCGTCGCCGTGGAACTGTTGCGGGCCGGCTGGTCGGTGGCGCTGGCCGGCCGGCGCACCGAGACGCTGGCGGAGACGGCGGCACTGGCCCCGGAGGGCGCCTCCGTCGCCGTACGCACCGACGTGTCCCGGCCCGAGGACGTGGACGCGCTGTTCGCGGCGACGGTGGACCGGTTCGGGCGGGTGGACCTGCTGTTCAACAACGCGGGGACCTTCGGGCCGGGCGGGGTGCCGGTCGAGGAACTGCCGTACGACGCCTGGCGGCACGTGGTGGACACCAACCTCAACGGCGCGTTCCTGTGCGCCCAGGCCGCGTACCGGCGGATGAAGGAGCAGGATCCGCAGGGCGGCCGGATCATCAACAACGGGTCCGTTTCCGCCCATACGCCCCGTCCGCTCTCGGTCGCCTACACCGCGACCAAGCACGCGCTGACCGGCCTGACCAAGTCGCTGTCCCTGGACGGGCGGCCGTACCGCATCGCCGTCGGGCAGATCGACATCGGCAACGCGGCGACCGATATGACGGCCCGGATGCAGACCGGCGCGCTGCAGGCGAACGGCGAGATGGCCCCGGAGCCGGTGATGGACGTGGCCGATGTGGCGCGGACCGTGCGGCACATGGCCGAGCTGCCGCTGGAGGCGAACGTGCAGTTCGCGACGGTGCTGGCGACGGCGATGCCGTACATCGGGCGGGGTTGACCCCTATACCACAAACGGAATTCGGACATCCGCGGTATTGCGGCCCGTCGGGCCCATGTGCTCAACTCTCCTTCACGAGAGCTTCACAGTTGGAGCAAGTGGATTCCGCGGCCAACACCGAGGGGGAGGCGGCGGCCGTTCCACCGGGCCGGAGTTGGGGGTGGACCTCGCGACGGGACGCAAGGTACACGCCGGTCGGTGGAACGGCCGCCGCACTGTTCAGCGGCGGTGCCGGCCGCCGGGCTCCGTGTTCCCCGCCGCCCCATCGGACCCCTGGCCCCTCTCGGCCCTCTCGGCCCCCGAGGATGTCTCAGCCCCCTCGGCCGTCGTGGCCGCAGCGACCGCCCTGCGCCGCCGCCTGACCACCACCGCCCCCGCCGCCGCCAGCAGCAGCGCCGTACCCGCCGCGCCTTCCACCAGCCGGCCGGCGGACGGTCCGTGGGAGCCCGGCTCCGACGCGCCGACCGCCGCCTGCGCCGCCTTTCCGTCCGCCGGTGACGGACTCGCCTTCGCCCCGCCCTCGCTGAGCGGATCGACCAGGGTGCCCACGGCACGCGCCGAACGCCCGCGTCCGAAGCCCCAGTCGAGCAGCGCCGCGGTCTGCTCGTAGACGGCGTTGCTGCCGGTGGCCGGGTGCATCACGGTGACGAGCAGGGTGCGTCCGCCCCGCGTGGCCGCGCCGGTGAAGGTGTTGCCGGCGTGGCTGGTGTAGCCGTTCTTGACGCCGATCAGGCCGTCGTACGTCTTCAGTCCCCACGCCCCGGTCAGCAGGCGGTCGGTGTTCTGGATCTGGAAGGTCTTCTTGCCGCCCGCCGGGAAGTCGGCGGTCCGCGTGCCGCAGTAGCCGCGGAAGTCGGCGTCCTTCAGGCCGTGGCGGGCGAACAGCGTGAGGTCGTACGCCGAGGAGATCTGGCCCGGGTGGTCGAAGCCGTCGGGGCTGACCACATGGGTGTCCAGGGCCTGGAGGTCCTCCGCCTTGGCCTGCATCTCGGCGACGGTCCTGGCGATGCCGCCGTTCATATGGGCGAGCACGTGCACGGCGTCGTTGCCGGAGCGCAGGAACACGCCCTGCCACAGCTGCTCGACGGTGTAGGTGATGCCGGGCTTGATGCCGACCAGGCTGGAGCCGAACGGGACGTCGGTGACGTCGGAGTCCTTGACGGTGTACCGCTGGGTGCGGTCGAACTTCTTCAGGACGGTGTCCGCGAACAGCATCTTCAGCGTGGACGCGGGCGCGAGCCGCCGGTGCGCGTTGAACGAGGCGAGCACCTCGCCGCTCGCGCAGTCGGCGATCAGCCAGGAGCGGGCGGTGAGCTTCTCGGGCAGTCCGGAGGCACCGCGCACCTGGACGCCGGTACGGGCCAGTTGCTCGCCGCCTATCACCGTCGCGGCGGAGGCCTGAGTGGTCGCGGACAGGGGAAGGGCGGCGGCCGTCAGTCCGAGGACGGCACGCCGGCTGAGCCGGGAACATTCGCGCACCCGGGGACGGTACACCGCGCCCAGCAGCGGATTCCGCACTGCGGGCCCTCCATCGCCGTGGAATTTGCCACGTTATGAAAATCCGATGAGTTA
The DNA here is from genome assembly GCF_044456925.1 of Streptomyces sp. NPDC050743. Taxonomy (NCBI): domain Bacteria; kingdom Bacillati; phylum Actinomycetota; class Actinomycetes; order Kitasatosporales; family Streptomycetaceae; genus Streptomyces; species Streptomyces sp. NPDC050743. The sequence goes on from NZ_JBITGJ010000024.1 coordinate 90,959, forward strand.
GCCGGTTTTCTCAGGCCTTACACATCCTTCACCAAGGGCCGCTCAAAGGTTCCTCCCTAGCTTGTGGCCGCGCCCACAGCGGGCGCCAAGAACCTTCGAGGAACGGGATGTTTGGCATCTATCTCAAGCGCGAGCTGAGCCGCCGCAAGAAGGCCGCTCTGGTCATCGCGATGGGTCTGGCGCTCGGTATCGCGCTGGTCATCACCGTCAACTCGGTGTCGGCCGGCATGACGCAGGCGCAGGACAAGGTCCTGAAATCGCTCTACGGCCTCGGCACCGACATGACCGTCACCAAGGCCCAGTCGGCGCCGAAGGCGGGCAGCTCACAGGGACCCAGGTTCCAGTTCGACGCGAAGTCGAGCGGCAAGACCAGCCAGAGCTCGGACCGGGTGATGACGCAGGGTGGTCAGGCCCTGAAGTCCTCACTGGTCCAGTGGGTCGCCGCGCAGAAGGGCGTGGCCTCGGCGGTCGGCGCCCTGTCCTTGAACGTCACCAAGGTCGACGGCTCCTTCACCCAGGGCAAGGCCCAGTCGTCCGGCAGCGGCGGACAGCAGGGCGGTCCCGGTGGAAGCGGCGGTGGCCAGCCGCAGGTGCAGGGCGGTGGCGCCAACTTCAACGTCAACAGCTACTCGGTCGCCGGCGTCGACGTCACGAACCAGGCCCTCGGCCCGCTGGCCACGATGAAGATCACCTCCGGGAAGACCTTCACCTCGGCGCAGACCGACGCGAAGGTCGCGGTGGTGAGCACGTCGTACGCCAAGGAGAAGAAGTACAAGGCCGGCTCGACCTTCAAGATCTCCGGCACCAAGTACACCGTCATCGGCATCGCCACCCCGGACAGCAGCGAGTCCACCACCGACGTCTACCTGCCGCTGAAGCAGGCCCAGTCGCTCGGTGACGCCAAGAACAAGGTCACCACGATCTACGTCAAGGCGACCGACTCGAAGCAGATCGCGAGCGTGAAGAAGACCATCCAGAGCAACATCTCCGGTACGACGGTCACCACCTCCTCCGACCTCGCCTCCACGGTCTCCGGCTCGCTGTCCACCGCCTCCAACCTCGCGACCAGCGTCGGCAAGTGGCTGTCCATCGCCGTGCTCGCCGCCGCGTTCCTGGTGGCCGCGCTGCTCACCTCCTCGGCCGTCTCCCGGCGCGTGCGCGAGTTCGGCACGCTGAAGGCGCTCGGCTGGCCGAGCCGCAGGGTGACCCGGCAGGTGGTCGGCGAGTCCGTCGTCAACGGCCTGATCGGCGGCCTCGGCATCGCCCTGGGCCTCGCGGCGGCCTACGCCGTCACCGCGATCAGCCCGAAGCTCACCGCGCAGCTCGGCAGCACGGGCGGCGGGATGGGCGGCGGTCCGGGCGGCGGGCCCGGCGGTGGCGGTCCCGGGCAGCAGGCGGCGAAGAACACCGTGGAGATCGCGCTCTCCGCGCCCGTGTCCGTGACGACCATCGCGCTCGCCGTCGGCCTCGCGGTCGCCGGCGGTCTGATCGCCGGTGCGATGGGCGGCTGGCGCGCGTCCCGGATGCGCCCGGCGGACGCCCTGCGCAGCGTCTCGTAACGCGCGCCGGGACACCCCTCGAACCGGGGTGCCGCCTCCGACATTCCCCCCGGGGAGGCGGCACCCCACCCCCTACCTTGCGGACCTTGTGGAGAACCCATGTACAGACTCACCGGCGTCACCAAGCGCTACACGCGCGGCAGGCAGACGGTGGAGGCGCTGCGCGGCATCGACCTCACCATCGCCGACGGCGACCAGCTGGTCATCCAGGGCCCGACGGGCGGCGGCAAGTCCACCCTGCTGCAGATGGTCGGCGGCCTGGACCGCCCGTCCTCCGGCAGCGTGGAACTGGACGGCGTCGACCTGGCGACCATCGGCGAGGCCCGGCTGACCCGGCTGCGCGCCGAGAAGATCGGCATCATCTTCCAGGCGTTCAACCTGATCCCGACGCTCACCGCGCAGGAGAACGTCGAGACCGCCCTGGTCCCGCTCGGCGTGAAGCCCGCCGAGCGCCGGGAACGGGCGGCCGAGGCCCTGCGCTCGGTCGGCCTCGGCGAACGCCTGTCCCACGTCCCCTCGGAGATGTCCGGCGGCCAGCAGCAGCGCGTCGCGATCGCCCGCGCGCTGGTGAAGAACCCCAAGGTGCTGCTCGCCGACGAACCCACCGGCAACCTCGACGAGGGCACCCGTGACGACATCATGGCCCTGCTGGAGGGCCTGTGGCGGGAGCACGGCCTGACCTTCGTCCTGGTCACCCACGACTCCTCCATCGCCTGCCGCGCCCCGCGCCTGGCCACGATCGAGGCCGGGCAGATCACGCTGACCGAGCAGCCGTACGCGCAGGAGGAGGGGTACGCCCAGCAGCCGTACGCGCCACAGCCGTACGGTGGTCACGGCTACTGATCTGCTCCGGCGGGCGGGCCGCTCACCTTCCGAGGATCTGGTCGATCTGGGCCAGCTGACCGGCGGTGAGCGGCCCCTTCGCCATCGCGCCCGCGTTCTGCTCGGCCTGCGCGACCGAGCGGAAGCCCGGGATCGGCACGGTGCGCGGGCTGCGGGCCCACAGCCAGGCGAGGGCGCCCTGAGCGAGGGTGCGGCCGCCGCTGGTGAGGACGTCGCGCAGGGCGTCGATCCGGCTCAGCCAGTCCGCGTCGGCCCCGGTCCCGTCACCGTCGTACCCCTGCATCCAGGCCGGCGGCCGGCTCCGGATGTCCCCGGCCTCCAGCGGCCCGCTCCGCCTCCCGGCGAGCAACCCCATGGCCAGCGGACTGCGGTTGATGCTCGCGAGGTCCATGCGCTCGCACAGTTCGAGGAGTCGCGGCGCGTCCTGGAGCACGTTGAGGGCATGCTGTACGGCCGTGCAGTGCGGCCCCTCGGCGAAGACGGCGGCACGGTCGGGGTCGTCGGTGCTCCAGGCGTAGGCGCGGATGAGCCCTTCCCCGACCAACTCCTCGCACAGGTCGCGGAGTTCGGTACCCCGCGCCGGATCGGCGTCGGACAGATGGAACTGGTACAGATCGATGTGGTCGGTGCCGAGGCGGCGCAGGGAGGCGGTGAGAGCGCGGCGGGCGTGCTCCGGGGTGTCGTCGGCGCCGGTGAGGGTGCGGGTCTCCGGGTCGAAGACGTTGCCCCACTTGGTGGCGAGCACGACGTCGTCGCGCCGCTTGCCGAGGGCGCGGCCGAGGACGGTCTCGCTGTGGCCGGTGCCGTAGACGTCGGCGGTGTCGAAGAAGGTGACACCGAGATCGAGCGCGCGGTGGACCGCCCGCACGGACTCCTCGTCGTCCACCTTTCCCCACCCGAGCGGCTGTCCGTCGGCGGACTGCCACTCCCCGCCGATGGCCCAGCAGCCGAAGCCGAGTGCGCTGACTTCGATCCCACTGCGTCCCAGAGTTCGTTTCGTCGTCATGCTCAGGGACGGTAGGAGTTGGAGCGCACGCGAAGACAACCCCCTGGAGGCCTTTATGCCTGACCGGTCTCGAAGCGTGAGATCCGCCCGTCGTCCTCCACGGTGAAGGTCCACTTGGTGCGCATCTCGCCCCAGGTGTCGTTGCGGTAGCGGGCGAGGAGGGTGCGTCCGCCGCCGGACTCGTTGTCGACCTCCATGTGGCCGTGGGAGGAGAAGATCTCCCGGTCGATCCACTCGGCGAGGTCACGGTCGGAGCCGTCGTCGGACATGGTGGCGCCGGGGGCGAGCAGCGCCATGAAGCCCTCCCGGTCATGGGAGTTGACGGCGTTCACGAAGGCCCGGACGGCCGCATCGCTGAGCTTGGCTGGCTGAATCGTCATGGCGTCAGAGTCACACCGCCGCCCCGTCCCCGCCACCCGAACGCCATCCACAGCGGGCCGACGGGTGTCGGACCTGCGACGGTGGGAACACGAGCCTCTCCGTGCTCTGCGCCTCTCCGCCTCTCCGCCTCTCCGCCTGGGAGTCACCGTGAGCTGTTTCGACCGACGTGATCTGGGTCTGCTGTTGCTCCGGCTGGGGACCGGCGGGGTACTGGCCGCGCACGGCGCGCAGAAGCTGTTCGGCTGGTTCGGCGGGCACGGTCTGGAGGGCACAGGCCAGTTCATGGAGTCCGTCGGCTATGCGCCCGGCAAGGCGAGCGCCACGGCGGCCGGCCTCGCGGAAACCGGCGGCGGCACCCTCCTCGCCCTGGGCCTCGCGACGCCGGCGGCGGGCGCGGCGGCGGCCGGAGCGATGGCCGGGGCGGCGGCGGTCCACCTGCCCAGCGGCTTCTTCGCCCAGGAGGGCGGCTACGAGTACGCGGCAAGCCTGTGCCTCGCCGCGACGGGCCTCGCGGTGACGGGCCCCGGCCGGATCTCCCTCGACCACGCCCTGGGTCATGTCTTCGACCGCGGCTGGATGGTGCCGGTGGCCCTGGGCGTCACGGCGGCGGCGACGGCGGTGGTGATCGGGGCGCGCAACCAGCGGGTGCGGGCGAAGAAGGAGGGGGAGCAGGAGGTGCTGTTCGAGGAGTAGCCGGTACGGCGCGGTGCCGGGGGCGTGGGAAGCTGCCCGGCATGACCGATCAGGACACCGCCCGCACCACCGCCGCCCTCTGGCCGGCCGTCGACGAACTCTGGTCCCGCCTGGAGGCCACCCGTGAGCACGCGGGCCAGGAAGGCGTGCTCCTTCGCGTCCTGAAACTCTCGGAGGAGGTCGGCGAGGTCGCCGAGGCGATCATCGGCACGACCGGCCAGAACCCCCGCAAGGGTGTCACCCACACGTGGGAGGACGTCCAGGCGGAACTGTGCGATGTGGTGATCACGGCACTGGTGGCCCTGCGGACGCTGACCCCCCAGGCGCGGGAGGTGTTCGAGGGGCATCTGGCACGAGTGACGGCACGTCCCCTTCGGCCCGGCGACTCGGCGTGAATCCCCCTCCCCGCACCGCCGCGCCTCACGCCCGCATGACGTAGGGGGGCGGCAGGTGTCATGCCCGCAGGAAGGCGAGGACCGCCAGCACCCTTCGATGGGTCTCGTCCGTCTGGGGCAGGTCCAGCTTGGTGAGGATGCTGCTGATGTGCTTGCCGACGGCCGCCTCGGACACCACCAGCTCGCGGGCGATCGCCCCGTTCGACCTGCCCTCCGCGATCAGGGCCAGGACCTCTCGCTCGCGCGGGGTGAGCCGCTCGAGCGGATCGCGGCGGCGGCGCAGCAAGGAGCGCGGCGCTCTGGCACCACGACTCGATCAGCAACTCAACCGGATAGGCATAGCCGTCGTCCGGCGTTCCGTCCGCGACGTCCCGGTACCAGGGCTCGTTGCACGTCACTGCTTTCGCCGTGCTGATCCTCTCGCCCGGGACCACATCGAGCACCCGGTCGACCAAGAGGATCGGAAACCGGTGCGGAATGAGTTTCTTCACCACCGAGATTCCGTACTGCCGGCTCATCCGTGTTCCTCCCGAAGATTCCCGAGGTGACATTCAGCGCAGCGAAATGTCACCTCTACCCTATGGACGGGCGGCCCGACCGCCGAGTGAAAATGGGGGTTGGCAGCCAGTGAAACAGGTCCGTTACACGTGCAGCTCCGAGCGGAGGGCGGGCACACCGCTTTCCAGTTCGAGCTTGACCCGGAGGGTGCGCGAGGCATCTGCGTAGGTGAGACGCATTCCCAGGGAGCGGAAGAACTCTGCGCGTTCCTCCTCCGAGGCGCTCCGCAGCCCGCGCAGCCGGCGGCCGGCCGCGTCGACGACGGCCAACTGGTGCACACCCGGAACCGGCGCCCCGGACGCACTCAGGGCACGGGACAAACCACGCGCGGTGAGCATCGCGCCCAGCCAGGACAGAAGCGGAGCGACGACCGCCTGCTCCCGTAGATAGACATTGCGTGGGTGTTCCGCCAGGTGATCCGAGGGGATGCGGCAGCGGTAGTAGGACTCCCCGTTGTTCCGGGTGCCCTGCATCAGCCGGTTGCACCTGGCGCAACGCATCATGCCGCGCAGCAGGTAGCGGTTGCCGTCGGTGGCCGCGTGCGACGCGGAAGCGACCCGGCGGGCGGCGAAGATCCGATCCACCTGCTCGAAGGTTTCGGCCGGGATGATGGGAGGGCATCCCATCGCCGTGCCGCCGCCGCTCCCGCAGGCGCTCTCGCCGCCCGTGGCATACCCGGCGTAGCGAGGGTTGACCAGGATCGAGCGCACCGCCCCCTTCGACCACGATGCCGCGCGACGGCCCGGCCCGCTCCGGCCGGCCCCAGGGGTGGGTATCCCGTCCGAGGTCAGCCCCGCCGCGATGTCCTGCAGGCTCTTCTCGGCGAGGTACTCCTCGAAGATCCGTTGCACGACCGTCGCCGCGGTGTCGTCCGGGACGAGCATGCGCCCCGTTCCGTCCGCGGCAGGGACGGTTCGGTATCCGTAGGGTGGACGGCCCCACAGGCGGCGCGAGGTGGAGTGGGGCCGGGGGTGCCGGCCGGTGTTCTCCTTCGCCGACTGGCCATGGCTTCGCTGTTGCGGAACGCAGGCATGGCTTGTGGATGGAACATGCATGATTGTTTCCCCCATGAATGAACAACAGATGCGCCGTTCGCCCACATGCCGAAGGGACACGCCACGACGGGGCGTGCAATACGGTGCACCTGCGTACCGGCACCGGCCACGAAGACCGTGCGGTAAGGACTCGCTCACTTCGCGGAGCTCGAAATCCTCGCGGACCGCGCCATCGACAGCCCTGTGAATTCGACTCCGCAAGCAGTCGCACTTACTGCCCGACGGGCAGACCTAAACCCCCGTTTTTGAGTGCTCGTCGATGCTGTCTCAAACTATGTCAGCCATTCCTGCCGGTTCAAGGAACCGGCCACAAGCTGCATTCACCGTGTCCAGTTCCTGCATCCGGCTGCCGCATTACGGCGGCGACTGTGCAGGCGGCCCCGGATACGACCAGGGCCTGGTGCGACTGCGGGCCACAACGGCAAGCGCTCCCCGGGCGAGCGGGCCGAGCGTCCCGGCATGGGCCCCGGGCGCCGAGCGGCTCCGTACGATACCGTACTGAGCATGGCACGCACGGAAAAGGCGCGGTTCACCGCACAGGACTGGATCGATGCGGCGATCAGCGCGATGGCGGACGGCGGCGCCCGTGCGGTCGCCGTAGAACCGCTGGCCGCCGAACTGGGGGCCAGCAAGGGCAGTTTCTACTGGTTCTTCGCCAACCGCGACGCGCTGGTCAGGGCCGCCCTGCAGCACTGGCGCGACGCGACGACCGACCAGGTGGCCGCGTCACTGGCCGAACTGCCGGATCCCGTCGCCAAGATGTCCGCGCTGCTGGAGTACGTCTTCGACAACCCCTCCCGGGGCATCGAGATCGCGTTGCAGGCCGACACGGCCCGCCCCGAGGTCCGGGAGGTTCTGGCGGAGACGCACCGGCGCCGCCTGGAGATCCTGCGGCACCTGCTCACCGAGACCGGACTGCAGCCGACCGAGGCCGAGTCAACGGCGCTCATGCTCTACGCCGTCTACCTCGGCGTCCTCCATCTTCGACGCACCGACCCGGACCTGGTTCCCCCGGGCGCCGACGGCGGCGACTTCCAGCAGTCGGTCCGGGACAGGTTGCTGCCCACCCCCGAGTGACCAGCGGCCACCGACCTGGCCCAAGCCGAAGGAACGCACCGGCAGGCACGCCCGTCTCCGCGCTTCGGGGCGATCGTCCCGAAGCGCGACGGCGGCCTTGAACCCGTCCGGTACGGCGACATCCAGGATCGCCCAGCCGGACGGCAGGAGCACGTCCTCCGAGCCGGCTGCGCCGGTCGCGTATGCGGCCTCCAATCCCACGTAGTCCGTCCCGACACCACCGGCGATTCCCGAGCCGACACCCTTGAGATAGGCCTCCTTGCGAACCCAGCACCCCAGCAGGGCCGCAGTGCGCTCCGCGGGGGCCAGCATCTGCAGAGCCCGACACTCGGCAGGGTGGAGATACGAGGACAGATCGAATCTGCCGTGTCTCGCCATGGGAGCCTCGACATCCGCGCCGACGGCGGACGACGCGACGGCGAAGAGCACCATGTCGCCCGAGTGCGACATGGAGAAGTGCAACGACGGTTCGCCGGCCAGGGCCGGGCGGCCATGCGGACCGTCGCACAGCGGACACGGTGTGCGGACGAAGCCGACCTGGTCGGGAGCCAGCCCCAGATAAGAACCCAGCAGCACGCGCAGGCCGACGTGGGCCGTGACGTACCGAAGCCGCGGCCGCTCGGCGGTGATCGCGGCAACACGGCGCCGCTCCCCCTCGTCAAGACAGCGGGCACCCGCCGTCGCGGCGGCACTGTTCGCGGGAACGTCGAGAAGCCATGCCTCCACTTCGCCCGAACGCGGCCGGTGGCCGGCGTGGGGCAGCGGTGACGGCGACAAGGGCGGCATCCGTCAGCCTCCCCCAACCGGTCCGACACCACTGACAGCGGGAGGCAGCAGGCCCAACTCCGCGGCCTGAGCCCCGGCTTGGAAGCGTGAACTCACACCGAGCACCCGCATGATCTCCGACACATGCCGCCGATAGGTACGGACCGAAACCGCGAGTTCGCGCGCCGCCGCTTCATCGGTGCAGCCCATGCCGAGACAGCGCAGGACGTCCTGGGTGAAGTCATGATGCATGCGCTTGCTGATCCGCTGGTGGTCCAACAGCGGTACGGCGCGCTGCCATGCCCTCGTGAACAGCTCCTCCAGCGCCTTCAGGACAGCCGAGGCGCGGATCAAGGTGACACTCGACCGCGTCGCTCCCAGTGCACAGGGCACCAAAGCCACCCGGCCGTCGATGATGAGCGCTCCATGGGCGACCGGCCCCGTCAGTCGGACGTCCACGCCTCGATGGCTGGGCATGGTCACGTAGTCCGCCATCCGGTGCCGCTCGGCCACCTCCGGCGAGCACAACACTTGCACCTCGCCCGACCTCGCCACGTCCAGACGCTCGACCACGCTGTTCAGGGCCCGCACGGCGTCGTGGTCCGAGGGGAGCAGCGCCCGTATGGACCGGGTCGCCTGGCCGAGGTGGTACTCGATCACCCTGTGGGCGCCCTCTGAATCAACCAGTTTCACCGGTGCTAAGGCCGCAGAACTTGAACGATGCTCGTATTTCGACAGAACGTCGTCCACCAGGGCTCGCACGTCAAGGAGAGCGCGTTCTATGTCTCCCTGCTCTTCCCTGTCGGCCGCAGAGTGCTCGACTGCGACGTCGATTCGCTTCCTTTCCCCGCTGTGGCCATGCCGCAAAATTTACTCCCCGTTGACTCTTCAAAGGTCCAGGGGGTGGCACATCGCAGTGTTCACCTTTGACTCGGCACCCAGGTAGGTCGCACCCGGATACAGGACGCCTTGTTCTTTTGCAAACACTTCACTAGCCCCCGTTGAGTTCGGTCGAGACCAAACCTCAACATTGACCGTATCGGTCCATTTCTCGACCGTCAAGCATGAATTCACTGAATACTAAACAATACCTATCCGATTCCGCGAACACCCGAGTGAATTCGGTGAATGCTGAACAATGGTCGCCGGTGAGGCGGCCGGCCCTGGGCTGCCTGGCCGCACACGGCGTCCGGATCCGGGTGCATTCATGCGGCCAGGCGACGCAGCATGGACCGGATGATCAAGGGATGCACCACGCGGACAGGCAGGAAGTACAAGCGCCCGAACAGGCTGTGCCGGTGCACCACGGTGGCAACGGAGATTTGGACGGCCCCGTCGCTGCGGGCGACATGGACGGAGGCGCGGAAGTCGAGGTGGCGGTCGTCCACCCCGTAGACGACCTCTCTCCCGGTGCGGAGCAGCTCGGGGAAGGGAACGGCCGCCTCCAGGTCGTTGGTCTTCAAGCCGAGCGTGCCGACCAGCGAGTCGCGCAGAGCCAGGGCGCGCCGGACCCATGAGGGCGGCTGGGCGAAGAACCGATCGGCCCACTCGCCCGCGTCGACGCCGGCATCCGATGGCAGCCGTACGGCGAAGGCGTCGGAGTAGTCGACGCGGGACAGCAGGTTCTGCAGTAAGGAATCCTCAGGTACCGGTACGGAGAGGATCCGAGGGCGGACCATGGCAGCTCCATTCGTGACCGTCTAGAGTTACTCCATACGATACCGTACTGTGCCGCCGGCAGGATTGTGACGGCCCTCGGCGGAAGAGATGTCGGCCGACGACGGCGACGAACGGCGCTCCGGCCGCAGGTCGCTTCTCGGGCCGCGAGCCCCCGGATGATCGCCGTAGACGATCAGGGAAGTGGTGGCACCGGTGCGCCCCGGCCCCGCACATGCGCCAGTGATCCTCGTGCGGACGCTGGAGGCATGGGGGAGGTGGCGGCTCTGTACCAGGAGGGCAACCCGCCGCGACAAGGCCGCAGGTGAGGCAGACGAGTCGGGCTGTACGCCGGGTATTCCTGAGCACCCTTCTGACCTGTGCTTTTGTGAGCCGTATCGGTTGTGACCTGCTAGGTCGGGTTGCAGAGGCGATCGGAGGCAGTCAGAGGAAACCGCTCTGATTCGACCCGGGTTCGACCCGAGCTGCTCGGAGCCAGTCAGAGGCAATCGCCCTCTGTTTGGCCCCGAATCGGCCGAGGTCGGGGCGGTGTCGAGCGGATCAGGACTCCTCTGACGGCACTCCGAGTCGTTCTCGGTCGAGCCGCGATGGGGACGCCTGCCTCTGAGCGGCGCTAGGCATACGAAGGCCTCCAGGACGGCAATCCTGGAGGCTTCGCTTGGCACCGATTGGAGGTCGGTTCCGGACACCACCCGTGGTTTTAGCGGGCCTGGGTGGCGTCCACGTCCTTGCGAGACGACCCCACAGTGCCACACCACACCCACCAGGCAGACCCATCCCAACGACCCCTTCACCCGAGCGAGCGACTGGGGCTTCACGGGCTGTCTCCGGCTGCGGCTGACCTGGTTCTGCTCGGAGACCTCACCGGCCGCTACGCGGCGGGAAGCTACAGCAGGCTCGGCTCCGACCGCCGGAGCGTGGTCCTGCGCGCGGACCGCCAGGGCGCGGCTGAGCACGGTCACCGGATCACTGCGGCCATCGCCTGCCACGTGGCTCGCGTCGGCGGCACCGTCGACCAGCTCACGCAGCTCTTACTGCACCCCGAGCACGAAGGCGGACGGCACACCCGGCACATCGCGCTGCGTTCCGGGCAGGCGCGCGCCCTGGACTACATCCGCCGGGTGTGGGCCAGCGCCTCGGACGCGATCAGCAGCACCACGGCGCTGGGCTCCCGGCACGAGGCGTACGAAGTCCTCGCCGCACTGCGCGACCGGATCGAAACGACACCGTGGCGCGGGGAGCGTGGGCGGACAGCCCTGCGTGTGCTGCGGGCGCACCTGAACTTCGCCGAGATCGCGGGCGGCCCCCTGCACCACGCCAGTGAGCGGCAGACCGCGGAGGAAGCCGGAGTCTCCCGCACGACACTCCGGGTCGTCTACGAGACGGTCCTCCGGCCACGGGGCTGGCTGCGGCGTCTGCGGGTGGGCCATGGCCGGGAGGGCTCGACCTGGTACCTCGGCGAGGGCACCATCCCCGGACACGGCGACCACGCTCTGCTGTCTCGTTTCCGGTCCACTCAGTTCCCCCCCGACCCGGCACTTGAGGAGTGGACCACCCCTGAGACAGCCACGACGGCCGACATCGACTCCACCGTCCTCGGCCATCTCATGGGCCACGACGCCTTCGCCCACCACGCCCTCGGCAGCGCCGCCCTCGTGATCATCAGCGCCCTGCACCAGCACCCCCACCAGACCGCTGCCGAACTCGTCGGTACGTCCTCGGTCTCCCGCGCGACCACCTACCGGACCCTGAAACGCCTCGCCGACCGCGGTCTCGTCCAGCACACCGGAGACACCTGGACCCTTACACCGCGTGCGCTGGAGGGCTTCGGTATCCGCCTCCCGGATGCCGACAACGGCCACACGCCGGCACGGGGCTGGGAGGAGGTCGCCGAGCAACACGGCACCTGGGGCATCGCGGCCCGGAGGAAGGCCCTGCACACGGGGGAGCGGGCGGCCTACCAGGAGGCACTGGACCGATTTGCGGAGCATCGCGGCAGGGCTGTGGTGATCGTCCGCGACGGCCGCCAGGTCCTGGTCCCAGCGCCGCGCCCCGACGAGATCCCGCCCGTGTGGCACGCCCCCGACGGGCGCGTCCTCGACCCGCTCACCGGCCGTCTGGCCGCCGACTGGCGGGTCGCCACCGACGGCCGCCTGATCCTCATCACCCCATCCGACCAGCGCAGTTACGACGAGCTGGCCGCCGCCCATGCCGAAGCCCTCAGCGAATGGGAGTCCGTCGCATGAACCCAGAACGCCCGATCACCTCCGACCCGAGCAAGGAGGTTGCGCCCCAAGCCCTGCGCAAGCAGTACGAGTCAGGCGCCACGGTCGACGAGCTCGTCACCGCCAGCGGCCTGTCGTATGGCACCGTCCTCAACCGGCTGCACGACGCCGGGACCGTCATGCGCACCTCCTGGCAGACCCGCCGGATGCGCCAGGACCCACAAGCCCGCCAGCGACTCGCAGCTCACCTACGCGCCCTCTACGAGCAGCACGGCGCGACCCTCACCGAACTCGCCACGGCTGCGGGAGAGACGAGGCGGAGTGCTCGGCGCCTGCTGATCGAGGCCGGCGGCACCGTGCGCACCACCCAGCAGACCCTGCGGATGCGCGCCGCAGCACGGGCCGCCAAGCGACACAAGCTCGTGCTGTCCCTACGGGCACGGTACGAGGCCGGCGCCTCCGTGCCGGAGCTCGCTGAGGACTGCAACTACTCCGTGGCCACGGTCTACCGGCTCCTGCACCAGGCCCGCACTCCCATGCGGCCCCAGCACCGCCATGGCCCCGCGGACCAGGCGAGGCAGTCATGAGCACCGCGGCCCTCTCCGATGTCCCACGCGGTGCCGTTCGGCTCAGCAACCCGCCCATGGGCCATCCCAGTTTCGGTTGCGCAGCAAGGGCTCCCCCGCCCGTCGCCAGGCAGCCAGGCCCCCAAGCAAGCGTCGACGCCGTCGACAACCCGCCGAGTCAACGCACCTTTCCAGTTTCAGGAGATCAAGCACACGTGAACGAGAACACCCGTCACAAGACCCTGGCCGCGGCCACAGAACACGTCTGGGACGCGTTCGTGATCGTTGTCGGCATGCTCAAGGGCGGCACCGGCAAGACCACCTCCGCCTGGTTCATCGCCCTCTACTACGCCGTCGTCCTCGGCGTCCCGACGCTGCTGCTGGACGCTGACGCCACCAGCCAGTCCGCCTACGACTGGTTCAAGGTCGCCCAGGCCGCCGGCTTCGAGATCCCGGCCAACCTGGTTGTCGAGCGGTACCCGTTCGACGACATCGCCGAGTACATCCGTGAGAAGCGGTCCGAGTTCGGCGCGATCGTGGTCGACGCCGGCGGCGGCAGCTCCCGCATCTTCCACGAGGCTGTTACCGAGGCGAACCTGCTGCTCGTGCCGGTCGCCCCCACCAAGATCGAGCGCCGCAAGCTCGTGGCCACCTTCGACGAGGCCGAGCGCGCCGCCGCCCGCAACGAACGCGACGTCACCGCCCACGTGGTGCTGGTCAAGGCCGACGACCGCACCAGCCTGCCCCGCACCGCGAAGGACAAGCTGCTGGAGCCCGCCGAGGGCGAGGGCATCGGTCCGGAACGCGACGAGCCCTTCCCCCTCGCCGAGACCGTCATCCACTCCTGGGTGCACTACATGGAGGCTTTCGGCGAGGTCCCGACCGAGCTGAGCGAGTACGCCGAACTGATGAAGGAGCTCACGGCATGAGCGAGCGTATGAAGCCCCCGGCACGCCGCGCCGGCCGCACCCTGGGCGGGACCAAGAAGGCGACCCCGCCGCCCCCTCCCCCGGCCGCCGAGCTCACCCCCGAGCAGTACGCTGCCGAACAGGCAACCGCCCAGGGCGAAGGCCGTTCCACTGCAGGCGAGGCGCAGGTTCAGCCCGCTCCTTCCGTCGTTCCCGCCGAGACATCGACACAGGGCCGGACCGAGGCGGTGCCCGAAGTGGCACAGAGCTCCGCCCAGCCGACTGCCGAAGCGCCGAGCGGCCCAGTGCCGGAGCCGGCTGCCAGTCAGCCAACTCACCCGGCCGTCGACGTGCCCGAGGCGGGGACGGAGTCCGCGCCGATGCCGATGGAGCGGCACATGCCGCCTGTGGCCCCGGCTCCCGAGAGTGCAACACCTGCGGTCCAGGTGACGCAGCCGGTCGAACCTCTTGCGCAGCATGGTCCGCCTGCTGTCACGTCCGCGGCTGCTGGTGCGGCTCCGGCCGCCGAGGTGGCCATTCGCCCGGCCGTTCCCCCGGTGGCAGGCGGTACGGCGTTCCCGGTGAGGACCGACGGTCCAGGCTCTCACCAGGAACAGCACGCTCGATCGCAGGACGCTCCCAGCGAGGGCGCTCCGTACGCTCACGGTCCCGGTCGTCCCAAGGACGTTCCCGAGGTCTCCGTCGTTCTCAACCAGCGCATCATCGCGCGGGAGAGCCTCGACTCGTCAGTGCCCGCTGCCCTGAAGCTCAAGAAGCGGATCAAACGCTTCGCGCTCGACAACGAACTCGATCACCTGCCCATCGGCGACATCGTCTCGGTCGCGCTAGACGAGTGGCTCACCACCCGCGGCTTCTGAACCCGGCAGAAAGGCACGGGGCGGCCGTCCTCGCATCGGGGTCCGGCCGCCCCTCCCCCCGACTATTCCAATAGCCCCATAGGCGGATAGCTATCCGCCTAGCCGGACCGACCGGAGCAGCTCTCGTGCCTGATCACTCCCCCTACGCCCGCCGACTGCGTGAAATCGCCGACGCACTCGACGCCGAGTTCCAGCCAACCGACGACGCTCTTAGGCCGCACCCCGACACCCTGAACGTCATCAAAGACCGGCACACCAAACGCGGGCAGCTCAACCACGCCGTCCCTGAAGTTCTTCAGTTCCAACGCCGGATCCGCCGGTGCAACGCCGACACCGACATCCCTCACGGTGACATCGTCGCTCTCGCCCTTGACACCTGGCTCCGTGCAAAGGGCTACCCACCGGACCTCAATCCACCGGGGACAGAAGTCCTCTAACCAGCCGTCTCACAGCGGATGCCACCGGGGCACCGTACGTCACGGTGAGAAAGGACCTGCCAATCACTCCAGGTCCCGTTCTGTCCGCTGCGGGGTGCCCTGGCCAATCTTCATGTCCGCCCCCAGCCGGGCGATGACGCTCGATTCGACATAGGGGTGTTGGCCTTGGTGATAGTCGTCTCGTAGCTGCATTCGTTCGTACCAGTGCCACACAACCAGCTCAAGACTGTGCTCCGCCAGGAAGTTCTGCAGGAAGGTCTTCCTCACCAGAAGCGCACGGCTTTCATCCCCGGGTTCCTCGTAGTGGGTGAACACGGGTGCGCCCGCAGTATCGAGCCAGCCCGGACCTCGCATATCGAAGGTCAATCCCGCGGCCTGTTGGATGAAGGTCGCAGGCAGTAGAACACTGGCGGTATCGCCAATGGAGCAATCGAGAATGCCACCTTCCCAGGTGTACTCCTCGATGGTGGGTACGACGTCGATCTCTTTGCCGCCGATCGATACCCGGCGAAGGGTGTCGTACCGGTGTGGGCAGTTCGGTCCGATACGGCCCACTTCGCCGACATAGCAGCAGTCTGTATGGCCGTGTGAGTCGAGGAGATCACGGGTGTCGTGGCGTGATTCGTCTCGCAGGGCCTTCAGGAGGGCTTCGGCATCACCCGCCTTGACGAGCAGTGTGTGGATAATGCTCTTCTCCTGCTGGCCACGCCATCCCTTATCGGCCATCGGATCGACCTTGTGCACGAAGCTCTCGAGTGCCACCCATTCGTGGCCTTCTCGGTCACGAAGGAACAGGGAGTCGGCGACGGTCGGCTCGGAGGCGGTATCGGCCACGAACCGTCTGATGTCTCCGCGGTATCGGCTGAAGTCGAGGGGGGCTGGTGGCCACTCCTCGAGGCTGATCAGGGGCGGGCTCCACGCCGTTACGCCGTTGCCGCCTTCTTCGTTGAAAGCGTGGTAGTCGATCGGGGGCAGGCTGGGATCGATCTCGCGGTCGCCGATGATCTGGTGCAAGCCCTCATAGGGCTCGCTATCTCCGAAGTGCCGCGATGCCTGATAGTTGTCCGCAACCCGTGCCAGCAGCTCGTGGTAGGCCATCCACTGGTACTTCTTGCCCCAGCGTTCGGCCTTGTGTCCTTCTCTTCCACCGCGCCCACGGCCGATGCGTCGGTCTTCGTCTCCGAACAGCTTGGGTGTCCAGCCGAGACTGAGTGTGCGGCGGAAGATCCAGCGGCACGCAATGTCTGCTGGGTAGTCGTGGTCCACCGGCTGGGGATACACGAACGAGGCGTCCCAGAGCTTTCGCTGCTCTTCGCTCAGCGGATCATCCGCACGGCGCAGAAGGGACTTGAGCCGGCTCAGTGCTTGCTCTTCAGGGTTACGCAACTTGTCGACCAGTGTCACCTTCTGTTCTTCACTGACCGACGCGACGAACTTCTCCCAGCGGCTCTTGATGAACCGCGGCTCCCGGGGCTTCCGTTCGGGATACGCCTACCCGAGGCGGTAGCGCAAGAAGTGATGAATGCCAGGCTGGACGACGTAGCGGGCGAAATCACCCATGCCCATCAGTGAGAGATAGATCGACAAATAGCTCTCGTCAGCCGACTGCCTCTCGCGCCCACCGTACTTGGCCTTGATCCTCGCCTCCGTCGGCGGCGGACCAGGCACCCCCAGCCCGTATGGGCGCCGGGACATATCAAGCGCCGATGCAGGCAGCAGCTGCTGCGCTACGGCCCACCGGACGACACCGCGCGCAGCGTCGAGGAGCAGCTCGTCCGGTCGGACGGGTCGGGTGAAGACCAGGTTATGAACCAGCTCCGCGAGAGATTTTGCCTGACCAGCTTGTTGAGGAGAGCTGCGCTGGAGTGCACCGTAGGCAATCGCGACTACACGTTGGACCACGTAGGGATCGTCGACCGCCCAGAAACGCTCGACGAGTGCGCGCATGACGTCGAGATGCCCACGTAGCAGGTGAACCAGGGCTTTGGTGGTCCAGTCCCGCATGAATCGGTTCGGAGAAGACAGGAGCCAGCACAGAGGGATGCAGGCGAGCTCGACTACCTTGGGGTCGTAGGCGGGATAGGGTCCCGCTGCCGCCCAGCGGGCGAGTCGGGCTGCCGTTCCCGAGGCGTCGGACAGCGCGTGATACATCGCGATACCGAAGTCGCTGTCGACACGCTTGGGCATCTTCCGCTGCAGGAGATACCGATGCAGTGCCTCGCCGTTGAGTCGGTTGTCGGGCTGCGGTGCGAGGGCGAAGAGTACCTCGTAGAGGTCCGAACGACGCAGATAGCGCTGGGCCTCGTTCAGCAGGTCGATCGTCCGCTGAGTGATTGCTTCCGAGGCACGGTACGGCAGGGTCTCCACAAATACCTGATAGAGCCGGCGGGCGCGCCGGTGCCGGTTCCAGGCGTCCCCGTCTTCGTGTCCGTCCGGAGCCTCGGTCATGCTGATACTCAGGAAGTCCAGCAGCTCCACACCGTAGACCTCGGGGAACAGGATGGTCGCTGCGTCGTGGATCCCCCAGCTGCTCACCTCCGTCAGCCACTGTCTGACCGCTGCGTCGTTCAGCGGGTCGTCGGACAGCGCAAGGCGACGTCTCAAGAGCAGGAAGTCAGCGAAGGCCTGGAAGACGATGCGAACGCCTTCTCCAGACCTTCCGCTGCCCAGGTGGAGGCGCTCGCGTGTGAGCACTCCCTCCTCCTGCAGAAGGCCCATGAGCCTGACAGCGTCAATTCGGGGGTCTTCGAGCGACGAGCTGAGTGTTTCATGGGCGCTGGCGGCGCTCATGCTCTCGCGGCCAAGCCGGGACAACTCGTCAAGGAGAGCGTTCAGCGCATGGCGGACATGAGTCTGTGCCGCCTGTAGTTCGTAGCTTGAGGTTGCGTCGGGGCGGAGGCGGCGAGCTACCGTGCGGATCTTTGCGCCGAGGTAACGCTCGAAGATGGCGACGCGGCCTTGGTGGCCGGTTGGAAGCGACTGGGTGTCGGTCTCCGAGAGACTCTCGCAGTACAGGCGGAGGAAGAGCGGCAGCGTGAACTCGGGCGTCAGAAGGGGAATTTTGGGGGCTTCGAGACCATAGTGATCGAAGTAGCGCTGGGTCGCCTCGACTTCCCGCTCGGCGAATCCCGGATGTGTGCGGTGGACGTAGTGTTTGCCCTCGGCGCCCTCCAGCACGAGATCACGGTAGGTGTCACGACAGGACACGACGAGGGCGACGTGCGGATGCCGGGCGACGGCAGCCCGCAGCCTCGGGAGGTGCGTTCGCCAGAAGTCCGCTGGTGTCGTCTCGTTAAGCGCATCGATGAAGATCACGAAGCGGCTACCAGACGTCGCTGCAGCTTCGCCGGCGGCATCCATGGCGCTCAGGAGCACATCGCCGCCGACCGGCTCCAAGCCGAGTTGGTCCGCGACACTCGCCCACAGGTCGCCCCTGCCGAACTGCGCACCGGCCAGGAACACTGCGGGCCGATCAGCGAGCAGAGCACGGTGGGTGGCATCAAGGAGCAGGTGGGTCTTGCCCGACCCTGCCTGCCCTGTCAGAAAGTAGGTACGCCGCCGGAAGGCACGGCCGACCGAAGACTCAAGCCACGAGTGCAGTTCGTTGATCGCTTTGCCCAGCACACCGACGCCGTAGCCTTCGGCGCGTTCCGGAGGATTCTGGTTCCGCTTGGGGTCGTCGCTCGGCAGCTCCCTCCACTCGGCCTTCGCCCGACGTTCGTAGTCCCTGGCAGCTTCAATGGCTTCAGCAGCGGCCGACAGCTGATCTGTGAGGTGCAGGAGGGTAGTTGGAGGATCCCCAGCTTGTGCTGCGATGGCGCTCGCGGTCGACTTCAGGGCTGCTGCCGTGTCATGGATGGCTTGATAGGCGAAGGCGCCAGGGTCGTCCTCATCCTTGACCAGGACGTGTAGATCGTTTACGCCGGTGATGACGTCGCAGCGCAGACGATTGAAATGAGTGAGGACCGCCTGATCGAAGCCGAGCGCGATGAGGTCTTCCTGGATGGGAATGTCGACCTGCAGGTCGGGCCGGTACTTCTCGCCGGCAGCGTCGGCCTGCTCCTTGTAGCGCCGCTCCAGCCAGTCACGCCCGAGCGCGACGTGATGCCACCAGAACCAGCGCCGACCGCGGTGCTCAGGCTTGGACAGCTCGTCCAGCAGGTCACTCTCCTGCACCAGCTCGAACTGAATCCTGTCGGCACCGGAGATCGTTTTCTTCCAAGTTGCGACCTTTGCCTCGTACTTCTGTCGCTGAGACTTGCGCTCCCCGCCACGCGTTCCGGTGGCCAGGTTCCAGGAGATCGCGAACGTCAGCTTGCGGAGTTCCGGTCGCTCCTTGGCTACGCGCTTCACCGAATCCGTCATGGCGGTCAGCAGCGGATCGATGCCCTCCACATGCTTGGCCTGCCAGCCCCACTCCGTGCCGTCCGGCAGGGTGGCGCACCACTCCACACCGCCGTCAGGGTTGCCGGTTCGGATGGCCTCAGTACCTGTTGGCACGCGGTTCTTGAGCAGTTGATACGACAGCTCTTCGAATGCCCGACTCTGCTCGCCGTTCCAGGCACGTAGCGTCCTGAAGCTCAATCCGTCTCCACCCCTCGTGGCCCCTTCCGGCTTGTAGACCCAGACGCGATCGCCCCTACGCCCGTCGGGGCCGATGCCAAGTCACGGGACTGGCGGAGCAGGTGAGGAGCCATGGTAGGCCCGGCGCTGGTTGCAGCCGCTCGGCTTCGCCACTGAGCCATGACCACATGTCTGGCCTCAAGTACACAGGGGCCGAGCCCGATCGCCAGGCGATCTTTGCACCGGAAGCAGGGATGCACATCATGCACGGAATATTTTGAGGTATGTTTCTGCGTATACTACGTTGAGTTGTATAGTGCTGCACGCTGGAGAGCCTGACCGCGGGAGGTGGGTGTCGTCGTGGATGACGTCGTCGACTTGGTGGCGCAGCCCGCCATGTTGACACTGGCCCGTGAGTCGCGTGGCTGGACGCAGGCTGACCTGGCACGGGAGATGACGGGCCGCGCGGCCAACGAAACGGTGTCGCAGGGGTATGTCAGCCGAGCCGAAGCCGGGCGCCTGGCAGTAAGGGGCGAGCGACTCGCCCTGTTCGCCGCAGCTCTCAGGTACACACCCGAGATGCTATGCCGCACCACTGACAACGGCGGGGTTGGCGTCGGGCTCGTTCACCACCGCAAGCGCGCCTCCTTGGGCGCACTGGCACTGCGACGCGTCCACGCGACTCTGGCAGTTACACGCCTCCAGGTGGAAGCCCTGACGGCCGCGAGCCACGACGACGAAAAACATACGTTCAGGCATATAACGGTCGACGACTTTGATACGCCGGCCGATGCCGCGGAGACGCTGCGGTTGGAGTGGGGACTCCCGTCTGGACCCGTCCCGAATGTGGTAGAGGTGCTCGAAGCCGCCGGCGCACTGCTCGTGGCCCGCGATCTCCAAACTCGTGAGCTGGATGCCGTGAGCCAGTGGCCGCACGGTGAACGCCCGCTCGTTCTGCTCAACTCGACTGCCTCTGCGGACCGTTATCGTTTCAGCCTGGCGCACGAACTCGGGCACATCGTGATGCACACTGAGCCTGGGGACGGACGCCTGCAGGAACAGCAAGCCGATGAATTCGCAGCCGAATTCCTCATGCCGCACGAGAGCATCGTGGCCGAACTTCGGCCGCGCGTGGACTTGGCGCGACTGATGGAACTGAAGCGTCGGTGGAGGGTCTCAATGGCAGCACTCGCCCGCCGAGCCAAAACACTCGGCGTCCTCACCGAGTGGCAGTACCGCTCGCTCATGGTGGAGATGTCCGCCCTGGGCTACCGAACCACCGAACCCGCTACCTTCGAGCTCGAGACCCCGCGTCACCTTGCCAAGGTCGCGACCCGACTGAGGCAACAGCACAACCTCGACCTGTCCCAGGCAGCCCACCTAGCCGGCCTGGAACTCGAGGAGTTCACCGAGATCTACTCGTGTCCTTCCTCCGCCCCGGTGACCACACGGCCACCGGAATCACCAACAAGTAGGTGACAATGGCAAACTCGCCGTTCCCCGGCCGCACCCCCGCCCTGCGGGTCCTCGATGCGTCGGTACCGGCCACGCCGCTGCTGCAGGGGCGTGTACTGCTGCATGAGAACGCCCGCTTCGTACCGCAGATGCGGACTCCGCTCGACGATGACCTCGGCGGCGTCGTCATGAGCGGGGAGAAGGCGGGTGAACGCGCCTACCAGCTCCGAACCTCCGGCTACACAGGCGCCCTGCTGATCGACACTGCGGCCTACAAGACGCACACGGCGACAGTCGATGAACCCTTTCTGCTGGACGGCAACGAGCTGTTCGACACGGTCGACACCTCGCTTGAGCTGCAGAAGGCCCGCGGTGCCAGCGCCGCTCTCACACCGACTGGATACATCCCCCCGGGAGCCTCCAGGGCGCTCAAGGCGGTCATGCGCCAGTCCGAACGCATCGAGCGGGCAGACACAATCGTCAACCTCCCGATCGACATCGCCTGGCTCACCGATGAATTCCTCAGCCAGCTGATCGCAGTCTGCAAGCGCATCCCGCATCCGAAGGCCCTGACGCTGTTCCGGCAGTTCGATCCGATGGAGCAGGCCAAGAGTGTTCCCGCCAACCTGCGCCGCGTCGTAGCCGAGCTGCCTGACGTCGCTCTGCTGCGGACCGATCTGGCCGCACTGGACGCACTCGCGCACGGCGGGCTGTTTGCCGGTATCGGCGCCGACAGCGCCAGTCGGCACAGCATTCCCCCTGGCGAGCGGGCGCTGTTCAACCCCAACGGCGGTGGACCCCAATATCCGTCAGTGCTGATGCCGAGCCTGATGTGCTTCAAGGGCACCCAGTCACTGGCCCGCCTGTACGCCAATCACCCGCCAGCAACGTGCAGCTGCGACGTCTGTGACGGTCACGGCCTGGACCGATTCAACGATCCGGGCGGCGAAGCGCGGCGCGAGTCGGAAGACCACAACATCAGCATCTGGAGCGCCTGGGTCATCGAGATCACCAGCAGGAAGCCCGGCCTAGAGCGCAAAGCGTGGTGGCGCGACAAGTGTGCCGCAGCCATCGCGCACTACGCCCTGGAAAACCAGCGTCTGGGGCTGTCGGCAAATTCGAAGGCGGGCTTTGCAGTCCCTGACCCGCTGGAGGCCTGGGCAACGCTGCCGATCACACCCTGAGACCGCTCACCTAGCCGAGAGCTGCTTATACGCCTCTTCCACGAACCTCCAGCCGGCCACAGTGTGCCGACGCCGAACGAAGGGGCGAGGCGGGACAACGACCTCAACGTCATTGCTGATCGCTACGAGTAGCCCAATGCCGTAGAACTCTGCCTCCATCACGGCGTCATCTCGACGCCGCAAAGGCCGGTCGATCAAGACAGCCCGCGCGCAGAAAGGTGTGAACCATTCGGCTTTTTCCTTAGCGGAGGCCCAGCCCTTACCCGGGACGACGGCAAGATCGACTCGGATGGGGTGGGTTGCTTCGCGGACGACGACGTTGTCATGCCGGGTAACCGTTCCCGCAGGCATCCGCCTCAGCACGCGCTGCTCCGTGTCGCTCAGCGAAGTGACTGGGACAGGCTCGCCCAGTGGAAGGTTCATCAGCAGGTCCAGCGCCCGAGGATTCGTGAGCTCCTGCGTGCCGACGCGAGCACGTCGCTCGATCTCGTCCTCGTTTTCGCTGTATGCAACAACGACATCGATACCGAACATGTTCAACACGCCAATATCTGCGCCCTGAGGGAACAGAGTGCCAGGCGCCGCCGCTCCGGAGATCGCTTCCGCCGGACCTCGCGCCGCCACAGCCATGTTGCTACCTCTGCCCTCGCCTCAAGGAGGCTCGCCCTTCACGGACGACCGCCTACTTACCTACCGGTAGGAAACCTTTCACGGAATGGTCTGAACGCGCCAGCACTGCAGGCCGCGGCTGCCGCTACCCATGACGACCACGCCGCCCACCGGGCACAACTGAAGCACTGCTGCCCGGGTCACGGGCAAAAGCCCCTATCTTCAGGTCAGGCTAGTGCTGTCATGCCTGCCCCCTCGCCGGAGTGACAGCGATGACCCTAGTGCGAGCCCTCGGCGCTCCACAACGGTCGTCTTGCCATGCAATCCAAACGCTTCCCGCTCTTGATCGATCATACGGAAAGCTCACTCAAGTCGTTCAAGGGACCCGTCGTCGGGCAGCGCACGGGCTACTCGGATGGGATCGATCTCGACGGGCTCGCCTCGTTTGTCGCCTGGGTTCAGCGTGCCGTCGTCACCCAGCATCGACGTCTCGGCTCCTGACCTGGCTGCTGCGGTGGCCCGGCCGCGGGTGGGCAAGCGGTGAGTCCCGACGTGCGAGGGTGGGCAGCTTCCGGGCCTGCCGGCGCAGGAGGCCCGGAAGCTGCCGTCCCCGGCCGGTGCAACCAGGGAGGAGACGGCCCCGCGAAGGGGGGGAGAGCAGCAGGGCGCGGAGCCTCCGCAAGAGGTACACACCTTCGGTCACCATGGTCAACGGCGCAGACGTCTGTGAGGACACGATGTGTCCAGCGCGTTCTGCCTGGGCGTCACGGCTGGCGGACGGCCGCGTCTCCGCCCGGGTCCAGCCAGCATGGAGCGGTACAAGAAGAGCATCGGCAAGTCGAGGGGCACCCTGAACATCTCCATCGCGGCTCAGGCCGCACCGTACGAGTCAATCCCGGCCTACAAGAAGAAGATCGCCGGCGAGACGGTGATCGTCTTCGACGACTTCACCACCGAAGGCAAGTCCGTTGACTGGGCCCGTACGCTCCTCAGCGAGGCCGGAGCAGCGCGGGTCATCGCCCTGACCATCGGAAAGTACCCTCGCGCCACACGTGTACCGTCTACGCCTCGGCGTCAGATTGGCCCCTTCACCCCTTCACCACCAACAACATCACCCTGGCGGACTTCCAGACGACCTCTGGCCTGGAGGAGCGGGGGAGGGCCGTGGATGCCCCTGACGGCGGCCATGGAGCATTTCGCCGCCGCCGAGAAAGCCTCCGCCGAGTCCCCGGCCCCCGAGCCGGCCCGCATGGCGCATCCGGCACCTCGCCCGATTCCCGCCGCACCCGCTCACCCATAACCTCCTATAAGAACGCCCGGCAGCAGCGCCTTGGCCAGAGGCTCGCCTTGATCAAGGAACCGTGGTTGGCGCTGAGATTGATCAAGGCCGTCGCCGGTCCTTGGCGCATCTAGGATTGCGAGCGTGACGGCAAGAACCAGTGACATCGAGAAGGCAGCCGGGGTGCTGCGCGCTGGCGGCCTGGTGGCCCTCCCGACCGAGACCGTCTATGGCCTGGGCGCCAACGCCGAGGACCCCTCTGCCGTCTCGCGCATCTTCCAGGTCAAGGGACGCCCGCCCTCGCACCCGCTGATCGTCCACATCAGCGGCGCGGAGCAGCTGGACGACTGGGTCCAGGAGGTACCCGCGACGGCCCGCCTGCTGGCCGAACACTTCTGGCCGGGGCCCCTCGCGCTGGTCCTGCGGCGTGGTCGCCGGGTGCCCCTCGAAGCGACCGGTGG
The DNA here is from genome assembly GCF_044456925.1 of Streptomyces sp. NPDC050743. Lineage (NCBI taxonomy): Bacteria > Bacillati > Actinomycetota > Actinomycetes > Kitasatosporales > Streptomycetaceae > Streptomyces > Streptomyces sp. NPDC050743. The sequence continues at coordinate 115,533 of NZ_JBITGJ010000024.1, forward strand.
CTTGGAGACGGTGGCCGTGCGCGTGCCCGACCACCCGCTCGCGCTCGCGCTGCTGTCGGCCTTCGGTGGCGGTGTCACGGCCCCGTCCGCCAACCGCTTCGGCTCGGTGAGCCCCACGACCGCGGACGACGTCCGTGCCGAGCTGGGTGATGCCATCGACTTCGTGCTGGACGGCGGCTCCTGTGAGGTCGGTGTCGAGTCGACCATCGTCGACGCCACGGGCGAGATCCCGACCATCCTGCGGCCCGGCGGGGTGACGCGCGAGGATCTCGAAGCGGTGCTGGGGTGCCCGCTCGCGGTCCCTGCTACCAGCCACATCCGGGTGCCGGGCCAGCATCCGTCGCACTACGCGCCGCGTGCTCGGGTCGTCCTCGTCGAGCCGGAGAAGGCCGTCGCCGAAGCGGAACTCGCTCAGGAGCTCGGGCACCAGGTGGGTGTCCTTCTTCCTGCCGCCTTCGCTGGCGCTGAGGTGAAGGCACACGCCGTGGTGGCGGTCCCCGGTTCGATGGCCGCCTACGCACGCGGGCTGTACGGGTTCCTGCGCGAACTCGACCAGCGCGGCTGCGACCTCATCATCGCGTCCTTGCCGTCGGAGGAGGGACTGGGACTGGCGATCGCCAACCGGCTGCGCCGCGCCGCGGGGCCCCGGACCACCGTGTGACGAGCACTGACGAGGTGCCTCCAAGGAGCTGTTTCCCGACCGCGGCTGGGTACCCGGAAGATGCTGGAGATGTCGGCGGCCTGGAGGGTTGCGTGTCAGGGCGTGGGAGGGACAGAGCGGGCCAGGGGTTCCAGGTCTCCGTAGAGGGCGGTGTGGAGCGCGGCGGCGAGTTCGCGGGCTCGTTCTTCGCTGCGTACGCCGTGCATCATGAAGTAGACGGGTCCCGTGTAGGCGCCGAAATCGACCTCGTGGTTGTCGACCAGACGGAGGATCGCGGCCCGGATGGCATCGTTGACGGCATCGGCGACCGTGTGGCCGGAGCCGGCGGTGAGGGTGTCCGCCTTCACGGTCCACTGCGGGCCTTCGGATTCGATGGCGACGAATACAGCGTTGTGCGCCATGGCATTGCGGTAGGCGTCGTGGAAGGCATTGGTGCCGGTGGCGTACGGGATGAGGTGAGCGGGGCAGGGAACCGGCAGTGGCTGCACCAGCGCATTGTGCCAAGAGGTGACGTGAATCGGCGTCCACGACGCGATGGCGGGTTCACTTTGAGTGGTCATCTTTGCTTCGAACCAGCGGCTTTCGCTTTCTCGCGGCCCTGACCCGAGGCCGGTGCACCATCAGGGGCCGCTGACACACGAGCGCTGTGTCGCCTCCTCCAACGTCACCACGACAGGCAGGACACGCCGCCGTCAACCCGCGAGCGCGTCCCGCTGTTGTGAGAGGTAGCTGTCACCGCCGGAACCTGCGTCAGGCGCCCCGTCATTGCTCCTGACGGCCGCGGAAAAGCATGCTGATCAGCCACGGCCAGGAGCGGTCAGGATGTGGCGGGGATCGTCGCATTGAGGCCGCGGGAGGCGACGAGCTGTGCACTGCCGTCGGTCAGCCGGTAGGACAGCCCCACCACGCCGAGGCGGCCGGCGGCCACCCGCTCGGCCAGGACGCGGGAGCGCTCGGGCAGCAGGTCCACGGTGTGCTCGATGTGCTCGGCCAGGATCTCGTCGGCCGTCTCGCGTCCGGCGGCGCGGGCTGCCAGCACGCTCGGGGTCACCCGTTCGACAACGTCACGGACGAAGCCGGCGGGCACCCGTCCTCCGTCGGCTGCGGCACAAGCGGCTGCGATGGCCCCGCACGAGTCGTGGCCGAGTACGACGACGAGCGGGGCGTCGAGCACGCTCACGCCGTACTCGATCGAACCGAGGACTTCCGCACCGGCGACGTGGCCCGCGGTGCGAACCACGAACAGGTCGCCCAGGCCGCGGTCGAAGATGATCTCGGCGGCCAGCCGGGAGTCGGAGCACCCGAACAGCACGGCGAAGGGCTGCTGGGACGGTGCGATCTCGGTGCGGCGTATGGCGTCCTGGTTCGGGTGCTCGGGGGTGCCTGAGACGAAGCGCTGGTTACCGGCCATGAGCAGCTCGAAGGCGTCGCAGGGCGTCGGGTTCTGGATCTCGGTCATGGCGGCAGCCTACGAGCCGGCACCAGCCGTCGCACCGCCTGGTCCCATCGAAACTCGCCGGGTCGGGCCACGCTGACGGCCTTGTCATCACCCCCAGGCGCCGGGCGAGGGCGGCCTCGGCGCGGAACCTCAGCGCGCGACGGTGCTGCCCCACCCCGTACGGCCACCGCCCCCCAACCCTCCGCTCGTCGTCCACATCCGCACAACGAGCCAGGCGCCGCCCGCGCTGTCGGCCGAACGAGGGCGGATCGCCCGGGAGCACTCGCTCTCACCGCCGTTCTGGCCTGCGCCCAGGGCTCCGTCAAGTTCCGTGATTGCGTGGAGGGTTGGCGATCAGCCGGTAGGGGCGGACAGCAGAGCAGGCACGGGGGTTCGTGATCATTGTGGTGTCGAAGCCAGATGATCACGAGGATGTCCCGTGCCTGCTGTTGCATCTTCTCCTATCCCTGCCGTGCTGGAGAAACTGGGTCCGCTGGATGCGGACCGGATCGCTGATCTGCGTCCCTACCTCGAGTCGGTTCCGGATCCGCGCTCACGCCGGGGACGGTGGTACTCGCTGACGGCGATCTTGCTGGTGTGCGCCTGCGCGGCCGTCTGCGGCGCGAAGAGCATCGACGAGCTCGCCGAGTTCGGCGAGCGGGCCACGAACACGCTGCTGGCATCCCTCGGGGTACGCCGCCACCCCGCATCACCGCGTCCGCGGAAGTGTCCGGGGCCCGATCGCGGCAGGTCATCGCCGTGGACGGAAAGGCCCTCAAGGGCTCGGCCCGCCTGGATACGCCGCGCCGTCACCTGCTGTCGGCGGTCACCCACGACCGCGTCGCCACGATCGCCCAGGTAGAAGTGGGGGCGAAGACCAACGAGACGCGTCACTTCAAGCCCCTGCTCGCGCCGCTCGACCTCGCCGGCACCGTTGTCACCTTCGATGCCCTCCACTCGGTGAAGGCCAACATCACCTGGCTGGTCGAGACGAAGAAGGCCCACTACATCGCCGTCATCAAGACCAACCAGCCCACCGCCCACGCCCAGCTCGCCGCCCTGCCCTGGACGTCGATCAAGGTCCAGCACACCGCCTCCGCCACCGCCCACGGACGGCACGAGTCCCGCTCGATCAAGACCTGCGCCATCGCCGGCAACCTCGGCGGCATCGCTTTCCCCCACGCCCACCTCGCCATCCGGGTCCACCGCCGCCGCAAGCCCACCGGCCGGCCCGAAACCCGCGAGAACGTCTATGCGATCACCAGCCTCGCCGCCCATCAAACCTGCCCCGCCGACCTCGCCGCCGCCATTCGCGGGCACTGGGGAATCGAAAATTCCTCCCACTACATCCGAGATGTCACGTTCGCTGAGGACACCTCGACCATTCACGCCGGCACCGCACCCCGCGCCATGGCCACCATCCGCAACCTCGCCATCGGCACCCTGAAGATCCTCGGAGCCGACAACATCGCCAAGACCACCCGCGCCATCCGCTACGAACCCGAACGGGCACTCGCCATCCTGGGCATCACCAACAACCCAGACACTCACGGAACTTGATCAAGCCCTGGGAGCTGACGATCAATAACTCCTTGATTTCGTTGGGGTGTGCAGGGCGGAGGATGGACGCTGTCCCGCGATGGCTGCGAGCTGGTCGTGGGAGGTCACCTTGATCGCACCGGCGGTGATGGTGTGGCCGAGTGCGTCGAGGTCGGGGGTGGTTTCGCGGACGGCCCTGCCGATCCTCGCCTTGGAGACGCCGAACAGGGTGGCCAGGGTGGCCTGCTGCAGGGACCAGCGCTTGGTGAGGACGGTGGCGAGTAGCTGGTCGGAGGCGGAGAGCAGGCTGGTGCCGGTGTTCCCGCCCCGGTGACGTCCGGGGATGACGACCGGCGGGTGGTCGGTGCGGTAGCGGGTGTAGCGCTCGAGCAGGTCGGTCCAGGCGGCCGGCTCCAGGCCAGTCAGGCTCGGATGGGCGAGCCAGGCGGGAGCTTTGTCCCCTACCGGGAAGCGCCCGAACTCTGCTGGTGGTGCTGGGCGTTGAGCCGATAGAGGCTCGGGGCGCAGCGTGTAGTTCCAGGTGCCGTGCCACTCGTGCGGGGTGAGGGGGAGGCGGTCCATGACGTCGTCGGGCACGGTGACGCCGGTGGGGTAGGCGCCGGGATCGAGTTCGGCGTGGATGGCCAGGCCGGTGCGGGTGCGGGTCGCGCCGATGGTGTTGACCACGACTTCATGGCTGGTCAGGGGCCTGCCGCGCCAGTTGATACTGATCTGGGAGAACAAACGGTGTTCTATCTTGTTCCACTTCGAAGTCCCCGGCGGAAAGTGACATACAGTCACCTCTAGGTCGCTCTCGTGGGCGAAGGCGGCGAGCTCCTTCTTCCAGGCGCGGACCCGGTAGCCGTTGGAGCCGCCGGCGTCGGCGGTGATCAGCAGCCGGGAGGCGTGCGGATAGCGGTCTCGTCCCTGTCCGTCCCACCAGCGGCGCAGCGTGGCCACGGCAAAGGCGGCAGTGTCGCCGTCGCAGCCCACCGATACCCAGCCGGCGTCCGCGCCGATGTCGTAGATCCCGTACGGCACCGCCTTCTCGGCTCCCTTCTCAGGGAAGTCGTGGGCGCGCACGCGAACCGGCTGCCCGACCCGGTGCCACTCGCGCCCGGCGACCGCATACGCGCCCAGGGTCTCCTTCTTCTTCGCATCCACACTGATGACCGGCTGCCCGTCCGCGAGATACGCCGTGGCCTGGTCGTTGATGTAACGGAACTGGGCGTCGCGGTCGGGGTGGCGGGCTCCCTCGGTGGTGCGCGAGGTGCCCTGCAAGGAAAACCCCTCGGCCTTCAACAGTGCGGCCACCGTGTCGTGACCGACCCGGTGCCCCTGGCGGGACAGCTCCGCGGCCAGGGCACGGGTGGACTTCACGGTCCACCGCAGCGGCGACTCCGGATCTCCCCGCTGATCCGGCTCGACCAGCACGAGCAACGCAGGGACCAGGTCCGGATCGAGATCCCGCAGCCGCTTGCGGCCCGCGCCCACCGCCCGCATCCGCCCATCGGGCTCTCCACCCCGTTCGAGCTCGCGCAACCCCCGCGACACCGTGGACTCCGCCACCCCCGCAGCCCCCGCCACCAGGCGAATCCCACCGTGGCCCCGCACACGGGCAGCAGCCCCCAGCACCAGCCGTCGCTGCCGCTCGTCCAGATACGGCAGCAACAGCCCCAGCGCCTCCGACAGTCCCGTCTCAATCCCCTCCGTCACACCCGCATCCTACGAACCAACAGGCCCCAAAAATCAAGGAGTTATTGATCGTCAGCTCCCTGGCCTGCGCCAGCAGCGCCGCCACGAACCGTGCTTCCACGGCCGACACCGGCACCGAATCTCTACGACTCGTAAAATACGAGATACCAAAGCAAATAAGGTGAAAACGACTTCCGAGAGGACTTCTGTGAAACCACGTCCTGGGGAAACGTGATCCACTCCGGGCCGTTCTCAGAACTTTTGCAACCAGTCATTTATGAGAATCACCGTGCGTGCCGCCCTGGCCCTGGCTCGCCTGTCGGGGCGAGATCCTCGCGATCGCGGCCGGTGAACAACTCCAGCAGGGCCCTGGCGGGCAGGTGGGCCTCCGCCGGATGACGCAGCCTGCCGTCCAGATGAAGAGTGTAGCGCGTTACCCATCAGGTGAGTCTCCCAGCAGTCCGATGCGGACAGCAGACCGGGGAAGACCCCCTGATCGCCCTCGGGGAGACTCATTGCGGCTGAGTTGGGGCTGGGCACACGGCAGACAGGCCATGGTCCGTCATGCGGTGGTGCATGCCGCTGGCTGTCACCGACAGCCAGTCGCGCAGCGTCAGCCCGCCCTTGCCGCTCCACGCTGAGTGAGAGACAGCCGCCAGGAGGGCGCAGATCCAGCAGCCAGGCACGGGAACGAAGGCATTCGCCGGAGCTGTCACGTGAGAGCGATCGGGGTTCATAGAGCAGCGGTTCTCCAGCGCATGGCATGACGAAGAGATCTATAAGGGTGTTTGCCGATCGGACTGGCATGCGCTGTCGTCTGACATGGCGCAGCTGTTCCTGCGGATGAAGCGGGCCCTCCGAACATCCGTCGGCAGCAGCAACTGCAGGGCCATTGCCAGGTACAGCCGGTGACGTGTAGCGCATGAGTCATTGGTGGGTGGCCGGAAGCGTTAGCAAAGGAGGCACAGGCGGCCGTTGAGCACACCGGAAGCGCGTGCTACCAGTGGTATTCGGTGGCGCCTCCGCCGGTGAGCGTGACGGATCCGTGGGCGGTGCCGTCGTTCTTCCAGACGGTGTAGGTGCCGGCGGCCAGGGGATGGATGAGGACGCAGTGGATGGTGCGGTCGGCGAGGTGGCGGGGGCGCACGGCGGCGTGGGTGCGCTGCTCGGGCCGGTCGACGGGGCTGACGTGGATTTCGAGTCCGTTGTGCTCGGGGGCGGTGTGGATGATGAGCGCGGCGGTGTCCTCGCCGATGTCCAGGACGACACTGCCCTGGGTGGAGGGGTGGGAGGTGTGCTGGTGCATGCGGGGCTCTCTTCGCTCGTGGTGGCGGGGCCGCCATTGCCGGGAGGGGCGGCCCCGCCGGTCGGGTGGGGGTCAGGAGGCGGGGTGGTGGTAGCCGTCGTAGGGGACGCCGAGGTAGGGGAAGGAGTTCAGGTAGGGGTTGGTGACGTCTGCCGGGGTGAGGCCGTCGGTCACCTTGGACGCCGCGGCGTCGGGGGTGTAGCTCTTGTCGACGAGGGGGAGGGTGGCGCCGGCCAGGGCGCGCAGTTCGACGGTGACGACGTCGTCGTAGACGCGGCGTCCGTTGGGGAAGCCGGCCGCGTCGCCGCCGATGAGGCCGAGGATGTTGGGTTTCCTGGCCGGGGGGATGGCGGTGTTGAGGCGGATCATGTCGGCCTGGGTGGGGCCGGTGTAGTTCTGGAAGCCGGGGACGACGCCCCCCGGGATGCCGGTGAGCAGGATGGCGAGCAGGTCGGCGCGGGGCTTGCCGGACTTGTTGTAGGCGTCCAGGTGCGGGAAGACGCCCGGGTAGAGGGTCGGCAGCAGCTTGGCCAGTTCGGGGTGGGCGACGTAGGTGGCGAAGCGCTTGTCGTCGGCCGGCGGCAGGGCGTTCCACTCGTCCTTGTGGCCGAGTGGAACCAGGACTTCGTTGAAGAGAGGGTTTCCGAGGCGGGAGACCTGGGTGTAGGGGCCGGTCTCCAGGTCCCGGCCGTGGCGGGGCTCGATGACGCGGGCGCGGCGGCGGCTTGCGGACGTCCACACGCCGATGGTGGCGTGCGGGTCGGTGGCGTCCCGGATTCGGCGCCCGTGGTGGGTGAGGTCGGTGATGGGCACCTGGATGGCGAGGGAGTGGACGTTGAGTTCCTTGGTGGTGTTGACGCCGTCGGCGGGCTGGGTGAAGACGCTCATCCCGAACTGGTTGTGCAGGTTTTGGAAGGGGCGCAGGGTGCCGAGGTCGAAGATGGCGCCCAGGTCGACGTAGAAGCCCTCGGCGCGCTGTCCGGCGAATACGGTGCGGTGCTTGCCCAGGGTGTGGACCGCCTGCTGGGCCAGCCGCTGGTAGTTCGGGGTGGACAGCGGGCCGATGTTGCAGGGCGGGCAGGTCAGGTGGCGGCCCAGCACCGAGCGTCGGCCGCTGCTGTCGCAGCGGGTGAGGGTGTAGGTCTGGTAGCGATTCCAGTTCGGTGAGTCCAGGCTGAGGATGGGCCCGGTGTTGTAGAGGAAGCTGTCGGGGTGCCGCAGCTTGGTGGTGAACTCGAACTGGTAGGTGACGTCCGCGCGGCCGTCGCCGTCGTTGTCGATGTGGATCTCGTAGAGCACGTCGTCGCCGAACTCGTAGAAGTTCGGGCCGCCCGCGGGGTTCTGCAGCGGGATGTAGTTGGCGATCAGCGTGACGGTCTCGGGAGCGTCGGGGCTGACGAATGCGTACACGTCGGTGCTGTCGGCGACCGGGTCCTTGGAGATCTCCGGGGCTTCACGGTGGGAGGACATCAAAACCTCACTTGTGTCGATGGGTGCGTTGCGCGGGCAGCATCAGCTGCTCGGTGAGTGGGGGGTGTCGTCCGGTCAGCGCGTGTGACGCAGCAGCGCCGCGGCCAACTCCCGGTCGACTACGTGGTGATGCCGCTCTCCGTGGAAGAAGTCCAGTTCGCCCGTCGAGGCGTCGCGCACGTGCACCACCAACGGCTCGTGCGGGCCGGCCGCCTCGGCCGGCGCCTCGGCCACCGCTTCGTCCCGGCGCGGCGCAGCCGCAACAGCCGGCTCCGCAGCACCCAGGACCACACCCGCGGCGAGGCCCGCGAGGCCCAGCTGCGTCGCCCCGCGCATCATCCCCCGGCGGTCGAGACCGGAAGGTGCCTCCTGCTGAGGCCGCTGGGAATCGTTCATGATCACTCCTGTCGACTGGGGCCGTGGGGAGCGACTCGCTTCAGGCAACCGGCAGGCCGATCGCCGTACAGGGGGATCGAACCAAAAACGAGAAGACACGGGTCACCTGCAGTGGGTGCTCCCACGGTCTGTGCGATGAGACGGAAGGCGCCGAAGAAGCGTCTGACGGCAGACGCTCAGGGCCTGTGGCAGAAGAGGCCGGCGCTTCGCCCCGAATGAAACGCCCAGCATCGCCCTCCGTCAAGCCTGCCTCGCCGCTGCGTAGTTGACGCACGCCCGTGTACATCGTTGTCACCGCAGCTCAAACCCCAAGCGGATCGGCCGAACGAGGGAAATCCGCTTTCTCTCCCCAGTCGACCAAGCCGGCACCGGACCTGCATCGGATTACTACCGGCAGAAGAAAGACAGAAGAAGGTGATCACTGGGCAACCGTCAGGTATGGGCAGCGTGCAGCAGCACCTCTCACCAGCTGGTTCACCAGCCGTGCGCCCCAAAACGGGGATACAACAGGCAGGTTCCGCCGCTGGATCAACCTGTCCTACCCATTTACGGAACGCTACGCACAGATCGAGCAGTCTGCGGTCGCGAAGGGGCGGTCGCGTCTGCCCGAATTCGCCATCGTCCTGATCACCGCGAACTCGGCGGCTGACATCGTGCTAGCTGAAAAGGGGCAGGCAGTCCAGTGATACTCGTGTTGGTTATGCTCCTTCGCGCGGACGTGTCCGTGTCTGTTTTTTATGGACGCAGCAGCGGGCCAGCTCACGGCCCGTGACCACTTTCCTGACACAGGCAGCGAATGCAAGGCGCCCGCGGCGGCGGGGGCATCCCCCGGTCAGGGCCTGACCGGGGCACGGGCAGATCCGCCTGGACCGTAGGCCGGCACTGGCCACAACGGATCAGCCGTCAGCCACGGCAGAGCAGTAAGTCGTGCTGATTTTCTACTGCCACAATTCGTACAACCAATCCGCAGTTCGCGTGGCCCCGGATTACACAGGGATGTTCCGGCCGGCCACGCCCACGGGAGAGCCATTGTGAAGGAACCAGTACATATCGGGAAGCACCCGTCTGCGAAACCTGATCTGCAGCACCTGCTGCACGAGGTGGCGCTGGGTGATCAGGAGGCGTTCGCCGCTCTCTACGACGCGGTGGCCGGCTCCGTCCTCGGGGTCGCCCGGGCCGTCCTGCGCGACCAGGCGCAGTCGGAGGAGGTGGCGCAGGACGTGCTGGTGGAGGTGTGGCGCACCGCCCCCCGCTACCGGCCCGATCGCGGCACGGCGATCAACTGGATCCTCACCCTCGCTCACCGCAGGGCGGTGGACCGGGTCCGGTCGGTGGAGGCCGCGGCGGCCCGTGACACCAAGGCCGCTCTGCTTGAGCATCAGCCTGCGTACGACGAGGTGACCGAGCAGGTCGAGACCCGCCTGGAGCAGGAGCAGGTACGGCGCTGCCTGCGCACTCTGACCGAGCTGCAGCGGCAGTCAGTCACCCTGGCGTACTACCGGGGCCTGACCTACCGGGAGGTCGCCGAAACGCTCGCGCTGCCGCTCGGCACGGTCAAGACCCGGCTGCGCGATGGACTCATCCGACTCCGAGACTGCCTGGGGGTGACCGCATGACCACGACCGATCTGCACGGTCTGACAGGCGCCTATGCGCTGCACGCTCTGCATGAT
>NZ_JBITGJ010000025.1:0-123864 GCF_044456925.1 Streptomyces sp. NPDC050743
TCAAGGCCCTGCGGCGGGTCAGCCTCGATCCCAGCCGCATCACCCAGATCGCCGCCGCAGCCCTCGTCCTGCTCCAGCTCGAATACGACCGCACCATCTGAACGATCACACACAGGCATGATCGCTTACCGGGAAAGGCTCAGTGTCTTGCCGATGTTGTCTCGCAGGCCGCCCACGCCCTCGCCGGCCTCGGACCACGCCTTCTTGTCGGACCGGAGCCTGCCTGATGCGCCGCTACCGCTCGGACTGTTGCCGTTCTGGTCGCCGGGCAGCTGGTTGAGCTGCATTCGCGTGGAGTGCCGTTCGGCCGCTGCGGCCTTGAGCTGCTCCCACTCGTCCCACGCCATACGTGGCCCCTCCCCGTGTGTCGTCGTACGTCGCCGAGATGCTGAGAACGCGCGACCGCAAGGCTGCGGTGGTCGAGAGGCACCGGTGCTTGCTCGGCCCGTCAGAGTCGTAACTGCCGCCGCAGTACTTCGTCGTTTGGGCGGTAATCGCCGCCATACGGTCGTGGACACCCAGGTCGACGTCCTGGTAGCCCTTGTGCGAGGCCATGACCGCGATGCCCATGCCCTCCATCGAGTCCGACAGCAGCTCCGGCAGCGTCTCCAATCCGCCGATCACCGTCTCGTACTCGCTCAACAGCCCGGCCGCCTCCGCCCACGCATCGGCCCCGCCCCCGAACTGATGGCGCACGAGCTGCTCCTGCCCGATCTTGCCCGGACCTGCCTGCAAGCCCTTCAGGCCGTGGATCAAGACGTCGGCACGCGTCTGGAACGTGGTGAAGGACGGCAGTTCCGTGGTCACATCGGCGACGGCGTCACGTGCGCCGTCGAACAGACCGGACGCCCACGACGACGGTCCCGACGCCGACCCGCCATCGTTCGGCACCACAACGCCCTCCTCGCACGTCAGAGCTACCGGACGCCCGAACTCGCGCCGACAACTCTAGCTACCACCAGTGACAGTCCGCAGTCACTACGTAGCGGCAAGTGACCGAAAACAGGCCCTCCACGCCCGGCCGCTCCGCCCGTGGCCAGGAGGCCGACGACCCGTCAGGCATGTCACCACCCAACAAGCCGGAGTGATGAAGCACATGAGCACTTGTACTCAGATGCAGGCGTTCGGCTGTTCTGAATGGCCGATACCCAGCGGTGGGTGGCGCAGAGGTGACCTTGACCGAGTCCGCAGCGGCTGGCCCGCTAAGTGCGATGGGGCGTAGATGTCAGCGCGATCCGGGGGTGTGTACGTGATCTGGGTGCACCTGTATGTGCCGTGCCGACCAGGCCCGGTCAGCCCCGCGGGACATTGGCCGTCCTAGCGGGGATGGTTGCAGAACATTCCTGACTATCGGATCAGCTCGTGTGCGTACAACGCAGGCTTTCCACCCCACAGTTCAGGCCGACGGTACGCGCACGGCCACCTGTGAGCAGCACAGCTCCCCCCCTCGAACCCGCGCGGCTCCTTTAGGCGGGTCCGGCCCACTGGCCCGCTAAGCGGCGGGAAGGGAGAGCCCCACATAGATCCGGTTGAGGACGGTGGGAAGCAGGGTCTGGGCGGTGGGGCGGCCGTCGGGGGACAGGGTCAGGTTCGTCCAGATCACGAGCGTGACCTGGTTGTCCGGGTCGTAGCCGATGAAGGAGTTGAAGCCGGGGAGTTCACCGCCGTGGTAGTACATCGAGGCGTTCGGGCCGAAGCGCTGGTGGGCGATGCCGTACCCGTACCGCTGACCGTTGGGCGCGGCCGGGTCCTCCGCCTGTGGGCTGTGGAGCCACCGCTGCTGGAACGCGGGGCCCAGGACCTTGCCCGTGACCAGGGCCCCGATCCAGGTCGCCAGGTCGTCCGCGGTGGAGATGGCGCCTCCGGCGGCGGTGGCGTACGAGGGGTTCTGGTGGGTGTAGTCCACGGGCCGGAGCTTTCCGGACCGGGCTGCCGCCTGCATGTCGGCGGGGTAGGGCCGGTCCACCAGCGCGTAGGCCGTTCCGCCGTACATGTAGCCGTGCGAGTAGGGGGCGGGGAGGGACAGGTCGTCGGCGCCGGGCAGTGAGGTGTCCGCCAGGCCGAGCGGGGCGAACAGCCGGTCGCGGAACTGCTGGGCCAGCGGGTGGCCGCCCGCCTTCTCGGCGACGAGGCCCAGCAGTGCGTAGTTGGTGTTGTTGTACTCGTAGGACGCGTCGGGAGCGAAGTTCGGCGGGTGCCGGAACGCGATGGCCAGCATCTCCCGCGGTGTCATGGCCTTGCCCGGGTCGGCGTCCATGCGGGCCGCGAGTTCGGGTGCGTCGGTGTAGTTGTAGAGCCCGCTGCGCATCTTCAGCAGCTCGGCGATGGTGATGTGTTCGCCGTCCGGCACTCCGGGGACATACGCGGACACCGGGTCGCCGAGCCGGAGCTTGCCGTCCTGGGCGAGCAGGAGGATCAGCGCCGAGGTCATGGTCTTGGTGTTGGAGGCGATCCGGAAGTGGTCGCCCGTGGTGGGCGGTTGGGCCGTGCCCGACTCGGTCGTGCCGACGGTCGCGCGGAAGGTTCCCTGCGGGGTGCGGAGAAGGACCACCGCGCCCGGAACCATGAGCTTCTTCGCCGCACGCTCCACCACGGACTGCAGCGCGGCCGGATCGATGTGCTTCAGCGGCGACGGGGTGGGGGTGGGGGTGCTCGTCGTCGGCGCAGGGGCCGACGGCGTGACGGGGGCCGTGAAGCTCGTCTCCGGGGGCGATCCGGAACCGGTGATCAGCAGTACTGCGCATGACATCGGCACAGCCATGCGGCAGGCGCCGGCTCGGACGTTCCTCATAGTGGCGTCACAACCCTCGTGCTCGGCGGTCCAGCACCGTGGCCAGGGCCCTACAAAGTGACTTTATTACCTTTCAATGCATATGGGGGGTAGGAGGAGGATCTTCTGCCGTCGCCTCCCGCCGGCCCCCGCCTCGGGCGGCTCCCGGCGCACGTCGGTCATGAGGTCGCTCCGGTCAGGCCGAGGAACTCGCTGCGGGTTCGGGCGTCGGAGCGCAGCAGGCCGAGCAGGGTGGAGGTCATGGTGCTGGAGCCGGTGGCCTGGACGCCGCGCAGGGTCATGCAGGCGTGTTCGGCCTCGACGACCACGCCGACGCCCTTGGGTTCCAGGTGTGTCTGCAGCCAGTCGGCGACCTGTTTGGTCAGGCGTTCCTGGACCTGGGGGCGGCAGGCGAAGTGTTCGACTACGCGGGCCAGCTTGGACAGGCCCAGGATCCGTGCGCCGGGCAGGTAGCCGACGTGGGCCGTACCGACGATCGGCAGCAGGTGGTGCTCACAGACGGTCCGGACCGGTATGCGGCGGGCCAGGACGAGTTCGTCGTAGCCCTCGTCGTTGGGGAAGGTGGTCAGGTCGAAGGGGCGCGGACTGAACAGTTCGGCGTACGCGCGGGCCATCCGGCCCGGTGTGCCGCGCAGGCTCTCGGAGGCGGTGGAGATGCCGAGGGCGTTGAGGAACTGGCCGGCCGCGGCCTCGGCGGCGGCCAGGTCGATGCCTTCGGATTCGTGGACGACCCGCAGGGCGGGCCGTACGGGTGCCGCTTCTTCCTCGTCGCGCAGGTCGGTGCGGGCGGTGCCGCGGTGCGGGCGCTCGGTCATGTCAGCTGCCCCCGGCACCCAGGGCGGAGAGCAGGACCAGGACGAGAGTGACCACGGCGAGCAGGCCGTGTGCCAGTACGACGGCCACCGGGAAGTGCCGTTCGGCGGGAGCGGTCGCTTCGGGTCCCTGAGCGGCGGCCCCGGCCGTGGCCCGGTCGCGGTGGACGGGGATCCAGCGGGCCAGCATCACGAATCCCCAGCAGCGCGACCGGCAGCAGCAGGCCGAAGGAGGTCCACGCCAGGGCGGTCCTGTCCGCCACGACATAGACGATCCAGACCACCAGTCCGATCGCGGCCAGGGCGAAGTGGCCGAACACGACAGGCGCCGGCAGGCGGCTGCCGCCGGTCCGCCGCTGCCGGATTCCACCGTGTTGGATCCAGGTGCCGAGCATGTAGAAGCCGCCGAGGGCGGTGACCACCCAGGTGATCAGTGCGGCGATGTCCATGGGGAACTCCCAGGTGACGTCGGTGTCGAGGGCGGCCGGAAGAGACCCGGCCGCCATGGCGGGGGGCGACAACCTCCCCCTCGGGTTTCGCCAACGAATATTGGTCTTATTGCGGCGCGGGGTCAAGACACGCAGTCCAAGGCGAATGAAGAACAGTTGTGCCCACGCAGGTGGGAGTTACCGTGGTCGTGTGGCTTCCGATCCGAGTGCGCCGGCCGACGCGGCCGACAGCGCCATCGACTCCGTCAGCGTCCTGAGCGAGGACTCGCGCCGGCGCATGTTCGCCTTCATCCGGCGCGCCCGCCGCGCCGTCACCCGCGACGAGGCCGCCGCCAGCGTCGGCATCTCCCGCAAGCTCGCCGCCTTCCACCTCGACAAGCTCGTCGACGCGGGCCTGCTCAGGGCGCGCTACGAAACGCCCGGCGGGATCCGCAGGGTCGGCAGGCAGCCGAAGGTGTACGAGCCCACCGACGCCCAGATCACCGTGAACATCCCCGACAGGCGCCACGAACTCCTGGCCGACCTGCTGCTGGACGCCGTCCTGACCGAAGGCGCGGACGAAAACGCCGCGCAGGCGGCGGTGCGGGCCGCCGAGCAGCGCGGTCGGCAGCTGGGCGAGGCCGCGCGGGAGGAGACCCGCCCGGGCCGCCTGGGCCCCGAGCGCGGGCTGACCGCCTGCGAGCGGCTGCTGGACCAGTACGGCTACGAACCCGTCCGGGACACCCCCACCCAACTCCGGCTGCGCAACTGCCCCTTCCACCCGCTGGCCGCGAAGGCCCCCGACCTGGTGTGCGGGATGAACCACGCCTTCCTCACCGGCTACCTGGGCGGCCTCAAGGTCAACGGGCTCCAGGCCGTCCTCGCTCCCGTGCCGGGGGAATGCTGCGTGCGGCTGACTCCGAGCGGCGACGACGATCCGGGTGGCCAGGCGGCTCAGGACCGCTGATGGCGCACCGGCCGCCTGCCCCGTCGGCTCCGGTGCGGCGGGCCGGCCCGCGGCGGTAACGGAGACGCGGGCCGCTGCGCTGCACGTAATGAGTGCGTGCTGTCGCTCACGAGAGTCGAGAGGGCGAACGAGGCGACTTTTGACAATCGTTACGTTTGTCGGGCTATAAAGTCGCTGTAAACCCCTGGGGTTGAGGGAAGGCGCGGAGGTACGGTTCCGGCGCTCGGCAGTAGGAGATCAAGTGCGGCCGTAGGGGCGGCTGCCACTTACGCCGAAGAAGCCGGAGACAGTCCATGCGTGTGTATGCCGCACGGCGCAGATCGCGCCGCGGGACGGAGGGCGGGGGTCGACCGGCGTTCGCCGTCGTCGCCGCCGCGCTCCTGATAGCGGGGACGGGACCCGTCGCCGCGTACGGAATGGACAGCGACTCGGGAACCGGCCGCCATGACGTGGCGGGCGAGGAGTCCCACGAACTGATGGAGTCCATCGACTCGTTCAACGAGCCGAGGCTCTCGCCCAGCGGGCAGATCGCACCGGGCGCCTACGCCGGCGCCTGGGCCCACATCAAGAACATGCCGGTCGCGTCCGGCGGTTGGAGTGAGGTCACCACCTCGCCGTACAACGAGGACGCCCTGCACTACCGCGACCAGTCCGCCTCCAACTCCGGTGGCGGCGCGGGGCATTCGGCCGGCCGTATCGCCGCCCTGGCCACCGATCCGACGCACCAGGGGGTCGTGTACGCGGGTGCCGCGGGCGGCGGTGTGTTCCGGTCCACCGACGACGGGAAAACCTGGACGCCGATCGCCGACCGGCTGCCCGCCCTGTCCGTGGGCGCCCTCGCGGTCGCGCCCGACGGCTCGCTGTGGCTGGCCACCGGCGAGGCGACCACCGCCTCCGACAACTACCTGGGCAGCGGCGTCTACCGGCTCGCGGACCCGGTCACCGGCTCCTTCAGCGAGAGCGACAAGGTGGGCGGCACCGAGCTGGACTCCAGCTCCATCCACACCCTCACCTTCGACAAGGCCGCCGGGTACGTCTTCGCGGCCTCCTCGCACGGCGTCTTCCGGCGCCCGCTGCCGGCCGGGCAGGACGCCGCCTGGTCCAAGGTCCTCGCCCCCTGCGCGGGCATCGGCATCAGCGGCGTGGGCTGCGGGGTGGACAGCCACTACGCCGACATCGCCAACGACATCGCCGTACAGCCCGGCAGCGACGGCAAGAAGCTGCTGGCCAACGTGGCCTGGCGCAGCGGCGCCGCCTACAACGGCTTCTACTACTCCGAGGACGCCGGCACCACCTGGAAGCGCGCCAACCCGACCGGCGCGATCAATCCCGCCGAGATCGGCAACGCCGCCTTCGCGTACTCGGCCGACGGCAGCAGGCTGTACGTCTCGATGGAGTCCCCCAAGCTCCTCAACAAGACGTCCGGTTCCGGGGTGTACTCGGTCCTCGCGGGCGTGTACGTCAGCCAGAGCGGCAACGCCGGCGGCTCGTTCAAGCAGATCGCGAACTCCTCGTCGCTGTCGGCGAGCGGTTCCGCGATGAAGGTCAACGAGATCGGCAGCGGCTACCAGCCCGGCTCCCAGGCCTGGTACGACCAGGTCATCGCGGTCGACCCGAAGGACCCGAACCACGTCTACCTGGGCCTCGAGGAGATGTTCGAGTCCCGCGACGGCGGCGCCACCTGGAAGGCGGTCGGCCGGTACTGGAACTTCGGCATGAAGTGCTACTCGTACGACCCGGCGGAGAACTCCTGCGACGGCGACGTGATGCACTCCGACCAGCACGCCCTCGCCTTCTCGCAGTGGAAGGGCAGCACGCCGGAGGTGTTCGTCGGCAACGACGGCGGCGCCTACGCCCGTCCGACCACGCAGACCACCGCCGGCTGGCGCAACCTCAACGAGTCCGGCACCCTGCGCGACCTGCAGTACTACTCGGTGCGCGCGGGGAAGATGACCGACGGCAGCGGGGACGCCGTCTGGGGCGGCCTGCAGGACAACGGCGTCTCGCTGCTCGCCCCCAAGGGCGCCACCTACCAGGGGCAGCAGCTCAACCCGAACGGCGAGATGGTCTCCCCGTTCGGCGGTGACGGCGGCGACCAGCTGGTCAACCCGGACAACGGCTGCCAGACCGTCGGCGAGTACGTCGACCTGGCGCTGCAGATCACGAACAACTGCGGCTACACCGCGAGCGACGACGGCGCCGAGGACGTGATCACGGACATCGCGCCCGGCGACCCGGGAGCCCGCTTCATCGCCCCGTTCAGCGCGGACGAGACCGACCCGAACGGCCTGTGGGTCGCGGGCGGCCAGTACGTCTGGGGCAACACCAAGACCTGGAAGAGCACCTCCGGCGCCGACTGGACCAAGCTGTACGACCTGGGCGCCGGCCACTCCGCCTCGGCGGTCGCCAGCCGCGGCCACGTGACGTGGGCGGCCTGGTGCGGACCCTGCTCGAAGGTCGACGGCACCTTCGGGCGGGGCATCGCCACCAACTACGGCGGCAGCTGGCACCAGGTGAGCCTGCCCGCCGCCTTCCCCAACCGCTACGTCTCCGGTCTGGCCATCGACCCGTCCGACGCCTCCGGCAAGACGGTCTACGCGGTGGTCAACGGCTTCTCGCGGCACTGGAACGAGGGCCCCGGCGCCGGCTACGGCCACGTCTGGAAGACCACCGACGGCGGCACGACCTGGACGGACGTCAGCGGTGACCCCGCCGCCTCGGACTCCTTCCCGGACGCCCCGGCCAACGCGGCGCTGATCACCAAGAGCGGCACCCTGGTGGTCGCCACCGACCTGGGCGTGTTCACCAGCACCTCGGCGGGCCACTGGGCGCGCCTGGGCACGAACCTGCCCACCGCGCCGGCGGTCTACCTCTCGCCGAGCCCGGACGGCAGCCAGGTGTACGTGGCCACGCACGGCCGCGGCATCTGGAAGACCCGGACGCCGTAACACCGTCGGCAGCGCGAAGGGCCCCGGACCGGTCGGTCCGGGGCCCTTTTGTGTGTGAGCCGGCGCCTCACGACATTCCTGGCCGGGCGGTATGCATCTGCCGCGGGTGCGTGGGGCCCGCCCGGCCGATCGCTCACTGACCGGTCGCGCGGAAGCGGCGCAGGCGCAGGCTGTTGCCGACGACGAAGACCGAGGAGAAGGCCATGGCCGCGCCCGCGATCATCGGGTTGAGGAGGCCGGCCGCGGCGAGCGGGAGGGCGGCGATGTTGTAGGCGAAGGCCCAGAAGAGGTTGGAGCGGATGGTGCCGAGGGTCTTGCGGGCGAGCCGGATGGCGTCGGCCGCGACCCGCAGGTCGCCGCGGACCAGGGTCAGATCGCCGGCCTCGATCGCGGCGTCGGTGCCGGTGCCCATGGCCAGGCCCAGGTCGGCCTGGGCCAGTGCGGCCGCGTCGTTGACGCCGTCGCCGACCATGGCCACCGAACGGCCCTCGCCCTGAAGGCGCTTGACCATGTCCACTTTGTCCTGCGGCAGGACCTCGGCGATCACGTGCTCGGGGTCGATGCCCACCTCGGCGGCCACCGCCTCGGCGACGGCCTGGTTGTCGCCGGTGAGGAGGATCGGGGTCAGGCCCAGGGCGCGCAGGCGGCGGATCGCCTCGGGGCTGGTCTCCTTCACCGCGTCCGCGATCTCCAGGACCGCGCGGGCCTCGCCGTCCCAGGCCACCGTGACGGCCGTACGGCCGGCCGCCTCGGCCTCCGCCCTGGCGCGCCGGAGGCGCTCCGGCAGGGTCATGGCCCAGTCCGCGAGCAGTTGCTCGCGGCCGACCAGGACGGCGTGTCCGTCGACGATGCCCTGCACGCCGAGGCCGGGGACGTTGGCGAAGTCCTCCGGGGTGGGCAGGGTGCCGACGCGGGCGGCGGCACCGGCGGCGACGGCCTGGGCGACGGGGTGCTCGGAGGAGTGCTCCAGGGCGCCCGCCAGGCGCAGGACGTCGGTCTCGGCCGTGCCGTCCGCCGTGTGCACGGCCAGCAGGGTCATCCGGCCGGTGGTGACGGTGCCGGTCTTGTCCAGGACGATGGTGTCGACCTTGCGGGTGCTCTCCAGCACCTCGGGACCCTTGATGAGGATGCCGAGCTGGGCCCCGCGCCCGGTGCCGACCATCAGCGCGGTCGGCGTGGCCAGGCCCAGGGCGCAGGGGCAGGCGATGATCAGTACGGCGACGGCGGCGGTGAAGGCCGCGGTCAGGCCCGCCCCGTTGCCGAGCCAGAAGCCGAGGGTGGCGAGGGCCAGGCCGATGACGACGGGGACGAAGACGCCGGAGATCCGGTCGGCGAGCCGCTGGGCCGCCGCCTTGCCGTTCTGCGCTTCCTCCACCAGCCGGGCCATCCGCGCGAGTTGGGTGTCGGCGCCGACCCGGGTGGCCTCCACGACCAGCCGTCCGCCCGCGTTCAGGGTGGCCCCGGTGACGGCGTCCCCGACACCCACCTCGACGGGCACGGACTCTCCGGTGAGCATCGAGGCGTCCACGGCGGACGAGCCCTCGACGACCGTACCGTCGGTGGCGATCTTCTCCCCGGGGCGGACGAGGAAGCGGTCGCCGGTCTTCAACTCGGCCACGGGCACGAGCACTTCGCTCCCACCGCGCAGTACCGTGACCTCCTTGGCGCCCAGCTCCAGCAGGGCCCTGAGCGCCGCGCCCGCCTTGCGCTTGGAGCGGGCCTCGAAGTACCGGCCGGCCAGGATGAACGCGGTCACGCCGGCCGCGGCCTCCAGGTAGATGTTCCCGGCGCCGTCACTGCGGGCGATGGTCAGCTCGAAGGGGTGCCGCATGCCGGGCATGCCGGCCGTGCCGAAGAACAGGGCCCACAGCGACCACAGGAACGCGGCCGAGGTGCCGACCGAGATCAGCGTGTCCATGGTCGCGGCGCCGTGCCGGGCATTGGTCCAGGCGGCCCGGTGGAAGGGCCAGGCGGCATACGCCACCACCGGCGCCGCCAGCGTCAGCGACAGCCACTGCCAGTACTCGAACTGCAGCGCCGGGACCATCGCCATCGCGATCACCGGCACGGCGAGCACCACCGCGGTGGTCAGCCGCTGCCGCAGCGGCCGCAGTTCGTCGGCCTCCTGCGCCGCGGGGCCGCCGCCCGGCTCCGGCTCGCTGCGGACGGGTTCGGGCTCGCGCGCGGTGTAGCCGGTGGCCTCGACGGTGGCGATCAGGTCGGCGACCGCTATGTCCTCGCGGAAGGTGACCTTGGCCTTCTCGGTGGCGTAGTTGACGGTGGCCTCGACGCCGTCCATGCGGTTGAGCTTCTTCTCGATGCGGGCGGCGCAGGAGGCGCAGGTCATGCCGCCGATCGCGAGTTCGACCTCGGCGGCACCGGGTGTGGTGGTGGTCATTCTCTGCTCCTCGCAGCTCATGGACGCGGCGGGTGTGGGTTCGAAGGGCGGGGGCGAGGGCGAGGGCGGGGACCGGTTTCCGGTGACGGACCCCGCCCGGTGCGCGGCCGGTCAGGCGTCGACGCGGCCGGCGTAGTCGTAGCCGGCCTCGTCCACGGTCACGGCGAGCAGCGCGTCGAACGCCTCGTCGGGAGCGGCGGCGGTGGTCACGGTGACGAACCCCGTGCCGATCTCGACCTCCACGGCGACGACGTCGTCCAACGCGCCCACGGCCTTGGTGACGACGCCCTGGCAATGGGCGCTGCCGACGCCGTCCACCTTGTAGACGGTCCTGGTCTGGGCGGCGGTGTGGCAGGTTCCCTCGGGCGTGCAGCAGCCGGACATGGGTTTCTCCTCGTGTCGGTATCGGTCTCGACATCGGTCTCGGACACCTGGCCGGATACCGGGTGGGGGTATCCGGCAGTGGCCCATGTATACCCCCCACCCGTATTCGACGCAAGGGAATCCACGGCTTGACTTGATACCCCCCAGGGGTATCTTGAAGTGCATCGAGCCGCCCACCCGGGGCGGCCAACGGACGAGGAGGGGCCATGAACACCGGACTGAAGATCACCGTCTTCGCCGCCGCGCTCGCCGCCACCTTCGGCACCGCCTACGGCGTGGGCAGCGGCGTCGGCGAGATCTCACCCGAGCCAAAGCGCGCGGCACACGAGACGCACGACGGGCACGACGGGGCCGGTCACGGCGGACACCACGGCGCAGGCCACGCGTCCATGGCGCTCCCCGGAGGACTCCAGATGTCCGAGCGGGGCTACACCCTGGCCCTGAAGACCCCGGCCGTCGCGGCGGGCAGGGCGACCGACCTGCGGTTCACGGTCGTACAGGACGCGACCGGACGCCCGCTCACCGCCTACCAGCGGGAGCACACCAAGGAACTGCATCTGATCATCGCCTCGCGCGACCTGTCCCTCTACTGGCATCTGCACCCGACCCGCGCCGCCGATGGCACCTGGTCGGCACCCGTCACGCTGCCCAAGTCAGGTGCCTACCGGGTCTTCGCCGACTTCACGCCGCGCGGCGGCGAAGGGCTCACCCTCGGCGCCGACCTCACCGCGTCGGGGTCGTACGAGCCCGCCGCGCTCCCCGCCCCCGGCACCACGGCGGAGGTCGACGGGTACGAGGTGACCCTCCGCGGCCGTCTGGAACCCGCCAAGGGCAGCGAGCTGACGCTGACCGTGCGCAGGAACGGCAGGCCGGTGCGCGACCTCCAGCCCTACCTCGGCGCCTACGGGCATCTGGTGGCCCTGCGCGCGGGCGACCTGGCGTATCTCCACGTACACCCGGGCGGCGAGGCGGGCGACGGCACGACCGAGGCGGGGCCGGACATCCCGTTCACCGCCACGGCGCCCAGCGCGGGCACCTACCGGCTGTTCCTCGACTTCAAGCACGGCGGCGAGGTCCACACCGCCGCGTTCACCGTCCGGGCCGCCGGGCCATCGCAGCGGCCGGAAGCCGCCGGAACGGCCACCCCGGTGCCCTCGAGCCACGCCGGGCACGGCCACTGAACACCGCCGAGCCTCCGCTCCGGCCCGTCCTCCCCCGTTCGGCCCGCTGCCCGCGTGCCCGCTCGTACGTCCCCGTAAGGTGGAGCCGTGATTCTCGCGCAGCCCGCCGCCGGCCCGGCCGGGGCCCGCATCCGTCAGTCGGTGCGGGCCTCCGTTCTGGTCGCCGTTCTGCTCGGGCTGTTCCTGATGCACGGCGGCCCGGCAGCGGCCGCCGACGGCTGCCACGGGGCCATGCCGGCCACCGACGCCGCCGTCATGAGCTCGGCAGCCGCGCCGATGGCCGCGCACCCCGCCGACCACGTCGAGGCGACGGGCGGCAAGGTCACCGCACACGCGGACGAGATGCGCTCGGCACCCGCGATACCGGCCGCGCACTCCTCCGGCCATCCGGCGGCCGCGACCGCGGCCGCCAAGGCCACCCCCCGCGCGGACGAGGCCATGCGGGGCGCGTTGTGTCTGGCCACGACGCCCCGGTCCGGGATCCCGGCGCCTCCGCTCGCCGCGGCCGGGCTCGTGTTCCCGGCCGCCGTCCTGCTGCCGTGGGCCCGGCCGGGTTCCGACGGCACCCGGCGCCGGGGTCCACCGGCCGGCGGGCGCCGACTCCTGCTCCAGGTGTGCGTCGCGCGGACGTGACGAGACCTCCGGGATCCGGCTCGTCGCCGCGGTCCCGCACGGCTCCCCCACGTTCAGCCGCGCCGCCACACGGCGCCCACCTGGAAAGACACAGCCATGTCCCAGCGTCTTCGCACCTCCCGTCGCGCCCTCGCGGC
This sequence comes from Streptomyces sp. NPDC050743, assembly GCF_044456925.1. Taxonomy (NCBI): domain Bacteria; kingdom Bacillati; phylum Actinomycetota; class Actinomycetes; order Kitasatosporales; family Streptomycetaceae; genus Streptomyces; species Streptomyces sp. NPDC050743. Next base: position 12,680 of record NZ_JBITGJ010000025.1, read on the forward strand.
GGCCGCCGCCACCGCGGCCCTCACCCTGGCCCTCGCCGCCTGCGGCTCCGGCTCGGGCTCCGGCCACGGCTCCGGCATGTCCGACATGGACCACAGCGCCACACCGTCCGCCTCGGCCTCGGCCCCGGGCGACGACATGGCGTCCATGCCCGGCATGGAGCCCGTGTCCGCCGGCAACGGCCTGGCCGCCGCCAAGGACGGCTACAAGATGGCCTCCACGGCCGCCACCGTCCCCGCCGGCGAGGCGACCGCGTACCGCTTCGCCATCACCGGCCCGGACGGCAAGCCGGTCACCGGCTTCGCCGTCGACCAGACCAAGCGGATGCACTTCTACGCCGTCCGCTCCGACCTCACCGGCTTCCAGCACCTGCACCCCACCATGGCCCAGGACGGCACCTGGACCGTGCCGCTGGCCGCGCTGCAGCCGGGCACCTGGCGGCTGTACGCCTCCTTCACCCCGGACAGCGGCGCCGGCAAGGGCAAGGGCTTCGTGCTCAGCCGCACCGTGAAGGTGTCCGGCATGGCGATGGCCGCGCCCCTGCCGAAGGCGTCCGGCACCGCCACCGTCGACGGCTACACCGTGTCGGTGAAGGGCGATCCGATGGCGGGCATGGCGCACCAGCTGACCGCCACCGTCACCAAGGACGGCAAGCCGGTCACCGACCTCCAGCCGTACCTCGACACCTACGCCCACCTGACCGCATTCCACCAGGGTGACCTCGCCTTCGCCCACTTCCACCCGGAGACCGAGGTCGACGGCGACCACGGCGGGCCGACGCTGGGCTTCCACGCCGAGTTCGCCCAGTCCGGAAACTGGCGGATGTTCCTCCAGTTCCAGACCGGCGGCAAGCTGCACACCGCGTCCCTCACCCTGCACGTCGGCTGACGGCCGCGAGGCCTCGGCGCCCACGCGCCGAGGCCTCGCCGGCAGGTGGTGCCCGTCCTCAGCCCCGATGGAGGAACGCCACCAGGACCCCCAAACCCACGAGAACCCCCAGCGCGCCGAAGCCATGGTTCAGCGAGGCGCCGGAAGCGACCGCCGCCACCAGCAACGGCCCGCCCGCGTCCCCCAGTTCACGCCCGAGTTCCGCCGCCCCCATGGTCTGCCCCAGCCGTTCTGGCGGCGTCGACGCGGCCAGCGCGGCGAAGCCGAGCGGGGTGACGAGACCCGTGCCGATGCCGATGAGGGCGGCTGCGGTGAGGATGCCGGGCAGGCCCGGCAGCATGGCGCAGGCCAGGCCCACGGCGGTGACCAGCAGCCCTGCCGCCAGACCGGAGCGAGTGGTGAGCCGCCCGTCGTCCAGGGCCCGCCCCGCGCGCGGCTGGACCACGGCCGCACAGCCCGCGAGCAGCGACACCGCCGCGCCGGTCGCGACCGTGCCCAGCCCGGCGGCGCGGCCGGAGACCGGAAGGAAACCGACCCCGACCGACAGCGCGGCGGTCGCCGCCGCGAGCGCGGACGTCGGGGCGAGGAAGGCCGGGTCGGCGAGCCGGCGGGCCAGGTCCAGCACGGTCTGCCGGGCCTTCGGCAGCGGGGGTACGACGGGCACGGCGAGCGCGGCCCAGCCGGCGACCGCCGCGCCCAGCACCGCCAGGACGGCGAACAGCAGCCGCAGGCCCCCCGCCCACACCAGGACACCGCCGAGGAGCGGACCGAGGGTGTAGCCGAGGGACTTGTAGAAGCCGTAGCCGCCGAAGGCCCGCCCGTGTTTCGCCGCCGGATTGAGCCGGGCGACCAGTGCGGAGGCGGACGGAGAGAAGGCGGAGGCCGCGGCTCCCTGCCCGAGCCGGGCGGCCCAGAGCCAGCCGGGGTCGTCCGCGACGACGTACAGCGCGGACGCAGCGGCGAAGGCCACGAGTCCGCCGAGCAGCACCGGGCGGGCGCCGATCCGGTCGGCGAGGGTGCCGAACACCGGCTTGAGGATCACCTCGGCGCCGTCGTACAGGGCGAGCAGCCCGCCCAGCACCAGCACGGAGGTGACCGCGCCCCGGGTGTGACCGCCGAGGTTGGCGGCGATGCCGTGCGCCCCGAAGGCCGTGGTGAACCCGGCCGCGTACAGCGGCCACATCCGCCGGGCCGAAGCCGGCGCGGCCTCCGCCCCGGTTCTGCGCAGGTTCACCACACCGGCGAACGTAGCAGGCCGGGTTACAGGCCCACGTCGCGGCTGCGGAGGTCCTCCAGGGACTCGCGGCGGACCAGGAGGCGGGCGTGGCCGTCGCGTACGGCGACCACGGGCGGGCGGCCGACCAGGTTGTAGCCGGAGGCCATGGACAGGTGATAGGCACCGGCCACCGGTACGGCTAGCAGGTCCCCGGGACGGGTGTCGGCGGGCAGTTCCGCGTCGGCGGCCAGGACGTCACCGGCCTCGCAGTGCCGGCCCACCACGGTGACCCGGGAGCGGTCCGCCGTGCTGGGCCGGCCGATCAGGCGGGGCGCGTACCGGACGCCGTACAGGGCCGGGCGCGGGTTGTCGCTCATGCCGCCGTCGACCGCCACGAAGACGTGGTCGCCCGTGTGCTTCACGGACAGGACGCGGTACACGGCGATCCCGGCCGGGCCCGCGATCGCCCGTCCCGGCTCGATGATCAGGCGCGGTACGGGGAGCCCGGCCGCCGCGCAGGAGCCGGCGAGTTCCGCGCGCACCTTGCGGGCCAGTGCCGTCAGGTCCAGCGCCGCCTCGCCGGGGCGGTAGGCGATGCCGTGGCCGCCGCCGAGGTCGAGTTCCGGCAGGACCAGGCCGTGCTGCTCGTGCAGGCGGGCCATCAGCCCGACCATCCGCCGTACGGCGACGAGGTACGGCTTGACACCGACGATCTGTGAGCCCAAGTGGCAGTGCAGGCCGGTGAGTTCGAGTTGCGGCTGGTCGAGTATGCGGGCGATGGCGTGCTGGGCGTGGCCGTCGGAGATGGACAGGCCGAACTTCTGGTCGTCGGTGCCGGTGCGGATCTTCTCGTGACCGCCCGCGCTGACCCCGGGGACGACCCGGACCATGACCTTCTGGTGGCCGTCCGGCCCGACGGCGGCGGCGAGCCGCGCGATCTCGGCGGGGCTGTCGATGACGATCCGGCCCACGCCGAGCCGCAGGGCGGTGTCCAGGTCGCGCGGGGACTTGGCGTTGCCGTGCAGCACGATCCGCTCAGGCGGGAAGCCGGTGGTGACGGCGAGTTCGAGCTCACCGGCGGAGCAGACGTCCAGGCCGAGGCCCTCCTCGTCCATCCAGTGGGCCATGGCCCGGCACAGGAACGCCTTGGCCGCGTACAGCACTTCGGCGTCCGGGAAGGCGTCCCGGTAGGTACGGCAGCGGTCGCGGACCTCGGCCTCGTCCAGGACGTAGACGGGGGTGCCGAAGCGGTCGGCGACCTCGGCGAGCGGTACGCCGCCCACGGACAGGCCGCCGGGGGCCGGCTCGGCGGCGGACGCGGGCCACACCAACAGGTCGGCGGCGGTGGCGGGTTCGTGGACCGTGGTCATCGTCGTCCTCCCCTCTCAGGCTGCGAAAACGGGCGCGGGGACGGACACCGGGCCGGGAGCGGGCGCGGTGAACTGGGGGTCCACCGTGAGGACGGTGACACCCAGCGGCGCGGTCAGGGCGCGCAGGGCGGGCTCGGCGAGACGGATCCACGCCTGGCCGGCGCCGAGGGTGGCGGCCAGGCGGTGCGCGGAGGTGAAGCCGACGGCCGTACGGTCGCCGAGCGGCGTCCGGAAGATCCGGGCCGCGTATCCGAAGGGCCCCGGCCGGACCGGGACGTACAGGGGTCCGGCCGGGAACGGATCGGAGGGCTCGGGGTCTTCGTCGTAGCGGAGTTCTGCCATGGGGTGCCTCCCGGAAGGTGGTGGGCGAGGTTCTGGGAGGCCCCGGAAGCGGGGAGGCGGACCGGGGCTCGGTGTCGACGGTATGCCCGGTCGGCGGCGATACGGGAAGGGCCCTGACGTGACGCTGACGGCGATCCGGCCGGCCTTGACGGCACGCTGACGCCGCTGGTGGGAGGGCATCGGAGCGGTCGTCAGAACGGCGTCATGAACAGGCGTACGCCCTGTTCGAGGGCCGCGGGGGCGAGGTGTGATGGAGGGGATTTCCCAAGGAGGAGCCGATGTCCGAGAACCGCCCGCCTTCGGCCGCCCGGGTCGTGGTGGGAGTCAGCGGCTCGCTGGGCGGAGCCACCGCCCTGGGCCGGGCCGCGTACGAGGCAAGGAGCCGGGGAGCCGAACTCTGGCCGGTGCTGGCGTGGGAGCCGCCGGAGGGGGACGTCGTCTCCCGCAGGTTCCCGTCCTCGGCCCACATGGCCGAGGAGTGGGAGCGGCTGGCGCGCGAGCGGCTGATCAAGGCCCTGCGCGAGGCGTTCGGCGGCACGGACACCGGGCTGCCGGGCCAGGCGCTCGTCGTACGGGGCGCACCCGGACCGGCGCTGGTGCGGACCGCCGGCCGGGCCGACGACCTGCTCGTGATCGGCGCCGGCCGGCGCGGCCGTCTGCATCGCGCCCTGTGGCCGTCGGTCAGCCGCCACTGCCTCGCCCACGCCACGTGCCCCGTCCTCGCGGTCCCCCCGTCACCGCTGCAGGCGGACCTGGCGTCGGTACACCGCCGGAACGTCTGGCGGCTGCGGCTGAACACGGACGATCTGGAGCGGGAGTTGCGCTCGGTACCGCCGGAGGTCTGAGGGCGCCGAACGAACGCGGCAATCCCCCGAACCCGATGTCAGGGCGTGGCCACCGGCAGGCGATCCGGCGCCGTGGGCACGGCGAGCACCATGGTCAGCCCGCCCCCCGGCGTGTCCTCGGCACGCAGCATGCCGCCCACCGCCTCGGCGAACCCGCGGGCGACGGCGAGGCCGAGCCCGACCCCGACCCCCCGCGGGGCGTCCCCGTACCGCTGGAAGGGTTCGAAGATGCGGTCCTTGGCCTCGTCCGGGACTCCCGGCCCGCGGTCCACGACCCGCAGTTCGACGCGGTCGGCGAGGGCGCTCGCGGAGACCAGGACCCGCTCCCCGGCCGGGCTGTACTTGACGGCGTTCTCGACGACGTTCGCGACGGCCCGCTCCAGCAGCCCCCGGTCCACGTGGACCATGGGCAGCGTCTCGGGGATGTCCAGGTCCACGCTGTCCTCGGGCACCCCGCCGAGCGCCATGGGCACCACCTCGTCGAGGTCGGTCTCGCGGATGATGGGCGTGACCGTGCCGGTCTGCAGGCGGGACATGTCGAGCAGGTTGCCCACGAGATGGTCGAGGCGGTCGGCGCCCTCCTCGATGGCCTGGAGCAGGTCCGCCCGGTCCTGCTCGGACCATGCGACGTCGTCCGACCTGAGCGAGGTCACCGCGGCCTTGATGCCGGCGAGCGGGGTGCGCAGGTCGTGGCTGACGGCGGCGAGCAGCGCGGTCCTTATGCGGTTGCCCTCCGCCAGTTCCTTCGCCCGGCCGGCCTCGCTCTGCAGCCGCTGCCGGTCCAGGACCACGGCGGCCTGCGCGGCGAACGCGGCCAGCACCCGGCGGTCGGCGGCCGGCAGCACCCGGCCGCGCAGGGACAGCGCCATGTGGTCGCCGACCGGTACGTCGACGTCGGCGTCCTCCGGGATCCCGGCCGGCCGGGGTCCCACGCTGCCGGCGCAGGTCCAGGGAGCGGTCTCGCCGGTCCGTTCCAGCAGGGCCACCGACTCCATGCCGAAGGTCTCGCGGACCCGTTCCAGCAGCGCCTCCAGGGTGGTCTCGCCGCGCAGGACGTTGCCCGCGAGGAAGGACAGGATCTCGGACTCGGCGCGCAGCCGGGCGGCTTGATGGGTGCGCCGGGCTGCGAGGTCCACCACCGATGCCACCGACACGGCGACGCCGACGAAGATCGCGATGGCGACGATGTTCTTCGGGTCGGCGATCGTGAGCGTGTGGACGGGCGGGGTGAAGTACCAGTTGAGCAGCAGGGAGCCCACGACCGCGGAGGCCAGCGCCGGGAAGAGCCCGCCGAGCAGGGCCGCCGCGACCGTCAGGGTGAGGTACAGCAGCATGTCGTTGGCGAGGCCGACGTCCGGAGTGGCACTGGTGAGCAGCCAGGTCAGGAGGGCCGGGCCGATGACTCCCACGGCCCAGCCCCAGACGACCCGGGAGCGGCCGAGGCGGGCGCCGCGCGCCACCGGCAGTCCGCGCCCCTTGCCCGCCTCGTCGTGCGTGATGAGGTGGACGTCGAGGTCGGGACCGGACTCGCGGGCGACCGTGGCGCCGACGCCCGGCCCGAAGACGTACTGCCAGCTCCGGCGGCGGGAGACGCCCAGCACGATCTGGGTGGCGTTCACACCCCGCGCGAAGTCGAGCAGGGAGGCCGGTACGTCGTCGCCGACCACGTGGTGGAAGGTGCCGCCCAGATCCTCCACCAGGGTGCGCTGGACGGCGAGTTCCTTCGGGGAGGCGGCGGTGAGACCGTCGCTGCGGGAGATGTAGACGGCCAGCACCTCGCCGCCGGCGCCCTTCTCCGCCAGGCGTGCGGCACGCCGTATCAGGGTGCGGCCCTCCGGGCCGCCGGTCAGCCCGACGACGATCCGCTCGCGGGAGCCCCAGATCGCCGACACCCGGTGCTCGCGCCGGTAGGCGTTCAGGTACTCGTCGACCCGGTCCGCCACCCACAGCAGCGCCAGCTCGCGCAGGGCGGTGAGGTTTCCGGGGCGGAAGTAGTTGGACAGGGCCGCGTCGACCTTGTCCGGCTTGTAGATGTTGCCGTGCGCCATCCGGCGGCGCAGCGCCTCCGGGGACATGTCGACCAGCTCGATCTGGTCGGCCCGCCGTACCACCTCGTCGGGCACGGTCTCCTGCTGCCGCACCCCGGTGATCGACTCCACGACGTCGCCCAGCGACTCCAGGTGCTGGATGTTGACGGTCGAGACCACATCGATGCCGGCCGCCAGCAGTTCCTCGATGTCCTGCCAGCGCTTGGTGTTCCGGGAGCCGGGGATGTTGGTGTGGGGGAGTTCGTCGACGAGGGCGACCTGAGGGCGGCGCGCGAGGACCGCGTCCACGTCCATCTCCGTGAACGTGCTGCCCCGGTATTCGAGTTCCTTGCGCGGCACCTGCTCCAGGCCGTGCAGCATCACCTCGGTGCGCGGCCGGTCGTGGTGTTCGACAAAGGCCACGACGCAGTCGGTGCCCCGCTCGACGCGCCGGTGTCCCTCCGACAGCATCGCGTAGGTCTTGCCGACGCCGGGTGCCGCGCCGAGGTAGATCCGGAGCTTTCCGCGTGCCATGTCATCCCTCGAAGCGGTAGCCCATGCCGGGCTCGGTGATCAGATAGCGGGGGTGGGAGGGGTCGGTCTCCAACTTGCGGCGCAGCTGGGCCATGTAGACGCGCAGGTAGTTGGTCTTGTTGCTCTGCGAGACGCCCCAGACCTCCTGGAGCAGCTGTTTCTGGGTGATCAGCCGTCCCGGGTTGGTGACCAGGATCTCCAGCAGGTGCCACTCGGTCGGGGTGAGCCGTACGTCCCGCCCGTCCCGTACGGCCTTCTTGGCGAGCAGGTCCAGGGTGAAGTGCTCCGTCTCGACCAGGGTCGTCTCGGGGACCAGCGGCGTCTCCTCGGTGCGGCGGACGGCGGCGCGCAGCCGGGCCAGGAGTTCGTCCATGCTGAACGGCTTGGTGATGTAGTCGTCGGCGCCGGCGTCGAGCGCGGCCACTTTCTCGTCGGACGCCTGCCGGGCGGACAGGACCAGGATCGGCACCCGGCTCCAGCCGCGTACGCCCTTGATGACGTCGACGCCGTCCATGTCGGGCAGACCGAGGTCCAGCAGCACCACGTCGGGCTGGCGCGCGGCGGCGAGCCGAAGGGCCGTGGCCCCGTCGGGGGCGGCGTCCACGCCGTAGTGACGTGCCTGCAAGTTGATGACGAGGGCCCGTACCAGCTGCGGGTCGTCCTCCACCACGAGCACCCTGGTCATGGGTGTGTGCCCTTCCTGTCATGCCTGCGGGAGCCGGCACCCCGAGGTGCCGGCTCCCGTCGCGAATCGCGTAAGGCCGTCACTTCTTCGCCGCGAGGTCCTTGAGCGCGATGTTGAGTTCGAGGACGTTCACCTGGGGCTCGCCGATGAAGCCGAGGGTGCGGCCCTGGGTGTGGTCCTTCACCAGCTTCTCCACGGAGGCGACGGGCAGCCCGTTCTTCTCGGCGACCCGGTGCACCTGGAGTTCGGCGTACTCGGGGGAGATGGCCGGGTCCAGGCCGGAGCCGGAGGAGGTGACGGCGTCGGCGGGGACGTCGGACGACTTCACGGTGTAGCCGGGGACGGAGTTGTCCTTGACGACCGCGGCCTTGGCGGCGAGCACCTGGGCGCAGAGCGTGCCGTCCTCGGGCTTGGCCGGGCACGTGCCGTTCACCGCGCCGCTGTCGGCGGAGAGGTTGGTGGCCCCCGACAGCAGCAGCTTGTATCGGGTGTTGACGCTGTTGCTGCCGAGCCCGTTGGCGGGGCGGCCCTGGAACCACTTCAGGTCCGGGTCCGGGCTGGTCTGGCCCTTCTTCAGCGGCTGGTTGTACGACTGCCCGATCAGGGACGAGCCGACCACCTTGCCGTCCGCCTTGATCTCGGAGCCGTTCGCCTTGTCGCCGAACAGCCCCTGCGCGATGCCGGTGACGACCAGCGGGTAGATGACGCCGGTCACCAGGGTCAGCACGAGGAGGGCTCTGAGGCCCGCCCCGAGCAACCGGACGGTGTTCGTTACGGAGTTGTTCATGGCGATCAGCCGATTCCGGGGATGAGGGAGATGAGCATGTCGATGATCTTGATGCCGATGAAGGGCGCGATCAGTCCGCCGATGCCGTAGATCCCGAGGTTGCGGCGGAGCATCCTGTCGGCGCTGACCGGCTTGTACTGCACGCCCTTCAGGGACAGCGGCACCAGCGCGATGATGATCAGCGCGTTGAAGACGACGGCCGACAGGATCGCGGAGTCGGGCGAGGACAGCTGCATGATGTTCAGCTTGTCCAGGCCCGGGTAGACCGCCGCGAACAGCGCCGGGATGATCGCGAAGTACTTCGCGACGTCGTTGGCGATGGAGAAGGTGGTCAGCGCACCGCGCGTGATCAGCAGCTGCTTGCCGATCTCGACGATCTCGATCAGCTTGGTCGGGTTGGAGTCGAGGTCGACCATGTTGCCGGCCTCCTTGGCGGCCGACGTGCCGGTGTTCATCGCCACGCCGACGTCCGCCTGCGCGAGGGCCGGGGCGTCGTTGGTGCCGTCACCGGTCATCGCGACCAGCTTGCCGCCGGCCTGCTCCCGCTTGATGAGGGCCATCTTGTCCTCGGGAGTGGCCTCCGCGAGGAAGTCGTCGACGCCCGCCTCCTCGGCGATCGCCTTCGCGGTCAGCGGGTTGTCACCCGTGATCATGACCGTCTTGATGCCCATGCGGCGCAGCTCCTCGAACCGCTCCCGCATGCCCTCCTTGACGACGTCCTTCAGGTGGATGACACCCAGCACACGGGCGCCCCTGTCGTCGTGGACGGCGACCAGCAGCGGGGTGCCACCGGCCTCGGAGATGCGGTCGGCCATGCCGTCCGCGTCCTCGGCGACCGTGCCGCCCCGCTCCTCGACCCAGGCGATGACCGAGGCGGTGGCGCCCTTGCGGATCTTCCGGCCGTCGACGTCCACACCCGACATACGGGTCTGGGCGGTGAACTCGATCCACTCCGCGCCGGCCAGCTCGCCCTGGTGCCGCTCGCGCAGCCCGTACTTCTCCTTCGCCAGGACGACGATCGAGCGGCCCTCGGGCGTCTCGTCGGCCAGCGAGGACAGCTGGGCCGCGTCCGCGACCTCCGCCTCGGTGGTGCCCTTGACCGGCACGAACTCGGCGGCCTGGCGGTTGCCGAGGGTGATGGTGCCGGTCTTGTCCAGCAGCAGCGTGGAGACGTCACCGGCGGCCTCGACCGCGCGGCCGGACATGGCGAGCACATTGCGCTGCACCAGGCGGTCCATGCCCGCGATGCCGATCGCGGAGAGCAGGGCGCCGATCGTGGTCGGGATCAGACAGACCAGCAGGGCGACCAGCACGACCATGGTCAGGTGCGTGCCCGCGTAGTCCGCGAACGGCGGCAGGGTGGCCACCGCGAGCAGGAAGACGATGGTCAGCGAGGCGAGCAGGATGTTCAGCGCGATCTCGTTGGGCGTCTTCTGCCGTGCCGCGCCCTCGACCAGGTTGATCATCCGGTCGATGAAGGTCTCGCCGGGCTTCGTCGTGATCTTGATGACGATCCGGTCGGACAGGACCTTCGTACCGCCCGTGACGGCGCTGCGGTCACCGCCGGACTCCCGGATGACCGGGGCGGACTCGCCGGTGATCGCCGACTCGTCCACCGAGGCGACACCCTCGACGACATCGCCGTCACCGGGGATGACGTCACCGGCCTCGCAGACCACCAGGTCGCCGATGGTCAGCGCGGTGCCGGGGACCTGCTCCTCGGCGCCGTCCTTCAGCAGCCGGCGGGCGACGGTGTCGGTCTTGGCCTTGCGCAGGGTGTCGGCCTGCGCCTTGCCGCGGCCCTCGGCGACCGCCTCCGCCAGGTTGGCGAAGACCACGGTCAGCCACAGCCAGGCGCTGATGGTCCAGCCGAACCAATCGGTCGGGTCCTTGAAGGAGAAGACCGTGGTCAGGACGGAGCCGATCCACACCACGAACATCACGGGGGACTTGACCATCACCCGCGGGTCGAGCTTGCGGAGGGCGTCCGGCAGGGACTTGACCAGCGCCTTGGGTTCGAAGAGGCCCGCTCCGACACGGCCCTCGGCGGGCTTGTGCCCGGTGGGTGCGTCCTGGTGGGGCGCAAGGGTGGGAGTGGACATCGCGTCCTCGTGGTTTTCCGTTCGGGTCGTCATGACGCCAGCCCCTCGGCCAGCGGACCCAGCGCCAGGGCCGGGAAGTAGGTCAGACCGGTGATGATCAGGATCGCGCCCACCAGCAGGCCGGTGAACAGCGGCTTCTCGGTGCGCAGGGTGCCCGCGGTCGCCGGCACCGGCTTCTGCTCGGCGAGCGAGCCGGCCAGCGCCAGCACGAACACCATCGGCAGGAAGCGCCCGAGCAGCATCGCGAGCCCGGTCATGGTGTTGTACCAGTCGGTGTTCGCGTTCAGACCGGCGAAGGCCGAGCCGTTGTTGTTCGCCGCCGAGGTGAACGCGTACAGCACCTCGGAGAACCCGTGCGCGCCGGAGTTGAGCATCGAGTGCGGCGGGGTCGGCAGGGCCATGGAGGCGGCCGTGAACACCAGCACCAGGGCGGGGGTGATCAGGATGTAGGCCGCGGCGAGCTTCATCTCGCGCCCGCCGATCTTCTTGCCCAGGTACTCGGGCGTACGGCCGACCATCAGACCGGCGATGAACACCGCGATGACCGCCATGATCAGGATGCCGTAGAGGCCGGAGCCGGTACCGCCGGGCGTGATCTCGCCCAGCATCATGCTCAGCATGGTGATGCCGCCGCCGAGGCCGGTGAAGGAGGAGTGGAAGGAGTCCACCGCACCGGTCGAGGTGAGCGTGGTCGACACCGCGAAGATCGAGGAGCCGCCGATGCCGAAGCGGACCTCCTTGCCCTCCATCGCGCCGCCAGCGGCCTGGAGCGCCGGGCCGTGGTGGGCGAACTCGGTCCACATCATCAGGGCGACGAAGCCCAGCCAGATGGTGAACATCGTGGCGAGGATCGCGTAACCCTGCTTCACGTTGCCGACCATCACACCGAACGTGCGGGTGAGGGCGAACGGGATCACCAGGAGCAGGAAGATCTCGAAGAGGTTGGTGAACGGGGTCGGGTTCTCGAAGGGGTGGGCGGAGTTGGCGTTGAAGTAACCGCCACCGTTGGTGCCCAGCTCCTTGATGGCCTCCTGGGAGGCGACCGCGCCGCCGTTCCACTGCTGCGAGCCGCCCATGAACTGACCGACCTCGTGGATGCCGGAGAAGTTCTGGATGGCACCGCAGGCGACCAGGATCACCGCGGCGATCGCCGCACCGGGCACCAGGATGCGCAGCGTGCCGCGCACCAGGTCCGACCAGAAGTTGCCCAGCTCACCGGTGCGCGAGCGGGCGAAACCACGCACGAGCGCCACCGCGACGGCGATACCGACGGCCGCCGAGACGAAGTTCTGCACGGCCAGACCGGCGGTCTGCACGACGTGACCCATGGTCTGCTCGCCGTAGTACGACTGCCAGTTGGTGTTGGTCACGAAGGACACGGCCGTGTTGAACGACTGCGCCGGGTCGACCGCGGAGAAGTGCAGCGAGCCGGGCAGCACGCCCTGCAGCCGCTGCAGCAGGTAGAGGAAGAGGACGCTGACGGCGGAGAAGGCCAGCACACCGCGCAGATACGCGGGCCAGGTCATCTCGGCGTCGGGGTTGGCACCGATGGCCTTGTAGACCCACTTCTCCACCCGCAGGTGCTTGGTGGAGGAGTAGACCCTGGCCATGTAGTTGCCGACGGGAACGTAGACGAGCGCCAGCGCGCCTATCAGGGCGAGCAGCTGAAGCACGCCGGCGAGTACGGGACCCATGTCGTGTCTCAGAACCTCTCCGGGAAGATCAGGGCGAGGACGAGATAGCCCAGCAGGGCGACGGCCACGACCAGACCGACGACGTTTTCGGCGGTCACAGCTTCGTCACCCCCTTGGCGACAAGGGCCACCAGCGCGAAACCCGCGAGCACGGTGACGACGAAGGCCAGATCGGCCATCGCGAACTCCTGGAGTGAGGTTCGGTTGAAACGGACGTGTACGAGGAAAGCGCCTGTCCGGCCGTATCCGGCCACCCGTTGACGACCCTCTTACGGCAGCGCTCACGGCTTTGACGGGTCTCTTACGACCCCTGATCGGTACCGGTGGGTAGCCCCCCGCGACGGTCGGTGACCAGGCTCACAGCCGGAACCGCAGCCGGCAGATCACCGCGTCCGTCTCCCGCCGCACGGCATGCGCGACGACCGCGCCCCGCTGGTTCTGCAGCAGCCGCTGCCACAGCCGCTCCGGCTCCGCCTCCGGGATCAGCACGGTGACCCGGGTGCCGGGCTCGGCTGCGGCCACCTCACGGACGTACGCGGCGATCGGACGGCCCAGGCTGCGCCGCGCACAGGACAGCAGCACCAGTGGCACACCGGGGTCCCACTGCGCCCAGGCCCGCTCCAGGGCGTGCAGCTGGGCCCGGTCCTCGGGGTCCGGATGGCAGACCGTCACCGCACGGACCTCGTCGCCGAGGGAGGTGGCCGCGGTCAGAGCCTCCGACGTCAGCCGGGACAGGCCGGCCACGGGGACGACCACCAGCGAACGCTCGCGGTACGGGGCCCGAGGTATGCGGCCGATCCCGAGCCGCTCGCCGATCCGGCCGTAGGCGCGGTGCACGGTGGTGAAGCCCAGCACCAGCAGGGGCAGCGCGATGACGATCAGCCAGGCGCCGTCGGTGAACTTGCTCGCCGTGACGACGACGGTCGCGACACCGGTGAGGAGCGCACCGAAACCGTTGAGCAGCGCCTTCCCGCGCCGGCCGGAACCCCTTTCGAGCCGCCAGTGCCGGACCATGCCCACCTGGGCGATCGTGAAGCCGACGAAGACACCGATGGCGAACATCGGCACCAGGGTGTCGGTGTCGCCGCCGGAGAAGACCAGCAGGCCGGCCGAGACCACGGCGAGCGCCAGGACGCCGTGCCGGTGCACCTGCCGGTCCGCCTTCAGGGCGAAGACGTGCGGCGCGTAGTTGTCGCGGGCGAGCAGCTTCAGCAGCACCGGGAGCCCGCCGAAGGAGGTGTTCGCGGACAGTGCCAGCAGGATCGTCGTCGCGAACTGGATGACGTAGAAGGCCCAGTTGTGGCCGAGCGAGGCGTCCGCGAGCTGGGCGAGGACCGTGACGCCCGCCACCGGCTGGAGGTGGAAGCGCCCGATCAGCACCGACAGGCCGATCAGCATCAGCCCGAGCACGGCGCCGAGGGCGACCTCCGCGCGCTGGGCCCGGCGGACCCGCGGGACGCGGAAGGAGGGGACGGCGTTGGCGATGGCCTCGACGCCGGTCAGGGCGGAACACCCTGAAGCGAAAGCCTTGAGCAGGAGCAGCGCCCCCACGGTGGAGGCGTTGCCCGCGAGAACCGAGGCGTGTCCGGCGGCGGTCACCGTGCTCACGGGGTGCGAGCGGAACAGGCCGACGGCGATGAGGACGAAGATCGAGCCGACGAACACCACCGTCGGCACGATGAACGCCTTCGCCGTCTCCACGATCCCGCGCAGATTGACGCCCGTGATCAGCGCGAGCACCGCCAGGCACAGCCACAGCCGGTCGGCGTACAGGGAGGGGAAGGCGGAGGTCAGGGCCGCCACGCCCGCCGTGACGGCGACGGCGACGTTCAGCACGTAGTCCAGCACCAGCGAGGCGGCCGCCACCAGGCTGGTCCGCGCCCCCAGGTGCGTCTTCGCCACGGCGTACGAGCCGCCGCCGTCCGGGAAGGCCGCGATCACCTGCCGGTAGGAGGCCACCAGCACCGCCAGCAGCGCCGCGATGGCCAGCGTGACCGGCAGCGTGAAGCCGAGCCCGTGCGCGCCCGCGGCGGCCAGCACGAGGACGATCGCCTCCGGGCCGTAGGCCACGGACGCCATCGCGTCCAGGGAGAGTGCCGCGAGCCCCGTGACGGCGGTCAGCCGGTGGCGTTCGCCGGTATCGGGCGGCTCCTCGCCGGCGGGGACGGCATCCGGCTCGGTGGTCAGGACGGACATGGGCGCGTACTCCTTCTTCATGGACGGGTGCACCCAGATTCCGTCCGTTCCCCGCCGCGTCCGGCTGGTCCTTGCGGCATCTTCGCGCCCAACCGGCCCGGCTTGACGCGATCTTGACGGGGATCGCCGTCGGAGCCGCATCGGCGGGTGGGGCGGCGATCGGTCCGGAGCGAGCGCGGGAGGCGTCAGGCGACCGGCCCGGAGGTGTCCAGGGCGGCTCCCGTCCGGTCGGCCAGGGTCACCGCGACCAGACGGGCCCGCAGCGGGGGTACGGCGCCCGGGCCGCTCGAAGCGGCAGGCGCGCAGGCCGAGCAGCTCGGTCGGCTCGGCGCGGACGTGGTCGACCACGATGTCCGCCGAGGTGGCCGCCTCCGCCAGGTCGGCCGTGCGGTGGATGCGGGCGAGATGGGACGCGTCGGTGACCGCCACGACCCCTTACCGGTGGACGCGAGCGGCCAGTCGGGACACCAACACGCCGACGGCCGGCAGCAGTACCGCCGTCTCGATGTCCTCGGAGGCCGTGATGTCGAAGGTCTCGTACGGCCGAGTCAGGAAGAAGTCGTCTGTTCGGCCGCCTCGGCACCGATGCCCCGTACGGCGAACGGCAGCGAGACGACCATGGTCAGCCCGCCACCGGGGGTGTCCTCGGGGCTCAGGGTGCCGTTCATCGCCTCGGTCAGGCCGCGCGCGAGGGCGAGGCCGAGACCGAGGCCCGTGGTGTTGTCGGTGTCGCCCAGCCGCTGGAACGGCTCGAACATCCGCTCCCGGCCCTCGGCGGGCAGCCCGGGCCCCCGGTCCACCACCCGCAGCTCCACCCGGCCGGCCAGGGCACTGGCGGTCACCAGCACCCTCCTGCCGGGCGGGGTGTGCCGGGCCGCGTTGCCGACCAGGTTGGCGATCACCCGCTCCAGCAGCGGCGGGTCGGCCAGCACGGCCGGAATGTCCTCCACGTCGGCCACCTCGGCCTCCGGAACGTCCGCCAGCGCCAGGGGCAGCACCTCCTCCAGGGAGGTCGCCCGCAGGTTCAGGGTGAGGGCGCCGGCCTCCAGACGGCTGAGGTCGAGGAGGTTCTCCACCAGGCGGTTGAGCTTGGCCATGGACTCGTCGGCGGTGGCGAGGAGTTCGTCGCGGTCCTCGGCGGAGAAGGCGACGTCCCGGCTGCGCAGCGAGGTGACGGCGGCCCATCCGGCGGCGAGCGGCGTGCGCAGGTCGTGACCGACGGCCCGCAGCAGCGCCGTCCGCAGCCGGTCGGCGGCCTTCACCGGCTCCACCTCGGCCGCCGCCTCGGCCAGCCGGGCCCGCTCCACCGCGGAACCCGCGTGCGCGGCGAACGCGGCCAGCACCCGCCGCTCGGAGGAGGAGAGGGTACGGCCGCGCAGCGCGAGCCAGGCGCCGGGGCCGGCGGGCACGGCCGTCACCCCGGCCTCCGCGTCGGGCGGCTCGTCCACCAGGTCCGCCGACTCCATGCCGAAGGTCTCGCGGGTCCGCTCCAGCAGGGCCGGGATGGTCGCCTCGCCGCGCACGATGCTGCCGGCCAGGGACGACATGGTCTCCGCCTCGGCCGTGGCCCTGGCGGAGCGGCGCGACAGCCGCAGTGACCGGTCGACGACGCCGGCGACCGTGGCCGCGACGACCGCGAACACCGCCAGCGCGAGCAGGGCGTTGGGATCGTTCAGCGTGAAGGCGCCGATGGGCGGGATGAACCAGTAGTTGAGCAGCAGGGACGCCGTCACGGACGCGACCACCGCGGAGGCGACCCCGCCTATGCAGGCCACGCCCACCACGGCGAGCAGGAACAGCAGGGCCTCGCTGGTCAGGTTCAGCGTGCCCCGCAGCTGGGCGAGGACGACGGTGAGCAGGACCGGCAGTACCAGTCCGGCCACCGGGCCCGCGATCAGCCGGGCCGTGGACAGTGTGCGGCGCCGGGACGGGAGCAGGGTGCCGCGCCCGGCCCGCTCATGGGTGACCCGGTGCACGTCGATGTCGCCGGACAGCTCGGTCACGGTCTCCCCCGTGCCGGGCCCGGTCAGGAACCGCGCCAGCCGCCCGCGCCGGCTGGTCCCCAGCACCAGCTGGGTGGCGTTCTCGGCGCGCGCGAACTCCACCAGGGCGGTCGCCACGTCGTCGCCGACGACCGAGTGGTAGCTGCCGCCGAGGTCCTCCACCAGCCGGCGCTGGCGGGTCAGCGAGGCGTGCGAGACCCCGGCCGCGAGACCGTCGCTGCGGGCCACGTGCACGGCGAGCAGATCGCCGCCGGCGGACCGGTCGGCGATGCGGGCGGCCCGCCGTACCAGCGTATCGCCCTCCGGGCCGCCGGTCAGGGCCACGACGACCCGCTCCCGGGTCTCCCACACCCGCCCGATCCCGTGCTGCGAGCGGTACTCCTGTAGCGCCTCGTCGACCCGGTCGGCCACCCACAGCAGCGCCAGCTGCCGCAGGGCCGTGAGGTTGCCGGGCCGGAAGTAGTTGGCGAGGGCGGCGTCGATCTTCTCGGGAGCGTAGATGTTCCCGTGCGCCATGCGCCGCCGCAGCCCCTCGGGCGGCATGTCCACCAGCTCGATCTGCCAGGCCCGCCGTACGACCTCGTCCGGCACCGTCTCGTGCTGCGGCACGCCGGTGATCTTCTCGACCACGTCGTTGAGGGATTCCAGGTGCTGGATGTTCAGCGCGGTGATCACGTCGATCCCGGCGTCGAGCAGGGCCTCGATGTCCTGCCAGCGCTTGGGGTTGCGGCCGTCCCCGGGGACGTTGCTGTGCGCGAACTCGTCGACGATCGCCACCTGCGGGCGCCGGGCGAGCACCGCGGCCAGGTCCATTTCCTGGAACCGCCCGCCCCGGTAGGCGCAGGGCGCCCGGGGGACGGTCTGCAGGCCGTCGAGCATCGCCTCCGTGCGCGGGCGGCCATGGCACTCCGCGAACCCCACCACCACGTCCGCGCCGCGCGCGGCACGGCGCCGCCCCTCGTCGAGCATCCGGTAGGTCTTGCCGACCCCCGGTGCCGCACCGAGATAGACCTTCAGTCGTCCGGGCCGTACGTCACTCATCGCCGCCGACGCGCTCCGCTCACCGATCCAACTCCCCCAGGCGGGAGGGTTTCCTCTCCCAAGGAAGCCGCTTCGAAGGGGCGGCCGGGGCGCGTGTTAGCGGTTCCTTGGCGTCGGCTCCGTGGACCTTGACACTGTCTTGACGTGACCTGGCCCGATAGGGTGAGGGCAGGTGTGCCGGGAAGTCTGGTCGGCCGGGAGCCGGAGCGGCTTCCGCAATCCCAGGGGGACGGCATGCGCAGCGTCGGTACGGTTCTCGCTCTCGTGGTCCTCGCCACGGTGGTCGCCACCTTCGCGCGCCGCTGGCGCATCCCCGCTCCCTCCCTGCTCGTGGTCGCCGGTCTCGCGGTGGCCCTGCTCCCGGGCACCCCGCGGATCGAGATCAGCCCCGAGATCATCGGTCTCGTCGTGCTGCCGCCCCTGCTGTACGCGAGCGCCGAGGACATGCCCTGGCGGGAGCTGCGGGCGGTGTGGAAGCCGGTCGGCATCCTCGCCATCGGCCTGGTGCTGGCCTCCGCGGCGGCCGTAGCGGCCGTGGCCGCCCTGGTCACCCCCCTGTCCTGGGAGATGGCGTTCGTCCTGGGCGCAGTGCTGGCCAGCACCGACCCGGTGGCGGTGACGGCGCTCGGCCGCCGGCTGGCCCTGCCGCCCCGGGTCCAGGTCCTCGTCCAGGCGGAGAGCCTCTTCAACGACGCGACCTCCCTGGTGCTGGTCCGGGTGGCGGCGGGCATCGCCATCGCCTCGGCCGCGGCGAGCTGGGGCGCGGCGAGCGGCCAGTTCTTTCTGCTCGCGGGCGGCGGCACGGTGATCGGGACGGCGGTGGCCGGAGTGGTCACCCTGATCCGGCGCCGCACCGAGGACCCGGTCCTGGAGACGGTGATCGCCCTGGTCACCCCGTACGCCGCCTACCTGCTGGCCGAGGTCGCGCACACCTCCGGAGTGACGTCCTGCGTGGTCGCCGGGGTGGTGCTGGGCGGCCGGGGCGACCGCCTGACCAACGCCCGCATCCGGCTCCAGCTGCACGCGGTGTACGGCACGGTCGTGTTCCTCCTGGAGAGCGTCGTCTTCAGCCTGATAGGACTGGCTCTCCCCGGCGAGGTGCGGGATCTGGCGGACGGCGACCGTGCCTGGCCGCTGTACGCCCTCGCCGTCGCCGTCACCCTCGTCGCCGTACGTCTGCTGTGGCTGGCGCCGCTGTCGGCGGTCGTGCAGCGCAAGGGCGGGATCGGCCGTCTGAACTGGCGCATCCCGATGGTGCTGACCTGGGCGGGGACACGCGGCGTGATGCCGCTCGCCGCCGCGCTGTCCATACCCGAGGTCGCGAAGAACGGCAGCCCGCTCGCCGACCGCCCGCTCGTCCTGGTTTTGACCACGTCCGTCGTGGTCGTCACCCTCGTCGTCCAGGGATTCACCCTCGCCCCGGTCGTCCGCGCCTCCGGCATCGCCCTGGAGCCCGCCCACACCGCGCGCGAGGAGGCCGAGGCCCGCTCCCACCTCGCCCACGCCGGCCTCGCCCGCCTGGAGGAGCTCGCCGAACTGGAGGTCGTGCCCGAGGTCGTCCTGGACCGGCTCCGCCGCGGCCTGACCGCCCGCCTCGACGACGCCCGCGACCGCCTCGCCCAGGGCAACGGCGGCGTCGCCACCGAGTCCGCCGACCGGGTCTACCGCCAGCTGCGGCGCGATCTGATCGCCGTCGAGACCGGTGAACTCCAGCGGCTGTACGACGCGCACGCGATCAGTGACACCACGCGGCGGCGGTTGCAGCGGGCGTTGGACCTGGAGGAGGCCCGCCTGTCCGACGCGTGAGGGGCCTCGACGGCCGTCCCGGCGCTTTCGTGGCTCCGTACCTCACTCGAACTCCGCCAGCCTCGGGCGCAGGCCCAGCAGCGTCAGCAGGGCGGCCGCCGTCAGCAGGCCGTCCGCCCACGGGAGCAGGTCGTTCACCGTCGCTCGGCCGTCCCGCACGGACGACGTGAAGTGGGCGCGGTTGATGTCCGCCACCTTGTCCAGCGCGGCCATCCAGGCCCCGAAGTGGGCGTTGGAGGTGCCCGGCGCCCAGCCCATGCAGAACTCGACCGCCTCCTGCTCCTCGCCGGACGCCAGCAGGGCCCGGATCCTGCGGTCGTCGCGCTGGTAGACGGCGTACGCGTCCACCGTCCGCTCCGCCGCGGCCCGCTCCCCGGGGAAGGTGATGTTGTCCAGCTCGCGGCGGAACTCGCCGGTGAAACGCAGGTCGTGGTGGTCGGTCCGGTACGCCCGCCAGGTGGTGGTCAGTCGGGTGTCGTACGTCGGCAGGGTCGCGCCCCTGAGGCCGTACAGCTGCTGGGACTTCGCCAGGAACGATTCCTCGTACCGGGTGCGGCGCTGCGGGTCGAGCAGGTAGCGGCTCTCGTCGGCGTTGGCGTCGTAGGCGACGGCGCGGGCGCGGGAGAGGGCGACGACGGAGTCGAAGGCGTCGCGCCGGGCCACGCGCAGGTGATCGGCGGACGCGGACAGCATCTGGGAGCCGAGGATCACCGCGAGCAGTGTGCAGACGGTGGCGGCCAGCACCCCGGGGTTGAGGACGCGCCGGAAGTGGCGCGCGAGGTACCACTGCAGGACGCCGAGCACGGCCGACAGCAGCACGCCCAAGGCGAGCACGGCGGCGAGCTGTGCGGAGAGGGTGGAGCGGGCGGAGGAGTACTCGGCGTCGAAGGCGGTGTCGTTGGAGGACACCAAGGTGCCGGCGGCGGGCAGGAGCCTGGTGCGCAGCAGATCGGTGGCGCGGCGGTAGTCGGCGAGGGCGGCCGGCCTGCCGCCGCGGTGGCCGTCGTTCTCCAGGGCGCGCCCGATCAGCTCCTGGTACTCGGCGAAGTCGTCGGTCATCGACTCCACGGTCTTCTCGTCGGCCCGGCTGCCCTGCGCGGCGACGGCTAGCGCACGCAGGTCGTGCCCGATCTCGCGCCGGGCGTCGCCGTAGAAGCCGACGGCCTTCGTGTACGGCGTCTGCAGACGCCCCTTTCCCGCGTCGCCGTTCGACAGCAGGATGTTGGCGGCCTGGGCGTCCATGTCGTTCAGGGCCAGGTCGAGGTCGGCGGCGCTGGTGGTGCGGGGCGCGTCGCGATCGGCGACGCTGCTCCAGGTGCCGCGAGCGGCCAGCCCTGCCAGCAGCACCAGCACGGCGAGGGCGGTGGTGAGCAGAACCGTGGCCGCGCGCAGAAGGCGCAGCCGTGCGGGCACGGTGGCCCGGAATCGGCGGCGCAGAGCGGCCCGCGCGGCCACGGCCCGGCGCTTCGGGCGCAGCCCCGGACCCGGTCCGGCCGTCCGTGAACTCCCTCGTCGTCCCGGTCCGGGGCTGCCCCCGGAGGGGGCTTCCTCCGCTTGTCGTGGCGCTGCGGCGGCCCCCTCGGTCCCAGGACCCTGAGCCGTTCCGGCCGTGAGAGTCACGGTCCCCCCAACGTCACGCCACGGACGGTCGCCCGTCCCCCGTTGCCGATCAGTCTGCGACCGGATCCGGCCACACGTGGCCGGCCTTGACGGCTCCCTGACGGGTCCTCAGCCCGGTTTGACGGGACGTTGACGCCGGGTGTGGACGGCCGGCGTCAAGCGGACCGGCCGACGTCAGGGCCCTGTCAGGGAACGGCACTTCGGCTTGCCCGGCCCGAGGCGAACGGCTTCCATGAACGATGTGAACAGCGCCTGGCTCCTGCTCGACCGGCCGCCGAGTACCGCTCGGCCGTCGCGTCGCGAGCCGCGCTGACCCGGAAACGCCCGCGTCGGCGCGGCAGGGCGTCCCGCCGGCGCCGCGTCCCGCCGGCGCCGCGTCCCGCCGACGCCGCTTTCCGTGACCCGAGGGGCGTCGTGATCGGCTCCGGCGCCCCTCGCCCTCCCTTCACCACCGCACGCCCACCGCCCTCACCGGGCCGCACCGGCGTGCCCGCACCCGGATCGGATCATGTCCAACTCCACACCCTTCCCCTTGTCCGGCCGCACCGTCCTGGTCACCGGCGCCACCTCCGGCATCGGCCTCGAGACCGCCCGGCAGCTCGCCGAGCGCGGCGCCACCGTGCTGCTGCACGGCCGTACCGCCGAGGAGGCGCGGGCCGCCGCAGACCACCTGGTCGCCACGGCCGGCGTCGACGGCGGGCAACTGTGCACCTATGCGGCCGACTTCGCGCGCCTGGACGAGGTCGAGACCTTTGTGCACAAGCTGGTGGCCGAGCACCCGCACCTGGACGTCCTCGTCAACAACGCGGGCATGGCGGCTCCGGAGCGGCACACCGTGACCGCCGACGGCAACGAGATCGCCTTCCAGGTCAACTTCCTCGCCCACTACCTGCTGACCTACCTGCTGGAGCCGGCGCTCACCAGCGACCCGGGCGGCCGGGTCGTCAACGTCTCGTCCTCCCTGCACCGCACCGGGTCGATCCAGTGGGCCGACCCCAACGGCGCCTATTACGACCGTGACCAGCGGGTCGACCCGGCCCCGGCCGCGACCGAGGACCGCACGATCAGGCGCCTCAACAAGCTCGCGGATCTGCTGGTCGGCCGCACCGCTTGAAGAACCCACACCCGGACAGGAGTTGACGCAGATGTCAAAGCGCTCCCGCAAGAAGAAGGACCGCCGCAAGAAGAAGGCCAACCACGGCAGCAAGGCCGGCCAGAGCTGACGACGACCGGGGCGGGCGACAGGGGCAACACACTCCGGTCGCCCGCCCCGTATCCGGTATCCCGTCCCCGCTTCCCCGAGGCATGTGATGATCGAGATCTCGCCGCCGGACCGTCGGGTGCTCGCCGGCTGGTTCCCCACACACCTGCCCGGCCCCGCCACGATCGGCGAACACGTGCTGGCCACGGGCGTCGGCCGGTGGTGGGCCGACCGGCCCGTCCAGCCGCGCGTGGTCGCCGTCTCCTGCGCCGGCCACGTCGTGCTGCGCGGCAGCGCGGAGGACCTCACGCCGGATGTCCTGGCCCCGCTGACCGGCAACCGGGTCGAGGCCCCGGCCCGTTTCCTGCCCGCCCTCGACGCCGCCTACGACCGGCTCACGCCCTGGGAGCGCATGATCTGGACGCTCCAGACCATGCCCCAGCCCGCCACCGTCCCGCACGCGGTAACCGTACGGCGCCTGGAACCGGCGGACGCCGATGCGGTGCGCGCCCTCGGTCCGGACGCGTCCTGGCTCTCGGCCGGCTGGGGCGGCCCGCACGGCCTCGCCGCCTCCGGGCACGCCTGGGCCGCGCTGGGCCGCACCGGCCGCGTCCAGGCGGTGGCCTACACCTACTTCCGCGGCACCGGCTACGAGGACGTCGCCGTCTACACCGTCCCCGACCGCAGACGCCACCACCTCGCCCTCGCCTGCGTCACCGCCCTGTGCGCGGACATCACCCGCCGCGGTCACACCCCCGGCTGGAACTGTTCCCTCCACAACCGCCCCAGCCGCCTCCTTGCCTGGCACGCGGCTTCCGCCTGGTCCGCGAGTACGTCCACTACGCCGTCGGCAGCCCGGCGGGAAGCCCTCGTCTCAGCGCCTGACGGGCGTCGGCTCCCCCATACGGCGCAATCGCCCCCCGCGCAAGCGAAAGCCTCCGACCTTGACGTCCGGCCAGCGCTCGCCCCGCCCGTCTTAACGCAAGCTTGACGCCCCCGGCGAAGCGACCCATGGGCCCGTGCCTCACCGTCTGCCTACGCTGGTGTCGCCGTACGCGTGATGACCGGAACCCCATGCCGAGCCGCACCTCAGGAGCACGCCGATGGCGACGACCGAGCACCCTGCGCATGCCGGCCGGCTGCGCGCCTGGATGCTGGAGGGCCTGTCCGACATGGGGAAGGCCGGCGGCTACACCGGACCGCACGCCGAGCCGGAACCCCCGCACAAGGGCCAGCGCTGGTACCGGGTGATGTGCCTGACCGGTGTCGACTACTTCTCGACCCTCGGCTACCAGCCCGGCATCGCGGCCCTGGCCGCCGGACTGCTCTCCCCGGTCGCCACCCTCGTCCTCGTCGCCGTCACCCTGGCCGGCGCCCTCCCCGTCTACCGCAGGGTGTCCGAGGAGAGCCCGCACGGCGAGGGCTCCATCGCCATGCTGGAGCGGCTGCTGTCCTTCTGGAAGGGCAAGCTGTTCGTTCTGACCCTGCTGGGCTTCGCGGCCACCGACTTCCTGATCACCATCACCCTGTCGGCCGCCGACGCCTCCACCCACCTGATCGAGAACCCGCATCTGACGAGCACGCTGCACGGACAGCGGATGCTGATCACGCTGCTGCTGGTGGCCCTGCTGGGCGCGGTGTTCCTCAAGGGCTTTCTGGAGGCGATCGGTGTCGCGTTCGCCCTGGTGGCGGTCTATCTCGCCCTGAACGCCGTGGTCGTGGTGGCCGGACTGTGGCACGTGCTGACCGCCGAGAACCTGGTCACCGACTGGACCAGCGCCCTGATCACCCAGCACGGCAACGTCTTCGCCATGATCGGCGTGTCCCTGCTGGTCTTCCCCAAGCTCGCCCTCGGCCTGTCCGGCTTCGAGACCGGCGTCGCCGTCATGCCGCACGTGCGCGGCGACCCGGACGACACCGAGGAGAAGCCGACCGGCCGGATCCGGGACACCAAGAAGCTGCTCACCACCGCCGCGCTGATCATGAGCGCCTTCCTGATCACCACCAGCTTCATCACCACGGTGCTGATCCCGGCCGGCGAGTTCAAGCCGGGCGGCAAGGCCAACGGCCGTGCGCTGGCCTACCTGGCGCACGCATACCTCGGCGGCGCCTTCGGCACGGTCTACGACCTGTCGACCATCGCCATCCTCTGGTTCGCCGGCGCCTCCGCGATGGCCGGCCTGCTCAACCTCATGCCCCGCTATCTGCCCCGCTACGGCATGGCCCCGCACTGGGCCCGCGCCGTGCGCCCGATGGTCATGGTCTTCACGCTGGTCGCCTTCCTGGTGACCTGGATCTTCGACGCCAACGTCGACAAGCAGGGCGGCGCCTACGCCACCGGCGTGCTGGTCCTGATGTCCTCGGCGGCGATCGCGGTGACCATCGCCGCCCGCAGGGCCCGCCAGCGCGGCTGGACCATCGGCTTCTCGGTCGTCTCGGCCGTCCTGCTCTACGTCACCGTCGCCAACGTCATCGAACGCCCGGACGGTGTGAAGATCGGTGCCTGCTTCATCGTCGGCATCATGCTCGTCTCCTTCCTCTCCCGGCTGGCCCGCGCCTTCGAGCTGCGCGTCACCCATGTCGAGCTGGACGACATGGCGCAACGATTCATCCGGGACATGTCCCACCGCCGCATCCGCTTCATCGCGAACAAGCCCGGGCACCGCGACAAGGCCGAGTACCGCGACAAGATCGAGCAGATCCGGGCCGACAACGACGTCCCGGGCACGGAGGACTTCGTCTTCGTCGAGGTCACGGTCACCGACCCCTCCGAGTTCGAGTCCGGCATGTCCGTGCGCGGCGAGGTCCTGCACAACCGCTACCGCGTCCTGACCCTGGAGTCCTCCTCCATCCCCAACGCCCTCGCCGCGCTCCTCCTGCACGCCCGCGACGTGACCGGCTGCACCCCGCACATCTACTTCGAGTGGACCGAGGGCAACCCCTTCGCCAACTTCCTGCGCTTCTTCCTCTTCGGCCAGGGCGAGGTCGCCCCGGTCACCCGCGAGGTCCTGCGCGAGGCGGAACCGAACCGGCCGCTGCGCCCCCGCGTGCACACCGGCTGAGGACCGGCCGCGCCGGCCGGCGTCAGGATCCCGTCAAGATACGCCCGTACGGCGCTAGGACCCCGTATGCAGCGGCTGCCGCATCCCGTGCGGCCGCCTAGCGTCGGCGCCATGCGACGGAGCGGACCGCCGGGCCCGGCCGGCGACCGCCACTGGCGCGGCAGCGCCCGGCTCGCGCTGACCTGTGCCCTGCTGTTCTGCGCCCTGAGCCTCCTGGTCGACTGGGACGCGGGCAGCCTCACGCCTGTGCGCGCCCTGCTCTGGGTCACCCTGTCGGCCGCGGTGTGCGCCGTGCTGCTCCCGCAGCGGGTGAGCGCGGGCCCCGGCTGGCTCGTGGTGCGCACGCCCTGGCGCCGGCACGTGGTCCGTACGGACGCGCTGGTCTCCGTGCGGCAGTACGACGGCGTCTCCTCCCACCTGGTCCTGCGGGACGCCCACGGTCACCGCCTGGAACTCGACCCCCGCGTCCTCACCGCCAACCCCCTGCTCTGGCACGAGCTCGACACCGGCGTCCGCCGCTCCCTGGAACGCGGGACCCTGCTGCGGGGTGCGGACGTCCTGCACCGCCTGGGTCGGCGCATCGACGACGAGACCGTGCGGGCGGTGCTCCGGGCTTCGGGGTTGTCGTGACTCTGGCTAACCTGCACGGGTGACCACCGAGTTGACACTGCTGTCCCGCGTCGCCTGTCGTGGGCGGGAGATCACCGCACCCCGGCTGCGCGGGCTCCTCGCCCTGCTCGCGGAGGATCCGCGCACCGGATGCAGCACGGGCCGGCTCGTGGAGGGGCTGTGGGCGGAGGAACTGCCCGAACGGCCCGGCAAGGCGGTGCAGATCCTCGTCTCGCGGCTGCGGGCGCAGCTGGGCACCGACCTGGTCGCGAGCACCCCGTCCGGCTACCGGCTGACGCTGGACGAGACGCAGGTCGACAGCTCCGCGCTGCTGCTGCACGAGGCGGCGGCCGCCGAGCGCGCACGGGCCGGGCAGCACGAGGGCGCGCTGGCCGAGGCCGAGGCCGGGCTGGCCCTGTGGGACGGGAACGTGGGCGCCGGAGCCGGCGAGGACCTGCACGACCCGGTGGTGGCGTTGCGCGCCGGCCGGCTGAGGGCGCACCGCTCGCTGGTCCGCTCCCGGGCGCTCGCGCTCGCCCGGCTGGGGCGGCGGGAGGAGGCCGCAGCGCCCCTGGCCGAACTGGCGCGGGAGCTGTCGCAGGACGAGGAGGTGCTGGCGGAGCTGCTGCGCTGCGAGGCCGCCACCGCCGGCCGGGCCGCCGCGCTGACCCGGTACGACACCTATCGGCGCGGGCTGCGCGACGAGCTGGGGACCGATCCCGGCCTCGGCCTCAAGGCCGTCTACCAGGATCTGCTGAGCGCGGACGCGGCGCCGGTGCGCCACGGTGTGCCGCACGAGCCGAACCCGCTGCTGGGCCGGGACGCCGACCTCGCCGCCGTGACCGGGCTGCTGCGCGAGGCCCGGGTGGTCACCGTCGTGGGTCCCGGCGGACTGGGCAAGACCCGGCTCTCCCACGCGGTGAGCCGGGCGGCCGAGCAGCCCGTGGTGCACTTCGTGCCGCTGGCCGGTGTCACCGCCGACGACGACGTGCCCGGTGAGGTGGCCTCGGCGGTCGGCGCCGGGGAGGGCCGGCAGTTCACCGGCGGCACGGACGTGGTGAGCGGCATCGTCGGCGCGCTGGGCGCCGGGCCGGTGCTGCTGGTGCTGGACAACTGCGAGCAGGTCATCGCCGGTGCGGCCGCCCTCGTCCAGGCGCTGGTGTCGCGGTCGAGCAAACTGCGGGTCCTGGCCACCAGCCGGGCCCCGCTCGGGCTGAGCTCGGAGTCCGTCTACGCCCTTCCGGAGCTGTCCCAGGCGACCTCGGTGGAACTCTTCACCCAGCGGGCCCGCGCCGCCCGGCCCGGCGTGGAACTGCCCCCGGGTCCGGTCGCCGAGATCTGCCGGCACCTGGACGGGCTGCCGCTCGCCGTGGAGCTCGCCGCGGCCCGGGTACGGGTGCTCTCCGTGGCCGACATCTCCAGCCGCCTCAGGGACCGGTTCGCGCTGCTGCGCGGCGGCGCCCGCGACGCACCCGAGCGGCACCGCACGCTGCGCGCCGTGGTCGACTGGAGCTGGAACCTCCTGGAACCCGACGGCCGGGCCGCCCTGCGCGCCCTGTCCGTGTTCCCCGGGGGCTTCACCGAGGACGCGGCGGAGTACGTCCTCGGCGAGAGAGCGGACGCACTGACCCTCCTGGAGCAGCTGGCCGGGCAGTCCCTGATCAAGGTCGACGACAGCCCCTGCGGAGTGCGCTTCCGCATGCTGGAGACACTGCGCGAGTTCGGCTCCGCCAAGCGCGCCGAGGCCCGCGAGGAGGAGACGGTGACCGACCGGTACCTCACCTGGGCCCGGGACTTCGGCCGCGCCCACCACGACCAGCTGTTCAGCCACGATCCGGTGCCCGCCTGGTCCCGCATCCGCGCCGAGCAGGACAACCTCGTCCTCGCCCTGCGGCACGCGCTGGCCCGCGCCGACGGACCCACCACTGCGGCCGTCACCGCCGTGCTGTCCTCCCTGTGGTCCACCGGCTCCAACTACGCGCGGCTGGCCTCGCTGGCCGTCGACACCGCGGGCCCCCTGTCCCACTTCCGGCCCGAGAACCCCGAGGACGTGGAACCGGCCCGCAGCGCGGCGGCGGTGTGCGCGGCGAGCCTCTTCATGGGCCACGGCCCGCACGCCGTACGCCAGTTGGTGACCCTGCGCCGGCTGCCGCCCGCTCCGCCGGACACCGTGCTGCGGGCCCTGTCCGTCGTGCTGTGCGCCGTACCGGAGATGCGGCCGCCGGAGTTCGCCCGGCTCCAGGAGCTGTGCGAGGCCGACGAGCCGCTGCTGGCGGGCATCGCCGCGGGCGTCGCCAGCTACGTCTGGGAGTCGGGGCACGACGTGGAGCGCGCGCTGGCGAGCGCCCGCCGGATGGTCGACGCGCTGGCCCCGCTGAACAACCCGGCCATGCACCTGCTCAGCCACGGCCGGGTCAGCGAGCTGTGCCTGCAGACCGAGCGGGGCGCGGAGGCGTACGACCATCTGCGCGCCGCCCTGAGCGCGCTGGACGCGTTCGGCGACTGGCAGGACACGATCGGCGTCCGCTGGGGGCTGGCGCTGGCCTGTCTGCACAAGGGCGAGGTCGAGGAGGCCGAGTACTGGCTGGACCGCGCCACCCTGGACCAGCCGCCGGAGACGGACGGGACGTTCAGCCCCGAGCTGCCGGCCAGGGCGGAGATAGCGCTGGCCCGCGGGCTGACCGAGCTCGGGCTCGGACTGTGGCGCCGGGCGGCGGAGCGGGTACGGCAGATCAGTGCCCTGTACGCCGCCGACGATCCGTTCGTGGACCCGTGGGCGCTGCAGCTGCAGTCGGCCGCCGTGGCCGCGCACGCGCTGCACGGCCGGCCCGACCCGGTCGCCCGGCTCACCGAGGAGTTGCGCGCCCGGCTGCTCGGGCTGCTGTCCGGTGCCCTGGCCGACGGCTCGCCGGGCGACGGGGCCCCGGTGGAACTGCCGGTGTACGGCACGTTGTTGCTGGCGCTCGGCCACGCCCGGCTGGCCCAGGGCGACCCGGCCGCCGTACGGCTGGTGGCGCTGGCCGAACGGATGCCGGTGGTACGGGAGTTCCCCACCCTGTCCCTGACCCGCTCCCGGGAAGCGGCCGAGCACGCCGACAGGGCGGCGTACACCGACGCGAGGTCGAGGTACGCCGCCCTGGGGCGCGAGGAGTTGCGGGCGGAGGCGCTGAGCGAGCTGACGGGCTGACGGCTGTCGGGCTGTCGGGCTGTCGGGGGCCTGCCCCACCGGCCCGCGCCCGCCGGCCGGCCGGACTCACCGCTTCGGTTCGCGGTCGAACTGCGCCTTGGACCACAGATAGCCCAGCACCGTCAGCCCCACGCACCACGCGAGGGCCAGCACAGCGTTCTTCGTGCCGATCCCGCTGCCCAGCAGCAGTCCGCGCAGCGTCTCGATGAAGGGCGAGAACGGCTGGTACTCGGCGAACCAGCGGAACCAGCCCGGCATGGCGTCCACCGGTACGAACGCGCTGGACAGGAACGGCAGCATGACCAGCGGCGTCCCGATGTTGCTGGCCCCCTCGGGGTTGGGGCTCACCAGGCCCATGCCGACCGCGATCCAGGTCAGCGCGAGGCTGACCAGCGCCATCAGCCCGGCCGCCGCGATCCACTCCACCGGCGTCGCGTTCGGCCGGAAGCCGATGGCCAGTCCGATGCCGAGGACGAGCACCAGGGCCGCCAGCGTCTTGATCACGCTGCCGATCACATGGCCGATCAGCACGGAGGCACGGGAGATCGCCATGGTGCGGAACCGGGCCATGATGCCCTCGGTCATGTCGGTGCACACGGACACCGCGGTGCCGAGCGAGGTCATGGCCACGGTCAGGAAGAGGATGCCGGGGACGAGGTAGGCGACGTAGTCGGCCCGGTCCGCGTGGCCGCCGTTGATGCCGGCGCTCATCACGTTGCCGAAGACGTAGACGAACAACAGCAGCAGGATGACCGGGGTGAGCAGGAGGTTCAGGGTGAGGGACGGGTAGCGGCGCGCGTGCAGGAGGTTGCGCCGCAGCATGGTGAGGTTGTCGCGGAAGGCGTAGCCGGCGGTGCTCATCGGACGGTCTCCTTGTCGGTGGTCTGAGCGGGTACGGAACTGCCGGTCAGGGCGAAGAACACGTCGTCCAGGTCCGGGGTGTGCACGGACAGCTCGTCGGCCTCGATGCCGGCGGCGTCGAGCCAGTCGAGGACGGCGCGCAGCTCGCGCTGGCTTCCGTCGCTGGGGATCTGGAGGCTGAGCGCCTCGTCGTCGCGGGTGGTCTCGCGCAGCGCGGTCGCCGCCCGCTCGTACGTCACCGGGTCGGAGAACCGCAGCCGCACATGGCCGCCCGGCACGAGCCGCTTGAGCTCGGCCGCGCTGCCCTCGGCGACGATCTTGCCGCCGTTGAGCACCGCGATGCGGTCGGCGAGCTGGTCGGCCTCGTCGAGGTACTGGGTGGTGAGGAAGACGGTCGTGCCGCCGGAGACCAGCTCCCGGATGATCTGCCACATGGTGTGGCGGGAGCGCGGGTCGAGGCCGGTGGTCGGCTCGTCGAGGAAGATGATCCGCGGGTCGCCGACCAGGGTCATGGCGATGTCGAGGCGGCGCTTCATGCCGCCGGAGTAGGTGGAGGCGGGCTTCTTCGCGG
The DNA here is from genome assembly GCF_044456925.1 of Streptomyces sp. NPDC050743. Classification (NCBI taxonomy): domain Bacteria; kingdom Bacillati; phylum Actinomycetota; class Actinomycetes; order Kitasatosporales; family Streptomycetaceae; genus Streptomyces; species Streptomyces sp. NPDC050743. Next base: position 43,324 of record NZ_JBITGJ010000025.1, read on the forward strand.
CCTCGACCAGGTCGAAGCGCTCCAGCAGACCGGCGACGACCTGCCGTCCCTCCCGCTTGGACAGGTGGTGCAGGTCCGCCATCAGCAGCATGTTCTCCTCGCCGGTGATCAGCCCGTCCACGGCGGAGAACTGCCCGGTGACCCCGATGGCCGCCCGGACCGCCTGGGCCTCGGCGGTGAGGTCGTGCCCGGCGATCCTCGCCCGGCCGCCGTCGGCTGAGATCAGCGTGGACAGGATGCTGACCGCCGTGGTCTTGCCCGCGCCGTTCGGACCGAGCAGGGAGAAGATCGTGCCGGCGGGCACCTGGATGTCGATGCCGTCGAGGACCGTCTTGTCCCCGTAGGCCTTGCGCAGCCCGGTGGCCGCGATCGCGAGTTCTTGTTCCGTCGTCGTCATGCCCCAGAGCGTGCCGCCGGGGCGGTTCAGAGCGGCTTCAGCCGGGTTTCAGCCCGGCGGCAAGGGCCGGCGAACGCTGAAACCCGCAGGTGGCGGGGACGGGCGGCCCGGCCTTTAGGCTTCGTCTTGTGGGAAAGTCGCTTCGGAAAGAGGTCCCGTTGAGCTTCTGGTCGATCTACCAGCACGGCTTCGCGCGCGTCGCCGCGTGCACGGGCCACACCGTCATCGCCGACCCGCCCGCCAACGCCGAGGCGGTCCTGCGGCACGCACGCCGGTGCGCCGAGGAGGGCGTCGCCGTCGCCGTGTTCCCGGAGCTGGGCCTGTCCGGGTACGCGATCGACGACCTGCTGCTGCAGGACGCCCTGCTCGACGACGTCGAGACGGCGCTCGCCACGATCGTCGCCGAGTCGGCGGACCTGCTGCCGGTGCTCGTCGTCGGCGCCCCGCTGCGCCACCGCGACCGGATCTTCAACTGCGCGGTGCTCGTGCACCGCGGCCGGATCCTGGGCGTCGTACCGAAGTCGTACCCGCCGAACTACCGCGAGTTCTACGAGCGCCGGCAGATCGCGGGCGGCGACGACGAGCGCGGCGGCACGATCCGGCTCGGCGGCGCGGACGTGCCGTTCGGCGTGGACCTGCTCTTCGCGGCGGCGGACGTGCCCGGTCTCGTGCTGCACGCCGAGGTCTGCGAGGACATGTGGGTGCCGGTGCCGCCGAGCGCGGAGGCGGCGCTCGCCGGGGCGACCGTCCTGCTCAACCTCTCGGGCAGCCCGATCACGGTCGGCCGGGCCGAGGACCGCAAGCTGCTGTGCCGCTCGGCGTCCTCGCGCTGCCTCGCCGCCTACGTCTACGCGGCGGCCGGCCTCGGCGAGTCGACCACCGACCTGTCCTGGGACGGCCAGACCCTGATCTACGAGAACGGGGCGCTGCTGGCCGAGACCGACCGCTTCCCGCTGGGCGAGCAGTACGCGGTCGCCGACGTGGACCTCGACCTGCTGCGGCAGGAGCGGCAGCGGATGGGCACCTTCGGCGACAACCGCCGCACCCACGCCGCACGCTCCGCCGACTTCAGGACCGTCTCCTTCGAGCTCGCCCCACCGACCACCGCCGACCTCGGCCTGCGCCGCCGCGTCGAACGCTTCCCCTTCGTCCCCGCCGACGCCGACCGCCTCGCCCTCGACTGCTACGAGGCGTACAACATCCAGGTCGCGGGGTTGCAGCAGCGCCTCGCCTCGATCGGCGGCCCCAAGGTCGTCATCGGCGTCTCCGGCGGCCTGGACTCCACGCACGCGCTGATCGTCGCCGCCCGGGCGATGGACCGCGCCGGCCGCCCGCGCAGCGACATCCTGGCCTTCACCTTGCCCGGCTTCGCCACCAGCGACCACACCAAGGACAACGCCCACCGGCTGATGCGCGCCCTCGGCGTCACCGCGGCCGAGCTGGACATCACCCCGACCGCACGGCTGATGCTGAAGGAGATCGGCCACCCCTTCGCCTCCGGCGAGCCGGTGTACGACGTCACCTTCGAGAACGTCCAGGCGGGCCTGCGCACCGACTACCTGTTCCGCCTCGCCAACCAGCGCGGCGGCATCGTGCTCGGCACCGGCGACCTCTCCGAGCTGGCGCTTGGCTGGTCGACGTACGGCGTCGGCGACCAGATGAGCCACTACAACGTCAACTCCGGCGTCCCGAAGACACTGATCCAGCACCTCATCCGCTGGGTCGTCGGCAGCGAGCAGTTCGACGAGGAGACCGGCAAGATCCTCACGGCGATCCTCGACACGGAGATCAGCCCCGAGCTCGTACCCGGTGAGGAGATGCAGTCCACCGAGTCGAAGATCGGCCCGTACGCGCTGCACGACTTCACCCTCTTCCACGTGCTGCGCTACGGCTTCCGCCCCTCCAAGATCGCCTTCCTCGCCTGGCACGCCTGGCACGACCGGGACAACGGCGCCTGGCCCCCCGGCTTCCCGGAGGCCGAGCGCGGCACCTACTCCCTGGCGGAGATCCGCCGCTGGCTGGAGGTCTTCATCCGCCGCTTCTTCGCCTTCTCCCAGTTCAAGCGCTCGGCCATGCCGAACGGCCCGAAGGTCTCGGCGGGCGGCTCCCTCTCCCCGCGCGGCGACTGGCGGGCCCCCTCGGACGGCACGGCGCAGGCGTGGCTGCGGGATCTGGAGCGGGTCGATCCGACGGAGGCCGAGGCGTAGGCGCCCCGAGCCGCCGGGCGATCGGCTCAGACCCGCACCGCTGAAAGCGCGCGGAGGATGCGTGCGAGGTCGTCCGGCGCGGCGGCCAACCGCACCGAGCGGCCCGCGTCGTCGAGTTCGGCGATGTGCCAGCTGTGCGGGACGAGGTCGCCCTCCTCGCCCCGCGGCCGCCGCACGCCCCGAACGGTGAGCCGCCCCACCGGGATCCGCTTCGCCGCGAACCGTCCCGGCCCCGCGTGGGGCGTCACCGCGGGCCCGTCCGCGCCGAGCACGACGTGGGTACCGAAGCCGTGCGGGTTGTAGCCGGTGTGCTCCAGAAAACGCGCGGGCAGGAACACCTCGCCGTCCGCGGCGGGTTCGGCTGCCGTGGCCTCACCGGGCGTGCGGATCCGCGTCGCCCGCCACGCCCAGCCGGACAGCACCACGCTGACCAGCGCGCCCACCGCCCACCAGGCGACCGTGACCGTCGAGCCGAACAGGGACACGGGGTGCCGGTAGCACAGCGGCAGGAGCCACACCGCCGTGCCGAGGAGCGGGACGAGGAACGGCAGCGCCGACGGCTGGACCTCGTCCTTCGGTCGCCGGCGCCCGCGCGCCCGCAGCAGCAGCCGGGCTCCCGGCCAGCCCGCGGCCAGCGCGCACAGGACCGCGACGACCGCCTGGCCGCCGCCGGTGGCCACATGCTCGTGCCAGACGTACCGCGCACCGGCGACCTTCATCACCTGACCCCGCCACACGGTCAGCCGCACCCGGTCACCGGCCTCGAAGGCCTCGGCGGCGTCGTAGGACACCCTCAGCCGGGGCGTCGGACGGCCCTCGGCGAAGTACAGGCGGCCACCCTGCTTGGGCGAGCGCGGATCGGTCCGCTCGATCACGGCCGGAAGGGTGCGCAGACAGTCGCTCCCGCGCGTGGCGGCGGCGCAGGGCCGGGCCGCGCGCCAGGCCCGCTCGTCCGCGGTGACGGCCGGCACGAACCAGGCGGCCACCGCCGCGCACACCAGCAGCAGCGCGCAGACCACGAGTTGACCGATCCTGCTGTTCATGCCCGGGATTGTCGCCGCGCCGGACCGACCGGTCTTGTACCGGGTCCGGCAACGAAGGGCCGGCCGGCAATGCCGTGATCCGACGTCAGTTGTTCCAGCTCTCGTCGTACGGATCGTGCGGCACCGGGACCGGCTTCGCCGAGGTGACCTTCAGGTAGGGAACGGGGCCGTTGTTGACGGGGTCCCGCCTGAGCCTGGGCGTGTACGTGCCGGTCACCTCCAGCCAGGCGTCCGGGCGCAGCACCGGGGGCAGTGTCCCGGTGAGGGCGATCTTGACCGGCTGGGCGTCCGCGGCACAGCAGTTGAGGGCCATGCGGACCAGGTACGGCGCGCCCGAGTGGTCCAGGGCGAGGAACCCGGTGACGCGGACCGTGCGGCCTCGCAGGGAGCGGCCGTGGCCGTAGGCCGCGCGGGAGGCGTAGTCGATCACGGAGAGCGGAGCCGGGTCGGCGGCGGGCAGCCTGCCGTAGGAGAACGGCTTCTGCAGGGCCGTGCCGGAGCGCAGGGCGCTGTAGGAGCCGAGGGCGGGCGGGGCGACGAGGATGAGGGCGAGGAGGGGGAGCAACAGGAGCCAGGACACCTTCGGTTCGGGGTGCTCGTGGGTGTGCCCCCGGCGGCGGTTGCGCCGGCGTTCGTACCAGACCGTCGCCAGCGCCGCCGCGATCAGTACCGCGCCCGAGGCCAGCAGCAGCGGACGCAGGCCCTGCTTGACGTACCGGAGGTAGAGGTCGGTGCTGCCCGCGTGGAGGAGGGCGGCGCCGAGCAGGAACATGACGGCGGCCTGGGACTGGCGGTTCACAGCAGCACCGTCCCGGTCACGAGCGCGCCCGCGATCGCCAGCGCGAAGGTGGCGGGGGCGAAGCGGAGGGCGAAGGTACGGCCGAAGGTGCCGGCCTGCATCGCGAACAGTTTGAGGTCGATCATCGGGCCCACCACCAGGAACACCAGCTTGGCCGTCAGGGAGAACTGGGTGAGGGAGGCCGCGACGAACGCGTCCGCCTCCGAGCAGATGGAGAGCAGGACGGCGAGGACGGCCAGGGCGAGCACCGAGAACACCGGGTTTCCGGCCGCCGTGCGCAGCCAGTCCGCCGGGGTCGCCGCCTTCAGCGTGGCCGCGGCCATCGCCCCGAGCACCAGGAAGCCGCCCGCGTGCACGGTGTCGTGCCGTACGGAGCTCCAGAACGCCTCGCCCTTGGTGGCGCCCTCGTGCGCGTCGTGGGCCGGCGGGCGCAGCCAGTCGGTACGGCCCAGCCGCTGCCACAGCCAGCCCATCGCGCACGCCACCAGCAGGCTCGCCAGGAACCGGGCCAGGACCATCTCGGGCCGGCCGGGGAAGGCGACGGCGGTGGCGGTCAGCACGATCGGGTTGATCGCCGGGGCGGAGAGCAGGAAGGCGAGGGCGGCGGCCGGGGTGACGCCCCTGCGGACCAGGGCGCCGGCCACCGGGACCGAGGCGCACTCGCAGCCCGGCAGGATCGCGCCCGCGACCCCGGCGACCGGGACGGCCAGGGCGGGGCGGCGCGGGAGGGCGCGGGCGAAGAAGGACGGCGGCACGAACACCGCGATCGCCGCCGACAGCAGCACGCCGAGGACGAGGAAGGGCAGGGCCTGGACCGTCACCGCGACGAACACCGTCATCCAGCTCTGCATCAGCGGGGTGCCGAGGAGCCCGCGGATCGGGGACTGGGCGAGCACCGCGAGGAGCAGGGTCAGCGTCAGCACGAGGGGGGAGCTGAGCCTGCGGCTCTCCGGGCCGCCCGGCTCGCCGGCGGGGCCGGTCTCCGCGCCGGGCGGGGCGTCTTCGGTGATGGCCACGTGCGGTTACCTCCGGCCGGCTGTCCTGGTTCGCTCCCTCCCCTTCGGTACGTGAGTCGTCCCCCGGGTGTTCACATCGTTGCTGGAACCACTCCTCTCCTTGGGGCAGTCTTTTCCCCCGTGGGGAGCGTTCCGTATCAAGGTGGGCCCAGTGCCCCGCACATGGTGGTGTGCGGTGACGACGGGCTCGCGCACCGGCTGGCCGCCGAGTTGCGCGGAGTCTACGGCGAGCAGGTCACCCTTGTGGTACCGCCGAACGAGCGCACCGCCAGGCCTCCGGTGGTCGGACGGGCCCGGTCCGCTTCGGCCACGCTGTTCGACCGCGTGGTGAGCGCCACGGTCGGCCGCGGCGGCAACGGACCCGGAGCCGGCTCCGGCTCGGGCTCCGGGTCGAGGGCCGGCTCGGGACCGACCGCGACCGCCGCGAACACCGGCGGCACCGGCGGCACGGCCGGCGGCGGCAACGGCGGTGACGCCGAACGGGTGCTGGAAGCCGCCGAGATCACCGAGTCCGTGCTCGCCCAGGCCGGAGTGGAGCGGGCCGCCGCGCTCGCCCTCGTCTTCGACGACGACGAGACCAACATCCGGGCCGCGCTGACCGCGCGTCGGCTCAACCCGCGGCTGCGGCTCGTCCTGAGGCTGTACAACCGGCGGCTGGGCCAGCACATCGAGGAACTCCTCGACCAGGCCGCCGCGTTGGCCGCTGGCAACGGCGCCGGCGGCACCGACGCGTCCACCACCGTGCTGTCCGACGCCGACACCGCCGCGCCCGCACTGGCCGCCACCGCGGTCGCCGGCACCAGCAAGGTCGTCCAGACCGAGGGGCTGCTGCTGCGGGCCGTCGAACGGCCGGCCGCCGGCACCGGGCTGTGCACGCTCGCCCTGCTCTCCCCGCCGGGCGCGGATCCCGAGGGCGGCGCCGACCTGGAACCCCGGCTGCTGCCGGACGACGACGAGGTACGGCAGGGCGCCGGTCGGGCGGCCGTCGTACTGGAGCAGGTGTCCTCCGCGGGCGGCGGGGAGTCGGCCGCGCCCGGCCGCGGCGGGGTGCCCCCGCTCGCCTCGCTGTTCTCCCGGCGGCTGCGGTGGTCGCTGGCGGGCATGGTGGCGTGCGTGGTCGCGCTCGCCGTCGCGCTGTGGGTGGTCACCGGGATCCATCCGCTGCGGGCCTTCTACCTGACGCTGCTGGACCTGTTCGCGATCGACGACCCCGCCCTCGGGGCGCCGCTCGGCCGGCAGATCCTCCAACTCCTCTCCGGACTGGTCGGGTTGCTGCTGCTGCCGGTGCTGCTGGCGGCCGTGCTGGAGGCACTGGGCACCTTCCGCACCGCCTCCGCCCTGCGCAAACCGCCGCGCGGTCTCGGCGGGCACGTGGTGCTGCTCGGGCTGGGGAAGATCGGCACCCGGGTGCTGACCCGGCTGCGCGAACTGAACATCCCCGTCGTGTGCGTCGAGTCCGACCCGGAGGCGCGCGGACTCGCGACCGCCCGGCGGCTGCGGGTGCCGGTGGTGCTCGGGGACGTCACCCAGGAAGGCGTGCTGGAGTCCGCGAAGATCCACCGGGCGTACGCGCTGCTCGCGGTGACCAGCGCGGACACCACCAACCTGGAGGCCGTGCTGTACGCCCGGAACGTACGGCCCGACCTGCGGGTGGTGCTGCGGCTGTACGACGACGACTTCGCCACCGCGGTGTACCGCACCCTGCGGGCCGCGTACCCGCACGCCCTCACCCGGAGCCGGAGCGTCACGCACCTGGCCGCGCCCGCGTTCGCCGGGGCGATGCTGGGGCGGCAGGTGCTGGGCGCCATCGCGGTGGAGCGCAGGGTGCTGCTGTTCGCTGCGGTCGACGTCTCCGGCCATCCCCAGTTGGAGGGCCGGACCGTACGGGACGCCTTCCGGGCCGGGTCCTGGCGGGTGCTGGCCCTGGAGGGGCGGGCGGACACGGCCCCGGACCATGTCCTGGAGAAGGGGGACCGGGTCGTCGTCGCCGCCACCCGCAGGGGCCTGGCGGAGCTCCGCTGAGCCAGGACGCGCGACCAGGTCCCACTGCTCAGGAAGCGCCCAGGTGCCGGGCCGCGAAGTCCATCTCCAGTCTCACCTGCTTGATCCGCTCGTCCACCACCAGGGAGCCGTGACCGGCGTCGTAGCGGTACACCTCGTGGCTCGCGCCTCTGGCCTCCAGGCGCTTGACGTAGTTGTCGATCTGGCGGATCGGGCAGCGGGGGTCGTTGACACCCGCCGAGATGTAGACCGGGGCCTTGACCGCGTCGACGTACGTGAGCGGGGAGGAGGCCTCGAAGCGCTCGGGGACCTCCTCGGGGGTACCGCCCAGCAGGGTGCGGTCCATGGCCTTCAGGGCCTCCATCTCGTCGTGGTACGCGGTGACGTAGTCCGCGACGGGCACGACCGCGATGCCCACCGTCCACGCCTCGGGCTGGGTGCCCAGGCCGAGCAGGGTGAGATAGCCGCCCCAGGAGGCGCCGGTGAGGACCAGCCGGGCGGGGTCGGCGAGGCCCGAGGCGACCGCCCAGTCGCGGACCGCGGCCACGTCCTCCAGCTCGATCAGGCCGACCCGGTGCTTCAGCGCGTCGGTCCAGGCGCGGCCGTAGCCGGTGGAGCCGCGGTAGTTGATGCGGATCACCGCGTATCCCTGGTCGACCCAGGCGGCCGGGCCGGCGGCGAAGGAGTCGCTGTCGTGCCAGGTCGGGCCGCCGTGCAGGTCGAAGACCGTCGGCAAGGGGCCGCTCGCGCCGGCCGGCCGCTGGATCAGGGCGTGGATGCGGCCGCCGGGGCCCTCCACCCACGCGTCCTCCACGGGCACCGACGGCGGGCAGGCCATGCCGGGAGGGTCCAGGACGACGCCGCCGGACGTCGAGCGGACCGCGGGCGGCTCGGCGGCCGACGACCACAGGTACTCCACGCTGCCGTCGGGACGTGCCGTGTGACCGGAGACCGTGCCGGGCGGGGTGGGGATGCGGGTCAGCTCACGGCTCGCCAGGTCGTAGCGGAACAGCTCGCTGCGGGCCTCGAAGCCGTGGGCGATGAGCAGCGCGGAGCCGTCCGGGTACCACTCCGCGCCGACGTCGCCCGGCAGGTCCAGGGCGAGGTCGGTCTCCTCGCCCGTCGCCACGTCCCACACCAGCGGCTCCCAGCGGCCCCGGCGCTGATGGCCGATGAGCAGCCGGGTGTCGCCGTCGACCGGGGCGAAGCCCAGCACCTCCAGGCCCAGCTCCTCGGTGCCGCCCTTGGTGTCGTCCAGCTCGGCGACCGGCGTGCCGTCCGGGCGCAACACGCGCAGCGCCGCGTGCATGGCGTCGCCGTGCTCGGTGTGCTCGACGGCGATCAGGAAGCCGTCGTGCGAGAGGTCGCCGACGCCCGCCGACTCGCGGTGCCGGTAGATCTCGACCGGGTCCTCGCCCTCGCGCGCCAGGTGGATCGTGGTGCCCTCGTCGTCCGTGGAGCGGCCGACGACCGCCGTACGCCCGTCCCGGGACAGGGCGAGCCCGGCCGGGTAGGACGGCTCGAGGCCCGGGACGGCCGGCTCGTCCTGCCCTCCCTCGAACGGCTGGCGGCGCCAGATGCCGAACTCGTCGCCGTCCTTGTCGTCGAACCACCAGATCCATGCGCCGTCCGGGGAGAGCGCGCCGTCCGTCGTGCCGTTCGGCCGGTTCGTCACCTGCCGCTGCCCGCCCGTCGCGCGGTCCCAGGCGTACAGCTCGTAGGTGCCCGTCGCGTTCGACACGAACAGGGAGCGGTCCGGTGCGTCCTCCGCCCAGTCGGGCAGCGACACCCGCGGCGCCCGGAAGCGCTTCTCCCAGTCCGGCATGCCGGCCGCGTCCCGCGCGCCCGGCTCGTTGCTCTCACTCATCGCCCCAGTCATGCGCCCATACTGCCTGGCCGCGCCGACAATTGGGTGGCGGGTGTGCGCAGCCTGTGGATAACTTCCCGACCATGACCACCCAGGCCGACCATCACTGCGCCCCCGACGGCTGGCGCGAGGACAACCGGGCCATGTGGGACGAGCGGGTTCCCGTGCACGTGGCCGGTGAGTACTACGACCTCGACGGCTTCCGCGCCCACCCGGACGTCCTGCGGGACTTCGAGACGGCCGAGGTCGGCGACGTGACCGGCAGGACGCTCCTCCACCTGCAGTGCCACATCGGGACCGACACCCTCTCCTGGGTCCACCGGGGCGCCGCCCGCGTCGTCGGCCTCGACTTCTCCGCCCCGGCCGTCGAGGCCGCCCGCTCCCTCGCCGCCGACCTCGGCCACGGCCCGGAGCGCGCCGCCTTCGTCACCGGCGACGTGTACGACGCCGCCGAAGCCGTGCCCGAGGCCTCGTACGACATCGTCTACACCGGGCTCGGCGCGCTGTGCTGGCTGCCCGACATCCGCCGCTGGGCACAGACGGCCGCCTCCCTCGTCGCCCCCGGCGGGTTCCTTTACCTCGCCGAGTTCCACCCGATCACCGAGTCCCTGGACGACGCGACCGGCACGCAGATCGTGCGGGACTACTTCCGCCGCGGCGCCCAGGTGTGGGACGAGCCCGGCACCTACGCCGACCCGGACGCCGTCACCGTCCACAACCGCAGCGTGGAGTGGCAGCACACCCTCGGCGACGTCGTCTCCGCGCTCGCCGCGACCGGGCTGCGGATCGAGTTCCTGCACGAGCACGACGTCTCCCTCTTCCCGCGCTTCGAGAACTTCGAGGTCCGAGGCGGCTACCACCGCTTCCCCGCGGACCACCCGCGCATCCCGCTGATCTACTCCCTCAAGGCGAGCAAGAGCTGACCCGCGGGCGGACGCCCGGCGGCGGCGCCGTACCGTGGAGGGCGTGTACCGGTTTCTGCTGACACCCCGCTGGTGGGGCATCAACGTCTTCGTGCTGCTCGCCATCCCGTTCTGCGTCTTCATGGGGTCCTGGCAGCTGAGCCGGTTCGAGGGGCGGGTGCAGGAGCATCGCAGCGCGACCGAGCAGGCCGCGTCGGACAAGCAGGAGGCCGCCCGGCCGCTGGCGTCGATGCTGCCCGTCGACAAGGCCACCTCGGGTCGCCGGGTCACCGCGCGCGGGCACTACGGCACACAGCTGCTGGTGCCCGATCGGCAGCTCGACGGCAAGAACGGCTTCTACGTCCTCACCCTGTTGCGCACCGACTCCGGCAAGGCGCTGCCGGTGGTACGGGGCTGGCTGCCCGGCAAGGCGGACCCGGCGAAGGCGCCCGCGCCGCCGAGCGGTGAGGTCACCGTCACCGGTGCGCTGCAGGCGTCCGAGACGCCCGGGGACAACGGGGTCAGCGCGGCCGGCGGACTGCCGTCCGGGCAGACGGCGGCGATCAGCTCGGCGTCACTGGTCAACCTGGTGCCGTACCGGCTGTACGACGCCTGGGTGACCCTCGACAAGGCCGACGCCGGGATGAGGGCCGTGCCCGCGACGGCGCCGGACGGCACCGGGCTGGACCTGAAGGCGTTCCAGAACCTCGGCTACACCGGGGAGTGGTTCGTCTTCGCCGGCTTCGTGGTGTTCATGTGGTTCCGGCTGCTGCGACGCGAGGCCGAGGCCGCGCGGGACGCTGCGCTGGGCCTGGTGCCGGAGGAGACTCCGGCACCGGTGACCAGTAGCTGAGCACCCGCGCCGGCTGCTACGCCCCCGCCAGCACCCCGGTGTAGATGACCGTCCCCGCGCACTCCCCGGTCACCGTCGCCGTCGCCGAGGGTGAGCCCCCCTGCGCGGTGTGGGTGATCTGTACGCTGCCGTCGGCCGTGCCGTCCTCGGTCATCAGCTGGGTCGTGGTGCCCGCCGAGGCCCCGCTGTCCGTCGAACCGCCGGTGGCACTCGCGTCCTGGGTCGGCGTCGGATCCGCTGTCGGGCCGCCGGCGTCCGAGCCGCCCGTGGTGCTGGTGCCGCCGCCGTTGGTGGGGCAGGTCTCGGAGGGTACGAAGGCGAACTTCTCCTCGTAGGCCGCGCCCGGCTGCAGGACCAGCCCGGTCACCTCCAGCGAGGGGTCGGGCAGACTGGTGGCCGCGTCCCCGGCCACATGCCGGGCGATGCTGATCTTGGTCGCGTCGGCCGCGCCCACAGCGGTCGGGGTGATGGTGCCCGCACCTGCGACGGAGCAGGCAGCGGAGGAGACGTTGACGACGCGGAACGTGCCGTAGACCACGCCCGCGCTGTCGGGGGCGTCGGCGGTGCCGGTCGCCGAGCCCAGCTGGGCCGTCGTACACACCGGGACGCCGCTGGAGGCGACGGTGGAGGTCGGGTTGGCTCCGCCGGTGGAAGCGCCGCCGCCGCCACCGCCGCCCTTGCCCTTCTCCCCGGGCTTGCCGGGCCCCGTGCCGGGCTTGACGGTCGTACTGCCGGCGCCCTTGCCGCCGCCCTTGTCCTTGCCCTGCCCGGTGCCGCCCTGGGCCTGCGAGGACTGGCCGGCCATGGCCGTGTTGGGGTCGGTGCCGCCGGACTCGGAGACGTGCACGAGAGCCGGGATCGCGGTGCCGAAGAACAGGGCCGCGGCGGCCATGCCGACGACGGCCTGCCGCTTGCGGGCCCGCCGCGCGGGCACGGCCCGGCGCAGATGCTCCAGCGTGCCGGTGCGCGGCTCGATGCCGTCGACGGCGGAGTGCAGCATCCGGCGCAGAGCCGGCTCGTCGTCGCCGAGGCCGCCGAGGCCGCCGAGATCGAACCCGAGGCCGTCGGAATCGGCGCCCGAACCCTGCTCGCGGCCCTCGGGGCCCTGGTCGAGGCCCTCCGGGCCCTGCTCGTCGGGGCCGTGGTTCACAGTTCCGTTCCCAGCGTGCGATTGCATGTGCTCTTGCTCATCCCGCCTCGTCGGCTCGTGCCAGGCGAAGGGCTCGTGACGTTCGTGGGAATGGCGTTCATCGGAATCGCCCCCTTGGGCGCGCTCGCTCATGCCGGTGCCTCCATGGCCACCCGCAGCGCGGCGATGCCCCGCGACCCGTACGCCTTCACCGAGCCCAGGGAGATCCCGAGGCTCTCGGCGACCTGGGCCTCGGTCATGTCCGCGAAGTAGCGCAGGACGAGGACCTCGCGCTGGCGGCGCTGCAGACCCTTCATCGCCTTGATGAGGTCGCGGCGCTCCAGCTGGTCGTAGGCGCCCTCCTCCGCGCTCGCCATGTCGGGCATCGGCTTGGAGAGGAGCTTCAGGCCGAGTATGCGGCGGCGCAGCGTGGACCGGGAGAGGTTGACGACCGTCTGCCGCAGGTAGGCGAGGGTCTTCTCGGGGTCGCGGACGCGCTTGCGGGCCGAGTGCACGCGGATGAAGGCCTCCTGGACCACGTCCTCGCAGGAGGCGGTGTCGTCCAGGAGCAGCGCGGCGAGGCCGAGCAGCGAGCGGTAGTGCGCCCGGTAGGTCTCGGTGAGGTGGTCGACGGTCGTTCCGGCGGCCTCGGTCGCCGCGGTGGTCGCGGCCTCCTCGGCACCGTCACGCTGACTGGGAATGCGGGCGGGCCGCGCTGCGGGCATGGGCGCGATCACCGGCATGCCGCCGGGCGTACGGGGCCGGAGCGCCGTACGGGGCGGCCGTAGGGCCGCCGCGCCGCGGGCCGCGCTGAATTCGAGTACCTCTGCCACGCCAGTTGGACACGTCTGACCCCGCCAGGGTTGTACGTGCCGGGCGTCACATGTGCGACAACCGGCCGTGCCTCAAGTGCCGTCATGCGTCCCGCTCTTCCCCTATATCCGATATGGACGGGTGTCCCGACACCCACCCGATCACGGCGTCCCCACGCCCGAAGAGTGACGACAAAGACGCTCCCCGCCCACCGCGTGGTTGCGGGGACGGGGAGGGAAATCCTCTGTTGCCTTGAGCAATGGTTCAAGTGGTTTGGACCATGCTCCCTGCCACACTTCTTACATGGATCCTACAAACTTCTTGTAAGACCCGTATCAGCGGTCGGCCCATTCGGCCGCGACCAGCTCCGCGATCTGCGCCGTGTTCAGCGCGGCACCCTTGCGGAGGTTGTCTCCGCACACGAAGAGTTCGAGCGCGGTCGGGTCGTCCAGGGCCCGCCGCAGCCGGCCCACCCAGGTCGGGTCGGTGCCCACGACGTCCGCGGGGGTGGGGTACTCGCCGGCGGCCGGATCGTCGTACAGCACCACGCCGGGCGCGGTCGCGAGGATCTCCCGGGCGCGGTCGACCGTCACCTCGCCCTGGAAGCGCGCGTGCACGGTCAGGGAGTGGGTGGTGACCACCGGGACGCGCACACAGGTCACGGCGACCGGCAGCCGCGGCAGCCCGAGGATCTTGCGGGACTCGTCGCGGACCTTCATCTCCTCCGACGACCAGCCGTCCTCCCGCAGCGATCCGGCCCACGGCACGACGTTCAGCGCGACCGGCTCCGGGAACGGCCCGGTGTCCTCCCCGACGGCCCGCCGTACGTCGCCGGGCTTGGTGCCCAGCTCGGTCCCGGCCACCAGCGACAGCTGGGCCCGCAGCGTGTCCACCCCGGCCCGCCCGGCCCCGCTCACCGCCTGGTACGACGACACCACCAGCTCGCGCAGCCCGAACTCGGCGTGCAGCGCGCCCAGGGCGACGATCATCGTCAGGGTCGTGCAGTTGGGGTTGGCGACGATCCCGCGCGGCCGGGTCCGTACGGCGTGCGGGTTGACCTCGGGCACCACGAGCGGCACCTCGGGGTCCAGCCGGAAGGCGGCGGAGTTGTCGACGACGACCGCGCCGCGCGCGGCGGCGATCGGCGCCCAGTGCGCGGCGACCTCGTCCGGGACGTCGAACATGGCGATGTCGACCCCGTCGAAGGCCTCCTCGCTCAGGGCCACCACCTCGACCTCCTCCCCGCGCACGGCCAGCTTGCGGCCGGCCGAGCGCGCGGAGGCGACCAGGCGGATCTCGCCCCAGACGTCCGCGCGCTGGGACAGGATCTGGAGCATCACCGCGCCGACGGCTCCGGTCGCTCCCACGACCGCTAGCGTCGGCTTGCCGGTCATCGTCGTACGCCTCCGTACGTCGCGGTGGAGACGGTCATCGGCCGGTGCCGCCGTAGACGACGGCCTCGTCGGTGTCGGAGTCGAGCCCGAAGGCGGTGTGCACAGCGCGCACGGCCTCCGGCACGTCGTCCTTGCGGGTGACGACCGAGATACGGATCTCGGAGGTGGAGATCAGCTCGATGTTCACGCCCGCGTCGCTCAGCGCCTCGAAGAAGGAGGCGGTGACGCCCGGGTTGGTCTTCATGCCCGCGCCGACCAGGGAGATCTTGCCGATCTGGTCGTCGTAGCGCAGCGAGTCGAAACCGATGCCCGACCGGCTCTTCTCCAGCGCGTCGATCGCCTTGCGGCCCTCGGTCTTCGGCAGCGTGAAGGAGATGTCCGTCAGCCCGGTGGAGGCGGCGGACACGTTCTGCACGACCATGTCGATGTTGATCTCGGCATCGGCGATGGCCCGGAAGATCGCGGCCGCCTCACCCGGCTTGTCCGGCACGCCGACGACCGTGATCTTGGCCTCGGAGGTGTCGTGCGCGACACCGGAGATGATGGCCTGCTCCACCTTCTTGTCCCCAATCGGCTCACTGCTGACCCAGGTGCCCTGCAGCCCGCTGAAGCTGGACCGGACGTGGATCGGGATGTTGTAGCGGCGGGCGTACTCCACACAGCGGTGGAGCAGCACCTTGGAGCCGGAGGCCGCGAGCTCCAGCATGTCCTCGAAGGAGATCCAGTCGATCTTCTTCGCCTTCTTCACCACACGCGGGTCGGCGGTGAACACGCCGTCGACGTCGGTGTAGATCTCGCAGACCTCGGCGTCGAGCGCGGCGGCGAGCGCCACGGCCGTGGTGTCGGACCCACCGCGACCGAGCGTGGTGATGTCCTTCTTGTCCTGGCTGACGCCCTGGAAACCGGCGACGATCGCGATGTTGCCCTTGTCCAGCGACTCGCGGATCCGGCCCGGCGTGACGTCGATGATCCGGGCTTTGTTGTGGACCGAGTCGGTGATGACGCCTGCCTGGCTGCCGGTGAAGGACTGGGCCTCGTGACCCAGGTTTTTGATCGCCATCGCCAGCAGGGCCATGGAGATCCGCTCTCCGGCGGTCAGCAGCATGTCGAACTCACGCCCCGCAGGCATCGGAGAAACCTGCTCGGCGAGATCGATCAGCTCGTCCGTCGTGTCGCCCATCGCGGAAACGACGACGACAACCTGGTTGCCGTTCTTCTTCGCTTCCACGATCCGCTTGGCGACGCGCTTGATGCCCTCGGCATCGGCTACGGAGGAGCCTCCGTACTTCTGCACGACAAGGCCCACGTGCGCTCCTCGCTCGGTTCGTTTGTGTCGGCTCAGTCTAACGAGCGCCCGAATTCCACCACCCTGCTCCCGCATGGTGAGACATCGGACCGGTGAGTCATCGTGACGTCCGCGTTCCGGCACCTGCCCAGCCGCCGCCGGACCACGCGGGAAAGTGCCCCGCGTCACAGTCGCCACTGCATTAGTTTTCAACAACAGGGGTGCCACATACGGGGCGACATACGGGGGCGACATGACGGAGACGCTGCTCGCGGCGACCGTCCTGCTCGGCGCGAGTGTGCAGTGGCTGACCGGCATGGGCTTCGCCCTGGTCGCCGTACCGGCGCTGGTGCTGCTGCTCGGCCCCGCCGACGGCGTGGTGCTCGCCAACTGCGCCGCCGGCGCCATCAGCGTCGTGGGCCTCGCGGGCGGCTGGCGCCGGGTCCGCCCGGCGGCGATGGTCCCCCTGTGCGCCGCGGCGGCCTGCACGGTACCGCTGGGCGCCTGGATGACCCGCCAACTCCCGCGGCCCATCCTGCTGTCGGTGATGGGCGCCCTGGTGACGGCGGCGGTCCTGCTCGTGATGCGCGGCGCCCGGGTCCCGGCCCTGCGCGGCGGCAAGGGAGCGGTGACGGCGGGGGCACTGGGCGGTTTCATGAACGCGGCGGCGGGCGTGGGCGGCCCACCGGTGTCCCTGTACGCCCTCAACGCGGGCTGGACCGTACGGGAGTTCGTGCCCAACGCCCAGTTCTACGGCGTCGCCGTCAACGCCTTCTCGATCGCCGCGAACGGCATGCCCCGCCTGACCGGGCCGGACTGGGCCCTCGTCTGCGCCGTGATGGCGGGCGGTGCGCTGATCGGCAACGCGATCGCCGGCCGCATCCCGGAGCACCGGGCCCGGCACCTGGTCCTGCTGCTGGCCCTCGTGGGCGGCGGCACGGCGATGACCAAGGGGCTGTGGGGGGTCTGGCTCAGTCGCTGAACCCGGACGGGA
Organism: Streptomyces sp. NPDC050743; assembly: GCF_044456925.1. Classification (NCBI taxonomy): domain Bacteria; kingdom Bacillati; phylum Actinomycetota; class Actinomycetes; order Kitasatosporales; family Streptomycetaceae; genus Streptomyces; species Streptomyces sp. NPDC050743. The sequence goes on from NZ_JBITGJ010000025.1 coordinate 60,024, forward strand.
CCACCGGCTGCCGCGCGACCGCGCCACCGACCGGCTGATCGAGCGGGGCGAGGGGGATGCGGGGCCGATCGTGCGCGAGGGCGGAGGCGCTGCTCGCGGTCACCGCCCCTGCCGGATCCCCAGCTGTCCGCCGATCTCCTGCGCCATGACGCGGCCCGCCTCGAACTCCAGGGTGTCGTCGCCCACGTCGGACTGGTCGGTGTCGAGGCCGTCCAGCTCTTCCAGGGGCTGGTTGAGGCGGACGTGGATGAGGACCGACTGCAGGGCGCGCAGGACGGCGGAGGCGGTGGGGCCCCAGTTGGAGAAGTAGGAGAACTGCCACCACCACAGCGCCTCCGTGGTGCGGCCCGCGCGGTAGTGGGCCATGCCGTGGCGCAGGTCGGTGATGACGTCGGCGAGGTCGTCGGAGATCCGGGCCGGCACCGGGGCCTTGCGGGGCTCGTACGGGTCGAAGACCTCGGAGTAGACGTCGACCGGCTCCAGCAGGCGGCCCAGGTTCTCGCGGAGTCCGTCCACGTCGGCGTCGGGGCCCGGGTCCGGCTCGTAGCGCTCCTCGGGGACCAGGTCCTCGTGGGCGCCCAGGCGGCCGCCGGCCAGCAGCAGCTGGGAGACCTCCAGGAGGAGGAAGGGCACGGTCGAGCCGGGCTCGTCGCCCCTCGCCAGCTCCGTGACGGCCACCAGGAAGCTCTCGATCTGGTCCGCGATCTGGACCGCGAAATCGTCCGGGTCATGACCGGTCGCGTGCAGTGTGGCGTCAGACATCTAGGAGTCGTCTCCCCTCGAAGGCGCGGCCGAGGGTGACCTCGTCCGCGTATTCCAGGTCGCCACCCACCGGGAGGCCGCTGGCCAGGCGGGTGACCTTCAGGCCCATGGGTTTGATCATCCGGGCGAGGTAGGTGGCCGTGGCCTCGCCCTCCAGGTTGGGGTCCGTCGCCAGGATCAGCTCCGTGACCGTCCCGTCGGCCAACCGCGCGAGAAGTTCTCGTATACGCAGGTCGTCGGGGCCCACACCCTCGATCGGGCTGATGGCGCCGCCGAGCACGTGGTAGCGGCCGCGGAACTCACGGGTGCGCTCGATGGCCACGACGTCCTTGGGCTCCTCCACCACGCAGATGACGGAGGGATCCCGACGCGGGTCACGGCAGATGTTGCACAGCTCCTCCTGTGCCACGTTGCCGCAGGTCGCGCAGAAGCGGACCTTCGCCTTGACCTCCAGGAGCGCCTGCGCGAGCCGCTTCACGTCCGTCGGCTCGGCCTGCAGGATGTGGAAGGCGATCCGCTGCGCGCTCTTGGGACCGACGCCGGGCAGCCGCCCCAGCTCGTCGATGAGGTCCTGGACCACGCCTTCGTACACCGGACTGCCCTTCCTTGAGACCTGTCGGTACGTACCGTAGTTGGCCCGGCCTCAGAACGGCAGACCGGGGATGCCCGTACCGCCGCCGAGGCCCTGCGCCAGCGGGCCGAGCTTCTGCTGCTGGAGCGTCTGGGCGTTCTCGTTCGCCGCCTGTACGGCCGCCACGATCAGGTCGGCGAGGGTCTCGGTGTCCTCCGGGTCGACCGCCTTCGGGTCGATCTTCAGCGCGCGCAGCTCGCCGGCGCCGGTCACGGTGGCCCTCACGAGACCGCCGCCCGCCTGCCCGTCGACCTCCGTGTTCGCCAGTTCCTCCTGCGCCCGCTGGAGATCCTGCTGCATCTTCTGGGCCTGCTGGAGCAACTGCTGCATGTTGGGCTGGCCACCACCGGGGATCACGATCAGCTCCTTTGCGTACTTCTCCTTGGGCACGAGCCTACGTGGTCCCCGCCCCCGTCGCCCCGCCACTCTTTCGAGTGACAAGCGCGGCAGCCCTATACCTGATCAAGACCCTCTTCCGGGCGGAAAAGCCGGGAAAGCTTCTTCATCGCCACCCATTGGGCGGTAGGAAGGGTGCCGCGCGTCGGCATGGAATCGGCATGGGATCGGCATGGCATCGGCATGGGCTGTCACGCGACGTGACCGGGCCGCGACAGGTGATCAAGGATCAGTAGGGAGTGCCGGGTGGGTCAGCCGGAGATGCAGCCCGAGGGTCCGCCTCAGGACGGGCGGGGCGAGGGCGCGGCCGGGCTGCGGCCGGGCGATCTGACCGGGCGGACCTTTCCGCTCGGGGACTGGGGCGAACCCGCCGAGCGGCTCGACGAGCTGTACCGGTGGGTGGAGGACGGGGCGCTGCAGACGGCGTCCTGGTATCTGCAGGACCGGGTCTGGAAGCGGCGCGGCGCCCGGATCCTGCGCTCCGGCGCGGCGGTGGGCGCGGTGGCCGGGGCGGCGCTCCCCCTGCTCGACCTCGCCGGGGCGGCCCCCGGCGTCGCGCCCTGGGGCTGCCTGGCGCTGCTGCTCGGTGTCGCCTGTGTCGGCATCGACCGGTTCTTCGGCGTCACGTCCGGCTGGATAAGGGACGTGGCCACCGCTCAGGCGGTACAGCGGCGGCTGCAGGCCCTGCAGTTCGACTGGGCCTCCGAGAGCATCCGGGAGGTGCTGGGCCCGGCGGAGGGCACGGCGAGCGAGGCCGCCGAGCGGTGCCTGGGGGTCCTGCGGCGCTTCGCGGAGGACGTCACGGAACTGATGCGCATGGAGACGACCGACTGGATGGTCGAGTTCCGCACCGGTTCCGCACCGCTGGGCATGCAGGCGGCGGTGACGTACGTGCCGCGCCAGGAGGCCGGGGGCCCGCTGGGCCGCTTCTCGACGCCGCCCGCGAACGGCACCCGCCCGAACATGCCGCGCCAGCGGCCGCCGGAGCCGCGGTAGGGGCTGCCGCCGTGCGGGAGCCCCTACGCGCAGAGCTTCATCCCCTCCGGTGTCCAGCACGGCACGTGCCCATGGGTGCGGATGATCTCCTGGCCCTGCCCGCGTGACAGATAGGTCAGGAAGCTGGAGGCCAGGGAGTCCGCCGGAGGCTTGCCGTAGGTGTAGGCGTACTCGATCTCGCGGTACGGGTAGGCACTGTGCCCGTGCTCGATGGCGTCCACCGAGGGCGCGTTGCCGTCGATGCCCAGCACCCGCAGCCCCTTCTCCCGCGTCGCCAGATTCAGCTCGCTGTAACCGATCGCGCCGGGCAGCCGCGCCACCTCCGCCAGCACCTGGTCGGTCGAGTCCAGCTCGCACCGGGTCACCGGTGCCGACGGATAGTCCTTGTGGACGCAGTCGACGGACGAGTTCGCCATCTCGCCCTGCCCGAGCACCCGCCGCTGGAACACCTGCCGCGTCCCGGAGTTGGCGTCGCGGCTGACCAGGTGCACCGGAAGCGAACGCCCGCCGAGCTGCGCCCAGTCGGTGATCCGGCCCTGGTACAGCCGCCGCACGTCCGCCGTGGACAGGTCGCGCACGCCCACGTCGTCGTTGACGACGAGCGCGAAGACGGAAAGCGCCACCCTGGTCTCGCGCAGTTCGGGCATCTCGTCGGGCTTCGGTCCGTCCGACAGGGCGACGACCGGGGGCGCCCCGCCGCTCCTGCGCCCGGCCCCGTCCGCCGCCAGCTCCCGTACGCCCGCGGTCGACCCGTGCGGATCGACCGTGATACGGGAGCCCTCGCAGTCCTTCTCGTACTGCGCTGCCGCGTCCCGTATCACCGGCGCGAAGGCCGTCGACCCGATCACGGTCAGCGCGCCCTTCTCGCAGCCGATCGGGGGCCGGGTGTCGTCGCGGGCCACGACGATCGCCGCGAGGGTCACCACGCACACCGTGAGCATGACCGTGATGAGCCGGGACGCGGCGCTGAACAACGGCGGCTTGTCGTCCGGGGTGGCGCTGCGGTTGGTGTGGACCTCGCCGTCCCGGAGGCCGCCGCTCAGCCGTATGCCCCGCCCCACGTCGCCGCCCGACAGCAGCACCAGCAGCTTGAAGTGGTCGCCCCTGTTGAGCGGGACGCGGGGGATGCGCAGGGTGTTGCCCTCGTAGCCGAAGCCGCGGTCGGCGGTGAAGTGGTCCATCAGATGGTCGGCGTCGCTCGGCTGGGTCACCGAGACACCGCGGATGGTCCGGTCGGTGAACACGGCGGTGAGGCCGTGGCGTTCGGGGCCGGTGTAGTCGTCTCGGTCGATGCCCTGCGAGCCGTCGTTCTCGATGCGCAGCAGGACGAGTGTGGCGTCCTCCATCCCCGGCATCTCCAGGAAGATCCCGAGCCGCCGGTTGACCCGCCCCGAACGCGCGTCGTCGCCGATGGCGTTGTCCATCTGCACGCGATAGCCGAGCCGCTTGCGCCGCGGCACCCGGCGCTCGTACCAGACCATGCCCGCGGACGCGGCGATACCCAGCAGCGCCGTGCCGATGGCGACCACGTTCTCCGCGTTCAGCCACTGCATGTGGAAGCCCCCGCCACTGACCGGAGTCGGATGGTGGAGTCACGGTACGTGCGAACAAGGGGACGAACCGGTTGTGTTCGGTGAAGTTCGTCTGACGTTCAACAGTCCCGGGCGGGCCTCACCGCCTGGTGTACGTCAGGCTCTCCCCGCCGCCCGCCTTCGTCCGCTTCAGCCTGCCGTCCGGCAGCAGGGTGACCTCGGTGGCCTCGCCCGGAGTGCACGAGGAGGCGGGCTCGCCGCTGGTGACGGTGGACGGCCCGATCTCCAACGGCCCGGCGGCGCCGGGCCGTTCGGTGAGCTCGGCGCCGAAGACGCAGTGGTAGGTGCCACCGCTCGCCATCGGCCCGTCCGCGACCAGGGTCAGCACGCTGTCGCCCACCTCGCCCTGCCGGACGGTCAGTCGGCGGGTGCTGGTCCCGTTGGCGTTGTCGATGGTCGCCTCCCAGGTGCCCAGATAGGCGGCCGGCACGGCCCCGTCCGAGGAGGCGGAGGCGGAAGCGGAGTCGGACGGCGTCGGCTCCGCCGTGCTGGGCGCCCCCGAGGTACCGGGACTGCTGCCGGTGGGCGTCGGACTGACGGTCCCGCCGCCCTTGTCGTCGTTCCCGCCGCCGTTCCTCATCAACGCGTACACCGAGCCACCCGCGCCCAGCGCCACCACCAGCGCGAGCACGACGAGCAGCGCGGTCGACCGCCCACCCCGCCGCTCCGGCTCCGGCGCCCCGCCGACGGGCGGCGGCCCGTACGGCGGCGTGGACCCGAGCCCGCCATAGGGGTTGTACGGCGGCTGGCCCCCGCCCTGCTGCGGATAGCCGTAGGCACCGACCGGCGGCGCATACGGCTGGGACTGAGGCTGAGGCTGCGGATGCTGCTGCGCATACCCGTACGCCCCCGGCGGGGCCCCGAACTGCGGCGCCGCCGGCAGCGCTCCGGGCGGCGGAGTCTGCCCCGCCACCACGGTGGGCAGATGGTTCACCCCACCCCCGGCCCCCGGCTCCCCCACGGCTCCGGGCCCACTCCCGGCATCGGCGACGGCAGCGTGCTCGACCGACGCCACGCTGTCCCGAGCGCCCGAACCGGGACCACCGGCATCGGCCGGCGCCGAGCCACCGTCGGCCGACGGGGCAGCACCGCCTCCGGCACCACCCGCACCCGACGACGATTGCTGCACGGGTGGTGCGGGTGGGAACCCAGACCCGGCCGAAGGCCGGGTGTCCCCCGACGCACGCGCACCCGAAGACGCCCCCGCACCCGAAGACGACGCCCCGTCCCCCTCCGGATCCTCGACCTCCAGCAACCGCACGGCGTGCCGGCCCAGTTGCGCGACCAGCGCCCCCGGCAGCCAGGGGTCCCGGGACCGCCCCCCGGTCACGGTGTCTTCCGCCCCCGTCCGCTCCAGCACCGCGTCCAGCGAAGGCCGGGCCCCCGGATCCTTGCGCAGACACTCCCGCACCAGGTCGGCGATCCCCTCCGGCACCCCCTCCAGATCCGGCTCCTCCTGAGCGATCCGGAACATCAACGCGTGCACACCGCTGTTGGCGCTCCCGAAGGGCAGCGCCCCCGTGGCCGCGTACGCCAGCACGGATCCCAGGCAGAAGACGTCACACGCCGACGTGATCCGGTCCCCCCGCACCTGCTCGGGCGCCATGAACCCCGGCGACCCGACCAGCGACCCGGTCCGGGTCAGCCCCTCCCCGCCCAGCGAGGTCGTCTCCAGCGCCCGAGCGATCCCGAAGTCGATGACACGCGGACCGTCGATGGTGACGAGCACGTTCGACGGCTTCAGATCCCGGTGCACGATCCCCGCGGCGTGGATGTCCTTCAGCGCGTGCGCGAGCCCGGCCGCGAGGATCCGTACGGACCTCTCCGGCAGCGCCCCGTGATCGTGCCCGACCACCTGCTGCAGGCTCGGCCCGGCCACGTACCCGGTGGCCACCCACGGCACCGCCGCCTCGGTGTCCGCGTCCAGCACGGGCGCGGTCCAGTACCCGCCGACCCGCCGCGCGGCCTGCACCTCCTGTCGGAACCGGGCCCGGAACTCCTCCCGCGTGGCGAGGTCCTCACGGACCAGTTTCACGGCGACGGTACGGCCCCGGTCCGACCGGGCCAGATACACGTGCCCCATGCCGCCCGCACCCAGCCGCGCCAGCAGCCGGTAGCCGCCGATGCGCTGCGGATCCCCCGCCCCCAGCTTCTCCATGGCCGCCCCGCCTTCCCCCCGATACGCCCCGCACGCCCCATCCACCCCATATACGCAACGCATACGACTACGGCGCATACGTGTGCGACGGACCGAGAATAATGCGGCCCTACCGCTGAGTCGCGCGGCCCGCCGCCCACGGTTCCGTAATACCCGGCGGGGGCAGGACAGGGGTTGGTACGGGTCACCCGGAACCCACCCCTTCGACAACCTGTCGCGGAAAGCCCCCGTCCACAGAACAAGACGCCGATAGGCCTTCCGCATCGCGGACATTTACCCTCACCGGCATGACCCCTCAGCCCAACCCCGACGCCGGCGCCGCAGTCAAGGCAGCGGACCGCGCGCACGTCTTCCACTCCTGGTCCGCACAGGACCTCATCGACCCGCTCGCCGTCGCCGGCGCCGAGGGGTCGTACTTCTGGGACTACGACGGCAAGCGGTACCTGGACTTCACCAGCGGGCTGGTGTACACGAACATCGGCTACCAGCACCCGAAGGTCGTCGCGGCCATCCAGGAGCAGGCGGCGCGGATGACGACCTTCGCGCCCGCCTTCGCGATCGAGGCGCGCTCGGAGGCGGCCCGGCTGATCGCCGAGCGGACTCCCGGCGACCTGGACAAGATCTTCTTCACCAACGGCGGCGCCGACGCCGTCGAGCACGCGGTGCGCATGGCCCGGCTGCACACGGGCCGCCCGAAGGTGCTCTCGGCCTACCGCTCGTACCACGGCGGCACCCAGCAGGCGATCAACCTCACCGGCGACCCGCGCCGCTGGGCGAGCGACGGCGCCACGAACGGCGTCGTCCACTTCTGGGCGCCGTTCCTCTACCGCTCCCGCTTCTACGCCGAGAACGAGGAGCAGGAGACCGCGCGCGCCCTGGAACACCTGGAGACGACGATCGCCTTCGAGGGGCCGGGCACGGTCGCGGCGATCATCCTGGAGACCATCCCGGGCACGGCCGGGATCATGATCCCGCCGCCCGGCTATCTGGCCGGAGTCCGTGAGATCTGCGACCGCCACGGCATCGTCTTCATCCTGGACGAGGTCATGGCCGGCTTCGGGCGCACCGGAGAGTGGTTCGCCGCCGACCTCTTCGGTGTCGTACCCGACCTGATGACCTTCGCCAAGGGCGTGAACTCCGGTTATGTCCCGCTGGGCGGTGTCGCCATCTCGGGCGCGATCGCCGAGACCTTCGGCAAGCGGCCCTACCCCGGCGGTCTGACGTACTCCGGGCACCCGCTGGCCTGTGCCGCCGCCGTCGCCACGATCAACGTGATGGCGGAGGAGGGCGTGGTGGAGAACGCCCGGCGCCTCGGCGAGACCGTCCTCGCCCCCGCCCTCGCCGAGCTGGCCGAGCGGCACCCGAGCGTCGGCGAGGTGCGCGGCGTCGGCATGTTCTGGGCGCTGGACCTCGTGAAGAACCGGGAGACCCGCGAGCCGCTGGTGCCGTACAACGCGGCCGGCGAGGCGAACGCCCCGATGGCCGCGTTCGCCGCCGCCGCCAAGCAGCAGGGTGTGTGGCCCTTCGTGAACATGAACCGCACGCACGTGGTCCCGCCGTGCAACGTCACGGAGGCCGAGCTGAAGGAGGGCCTCGCCGCCCTGGACGCCGCGCTGAGCGTGGCCGACGAACACACCGCGTAACGGTACGACGGCTGCCGCCGGGGCGATTCGAACGCGTAAGGTGGCGTGCTCGTAAGACATGACGTACCCGCGTAGACCGCGAGTACGGGCGTGTGCGTACGAGCACGTCACCTGACGCGTGAGGAGAGGCCCCCCATGCCCGGCACCGGCGCCGTGACCCGCAGCACCCTGCGCCAGCAGATCGCGGACGCGCTCCGTGACGAGGTGCTGGCGGGGCGGCTGCGACCGGGCCGGGCGTTCACGGTCAAGGAGATCGCCGATCAGTACGGCGTCTCCGCCACCCCCGTCCGCGAGGCGCTGGTCGACCTGTCCGCGCAGGGCATCCTGGAGGCCGACCAGCACCGCGGCTTCCGTGTGCCGGAGTACTCCGTCACCGACTACCGGAACATGATCGAGGCCCGCAGCCTGGTCACCGACGGCATGTTCCAGGCCCTCACCACCGGCCACCCCGCCTTCCGCACCCCGCCCGAGGACGCCCGTACGAAGGCCGCGCTGACCACGGTGCGGCGCCGCGGCGAGGAGGCCGCGCGGGCCGCCGCGGCCGGCGACCTGACGGTTCTCATCGGCTACGACCTGCGCTTCTGGCGCGAGCTCAGCTCCCTCTTCGGCAACCCCTACCTCGGCGACTTCCTCAACCGCCTGCGCGTGCAGTCCTGGGTCTGCGCGGTGCAGCACCTGCTGCGCCTGCCCGACCTGCGCGGCCGGCTGTGGGCCGGGCACACGGACCTGGTCGACGCGCTGGCACGCCGCGAGACCGACACCGCCCGCAGGATCGTCGCCGACTCCAACGCCCACTCGCTTCAGCTGCTGGAACACCTGACCAACGGGTAAATGACCAGTACCCTTCCCAAACCACCTCCTTGGTGGCCCCTTCTGTGTGCGAGGAGCCCTCTTTGGCCTGTGACCTGTGGCTGGTACCGCTCGTGGACGTGTTGTGCCACACGCCCGACAACCCGTTCGCCGAGGAACTCGCGCAGTACAACAACGCACTGGCCGAGGCCGGGCTCCCACCGGTGCCGGTGTACCAGTACATGCCGGGCCTGTCCGGCGAGGTCGCGCCGGTGGCCGGCTTCGACTACGACGCGCTGCACTTCCTGCGCCGCGCGTACCTGCTCCAGGTCTGCGGCCTGCCGGTGACCCCCGTCGACGAACTCGGCGGCGACTACGAGCAGTTGCTGGAGATGTTCGAGTCGACGGCCCAGCAGTCCCACCTGGTCTGGCACTACGACCACGCGGGCGCCTACGTCCCGGTCGACTTCCCGAACCCGCTGTCCAACGATGAACTCCTCGCAGGGGGCGGCCCGTTGGGCTCCTCCCAGTCCCTCCTGCGCGAGCTGGAGTACGTCGCCGGTTCGATCGGCATCGACCCGGCCAACCCTCCGGCCGCCCCGGCCCCGCCCGCGGCCCCCACGGAGCTGGAGGAACCGGCCGTCCCGGCCCCGTACGACCCCAGCCCCTTCGCCCGGGAACGGCACGTGTGGCTGGGCCTGCACGCAGCGGCGACGCGCTCCCTGGCCCAAGGCTCGATGATCGTCTTCAGCTGACCGACCGGTCGGCCGGACTGTGTGATCTCACCCACCTCTCCTTGCCGTGGGGGAAATGCCTACCTACGTTCGGTGGCATGTCCCCCCACGACCCCACCTTCGACTTCAGCGTCGACCTGAGCTCGCACGAGATGCTCCGGCGCACCCACGTCATGGCCTCCCTCGGCCCCGACTGGGACCCCGCGGCGGCGCTGCGCGGTGAGGAGGAGGCGCGTGCGCTGCTGTACTCCGGGCTGGACGCCGAGCAGCAGCGCATCTACGACGAGCTGGTGGCGGCCGGTGTGCTCCCCCCGGGACCCGGCGATGCTGCCGCTTGATCCGCAGGCCGACATAGGGCGGCGCGCCTGGGTGGCGTGCCCGAACTGTGACGACCGGGCCGGCTGCGAGACGTGCCGGCAGGGCGGCAGCAGCACCTGCACCGCGCACTGGCGCTATCTGCTCTCCAACACCGGCAGCCTGCTGAACCTGCAGTGCCCCTCCTGCCACCACGTCTGGACACACGAGACACACTTCGGCGCCACGCGCTCGTCCGGCTGACGAATCCCGCCGACGGACGTCCGACCGCGTGGGATAGAACGGCCGCATGGACGCCGCAGCACTCCAGCACCTGCTGGACGAAGTCTTCGACCAGGCCCTCGTGCACCACGGATTCACCGGCTACCTGCGCGACTACGAGGTCATCGTCCACGCGACCGCGGATCCCCGCACCGGCGTCGAGCCCGGCTACCTGCGGTATCTCTTCAGGCACTGCGTCGAGGCCCGGTGCGAGTCGTCGGTGTCGCCCGAAACCTGGCGGATCTCCCTGGACGACCGCCTCATCGGCCATGAACCCGATGCCGGCCTCGACGGATACGTCTGGGGCGTCAGGTGGCATGCCCTGTACCCGGGGGCGAAGGTCCTGCCCGAGTCGGAGGCGGCTCGTCGGTGGGCGCGAGCCGTGGGGGTCGACTTTCACGAGGTGCGGATCGAGACCAGCGCACAGCGGCTCACCCTGCTCTTCTCGGACCTGCGGGTGAGCGAGGTGCCGACCGGGTACGCCCCCTTCACCACCGGCTGATCATCCGCAGCGCGGACACGGCACCGGCCGGGGAGGGGACGGTGCTCGTCCTCTCCCCGGCCGGCGGTCGGTTCGGTGCGGTGCGGTCAGTCGGCCACCGGCAACGGCCAGCCGAGCTGTGCGAACAGACCGAGGCGGTCGCTCACCGCGCGGATCTCCGCGATCCTGCCCTCCCGCAGCGTGAAGATCCAGATCGCCTCGATCTCGAAGGACCGGCCGGTCGGCTCGGGCATGCGCGGGTGGGCCGCGCTGTGCACGCCCCGCTGGGTCACGCGGGCCACCACCCGGTCGCCCTCGCCGATCAGCTCGTCCACCTGGACCGTGAGCGGTGCGAGGGCCTCCGACTGCCGGCGCAGGCCCTCGAACGCAGCCCCCGGGTCGTCCGCCTCACCGTGGATGATCTTGTTGTGGTCCACGACGTCCGCCGCCATGTACCGCGGCAGGTCCTCGAGCCGGCCCTCGCTCACCGCCTCGAAGAAGCCCCGGACCACCTTCTTGTCGTCGTCCACCGTGCTCATCGCTCCCCCTTCGTCGAGGACGCCGCTCTCAGAAGACCGGCGTGCCCGCCTGCGTCAGCTTCCAGTTGGTGACGGCGAAGTCGGCCGGGTCGAGGCTCTTCTTCGCGGTCACGTAGTCGATCATCAGCTGACGGATCTCGTTCGTCGAGCTGTAGGCGATGGGGGCGGAAGCGATGTGGGGGTAGCCCGAACCGCCGTTGGCGCGGTAGTTGTTCACCGCCACGACGAACTCCTGGTCGTCGGCCACCGGCGCGCCGTTGTAGGTCAGGTTCTTGATCCTCGACCCCTCCGGCTGCGCGATGTCGATCTCGTAGTCGACGCCCGCCGCCGTGTCGTACATGTAGTCCCAGAAGTTGTTGGCGTTGGTCAGCGTCGCGGTGTCGACCTTCGTGCCGGCCGGGACCTGGTGGTAGTACTTCGCCCCGTACTCCAGGTAGTCCTTGAGCTGGGCGCCCGTCAGCTTCTTGCCGTACAGGGTGTTGTCGTAGATGTAGAGGCCGGCGATGTCCTTGATGGTGACGTTGCCCTGAGGGATGTCGGCCGTGCGGGAGAAGGGGGCCGCGACCGAGATCAGCGGAAGGGCGGCGTCCGACGCGGACAGGCCCGTCGTCACCGTGTCCATCTGGACCTTGTGGATGAAGTCCATGATCGGCACGTCCTTCCAGCAGGACTCCGCCGCCGAGAGGTCCTGCGTGCAGGTGCCGACCGCCGTGTTGACGTACTTGACCACCAGCTCGTGGTCGGCCTCCAGGAGCTTCTTGATCTCCGGGTCCTCGTCCACGGTGTTGGGGTTGAGGGTCTGCGCCTTCTTGCTCGTCACCTTCCACTGGCCGTGGTGCAGTTCGAGCTCGAAGTCGAAGACGCTGAGCCGGTAGCCCCAGCAGTACGGCTCCGAGAGGAGCACTTCCTCGCCGGTCTCCGCGTTCTTCACCGTGTAGGACGGGACCTCCACGTGCGTGTGGCCCACCAGGATCGCGTCGATGCCCGGCACCTGCTCGGCCACCAGGTTCGACGCGTTCTCGACGTACGGGAGTTCATCGCCGTACGACGAGGAGCCGTCGAGACCCGAGTGGTCCGTCAGGAAGACGACGTCGCAGCCCAGCGCGCGCAGCCTCGGCACGTACTTCTTCGCCTGCTCCACCAGGCCCGGGAACACCATCTTGCCGCTGACGTTGTCCTTGTCCCACAGCGCGATGCCGGGGTTGGTCAGGCCGAGGATGCCGACCTTGATGTCCGGCGCGCCCGGCACGCAGATGCGCTTCACGGTGTACGGGGCGAAGGCCGGGCGCAGGGTCGTCGCGTCGAGCGCGTTCGCGCCCAGCAGCGGGAAGTGGCACTGGCTCTCGAACTTGCGCAGCACCTCGATGCCGTAGTTGAACTCGTGGTTGCCGAGGGCGGCGGCGTCGTAGCGCATGTGGTTCATGGCCACGGCCATCGGGTGCTTGGGGCCCTTCTTGCCGTCGGTGCCCGTGATGGGGTCGACGCGCGCGAAGTAGTAGGCCAGGGAAGTGCCCTGGATGATGTCGCCGGCGTCGACGAGGAGGACGTGGTCCTCGCCCTTCGCCTCGCGCTGCTGCTTGATGAGGGTGGCCACGCGCGCCACGCCCACGGAGTTGCCCGCCTTGTCGGTGTAGGCGGCGTCCTTGTAGTAGTCCCAGTCGAAGACGTGGCTGTGCAGGTCGGTCGTGCCGAGGATGGAGAACGACCAGGTCCGGGGCGCCTTTTCGGGACGGTGACCGGCCTCGGCCGCCTGCGCGGTGCCGGTGCCGACGGTCCCGGCGGCGGCCACCGCCGCCCCGGTGACGGCCGACTTCTTCACGAACTCCCGGCGGTTCATGGGACTGAGGGGCATTCGAGGCTCCTGGAGAGGGCTGGAGTGCGGAGGTTCTGTGCGAGAGACGTGCGGGGACTACCCGCGTAGATGCTTGCCTCACTCCGGTTCCGCTGAGAACCACGAACAACCCAAGGGCCGGTCAAGGAAGTTCATGTCCACGACCAGCCCGGGTCTGTTCACCCGCTTTTAACCGACGTACCGCCAGGGCTGGTTGCTGTTGCCTGACGCCCGGCGGCGCGGTCGGGAAGCGCCGGGTTCAGACACGGCCGATGAGCCTGATCTGCGGCGGCCACAGCACCCCGCTCGCCATCAGCAGGGAGGGGCCGAGGTGCACCGGACACACGTGAAGCGGGGGCCGGTGGTACCGGGCGACCTCGAAGATCGCGGGGTCGGAGCAGTCCATGCCCTCGGCGTCGTCGCCCTCGCCACCGTACGGTCCCCGGCACCGTGCATTCCGGTGGACGCTCATACCCCCATTGCACCGCGCACGCCGAACGAGCGCCCGCTGATCACCGCCGGGGGAAACGGGGGATCCCGTCGGCGTCCGCCGCGATCCCTCGGCGGCCTCGCTCCGGCTCGGCCGACCGAAACGCCCCCGCCGGCGGAAGCCGGACGGGGGCGCGGCCGATCAGGGCCGGGCGGCCCGGGGGCTCACAGGAACGAGTTGATCTCGATCGTCTCGTCCCGGCCCGGGCCCACGCCGATCGCGGAGATCGGGGCGCCGGACATCTCCTCCAGCGCCTTGACGTAGTTCTGGGCGTTCTTCGGCAGGTCGGAGAAGGACTTCGCCTTGGTGATGTCCTCGGACCAGCCGGGCAGGGTCTCGTACACCGGCTTCGCGTGGTGGAAGTCGGTCTGGGAGTACGGCAGTTCCTCGACGCGCTTGCCGTCGATCTCGTACGCCACGCAGACCGGGATCTGCTCCCAGCCGGTGAGGACGTCCAGCTTGGTGAGGAAGAAGTCGGTCAGGCCGTTGACGCGGGTGGCGTACCGGGCGATGACGGCGTCGAACCAGCCGCAGCGCCGGTCCCGGCCCGTCGTCACGCCCCGCTCGCCGCCGATCCGGCGCAGCGCCTCGCCGTCCTCGTCGAACAGCTCGGTCGGGAAGGGACCGGCACCGACGCGGGTCGTGTAGGCCTTGAGGATGCCGATGACCCGGCTGATCTTCGTGGGGCCCACGCCGGCGCCGGTGCAGGCGCCGCCGGCGGTCGGGTTCGAGGAGGTCACGAAGGGGTACGTGCCGTGGTCGATGTCCAGCAGCGTGCCCTGGCCGCCCTCGAAGAGCACGACCTTGTCCTGCTCCAGCGCCTGGTTGAGGACGAGCACCGTGTCGGCGACGTACGGCCTGATCTGCTCGGCGTAGCCCAGCAGTTCCTCGACGACCTGGCTCACGGCGATCGCGCGCCGGTTGTAGAGCTTGGTGAGGATCTGGTTCTTGACGTCGAGGGCCGCCTCGACCTTCTGGGTCAGGATCGACTCGTCGTACAGGTCCTGGACCCGGATGCCGACGCGGTTGATCTTGTCGGCGTAGGTCGGGCCGATGCCGCGCCCCGTCGTACCGATCTTCCGCTTTCCGAGGAAGCGCTCCGTGACCTTGTCGACGGTCACGTTGTACGACGTGATGATGTGCGCGTTACCGCTGATCAGGAGCTTGGACGTGTCGACGCCACGCTCGTTCAGACCGCTCAGCTCGGAGAGCAGGACCGACGGGTCGACGACGACGCCGTTACCGATGACCGGAGTACATCCGGGAGACAGGATTCCGGAAGGGAGGAGGTGGAGGGCGTACTTCTGGTCGCCGACGACGACCGTGTGGCCGGCGTTGTTGCCGCCCTGGTACCGCACTACATAGTCCACCGAGCCACCGAGCAGGTCGGTCGCCTTTCCCTTGCCTTCGTCACCCCACTGAGCACCGAGCAGCACAAGTGCGGGCACGCGCGTACACCCCTTCCGGGCGGGGCATGTCCAAGGTCGGGGGCGTGGGCGTAAGGTTCACCGCCGCGTGCCACAGCGACCGCCGTTGGTCGCCAACCGTCGGACCGGATGCCCCGGAATAGACGAAGCCCCTGGCGCAATAGCGCAAGGGGCTCTTGCACAAAGATGCTACCCGAGGAAGCGAGGCAGGACCGAGGTGGCGACTTTCGCGATGTCCGAACAGCTGCTGGTGATCATCGATCCGGCGGCACGGCAGACGGACGGGGAGTCCGTACGGATCGCGAAAGACGTGCTCAGCGCGGGTGCGGCGGCCAAGGTGTGCCTGCCGGACGGGCCGGAGGAATTCGCCCGCGCGCTGGACCGGCGGGGTTCGAGGCGGCCGGTCGTGGTGGGCGACGGTCACGCTCTGATGCGGGCCGTGACCCTGCTGCACCGGGCGCGGGAGCTGGCCGGATGCGCACTGTCGGTGGTCCCGGTGGGTGACACCGGCCTCGCGGAGTCGCTGGGCGTGCCCGGCGGCGCGGTGGCGGCGGCGCGGGCCGTGCTGGACGGGGCCGAGCGGCGCCTGGACCTGCTGGTCGACGACAGCGACGGGGTCGTGCTGAGCGGGCTGGGCATTCCGCCGGAGCCGGTGGTGCGGGCGGCGGCCGCCGAGCCGGTGCCGGTCGCCGCCGGGCGGGCCTGGTACCGCTCCCTGGTCCGCACCCTCGCCCCCCGCCCGCCCCGGCTCGCCGCCGTACCGGCGCCGGGGCCCTCCCGGTTCCGGGTCGAGGTCGACGGGGAGACGGTGGTCGACCTCGGCCAGCCCGTGGAGGCCGTGTCCGTCGCGCCGGGCCCGGGCGGATTGGCGCGGGTGGAGGTACGGCCCCTGTCGGTCGGGGCGGAGGCGACGCCTCTGCGGACCTCCGGGCGGACCGTGACGGTCGTCGGCGCGGACTTCCGGTACCGGGCGGACGCGGCGGTGACGGGGCCGGTACGGAGGCGGACGTGGCGGGTGGTGGAGGGGGCCTGGGGGCTGGTGCTGCCTTCGGTGCCCGAGCGGTGAGGGCGACCGGGCGCCGCGTTCAGCGGCCGTACTTGCGCTCCCGGTACACCCGCCAGCGTTCCATCATCTGAGCCACGTCCCTCTCCACGAACTCGAAGAAGTCCAGCGTCTCGGCGAGCCGGCGTCCCGCGGGGGTGTCGGCTCCGAGGCTGGAGACGCCTTCCCGCAGGGCCTCCTCCCAGCGCTTGATGATCGCCTCGCGGTTGGTGAGCGCCTCGTACCACTGGTCGCTGTGCACCCGGTACCGCTCCCGGCGTGAGCCCGGCTCGCGTTCGCGGGAGACCAGGTGGACCTGGGCGAGATAGCGGACCGCGCCGGACACCGCGGCGGGACTGATCCGCAGTCGCTCACCCAGCTCGGCGGAGGTCAGGGTGCCGGTGTCGGAGGCGAGGAGCGCGGCGAAGACCCGGGCCGGCATGCGCGGTACGCCCGCCTCGACCAGCTGCGCCGCGAAGTGCTCCACGAACCGCGAGACCGACTCCGGGTCCCGCTCCGGCGTTCCTGTGCTCGACTCCGTCATGCCCTCACCCTAACCGAGGGTTTCTACTCTTCCTTAACTTCACAAATTTCTGAAAGAAGAGTACGTTCGGAGCCATGACGAAGGCAATCACGGTCTCCGGACTTCACAAGTCCTTCGGCCGTACCCACGCGCTGGACGGCCTCGACCTGGACGTCGAGGCCGGCGAGGTGCACGGCTTCCTCGGCCCGAACGGCGCCGGCAAGTCGACCACGATCCGGGTGCTGCTCGGGCTGCTGCGCGCCGACGCGGGCGCCGCTCAGGTGCTGGGCCACGACCCGTGGCGGGACGCGGTGGAGGTGCACCGCAGGATCGCCTACGTGCCCGGCGACGTGACCCTGTGGCGCAACCTCTCCGGCGGCGAGGTCATCGACCTCTACGGCCGCCTGCGCGGAGGTCTCGACACCCGGCGCCGCGCCGAGCTGATCGACCGCTTCGAGCTGGACCCGACCAAGAAGGGCCGCACCTACTCCAAGGGCAACCGGCAGAAGGTCGCCCTGGTCGCCGCCTTCGCCTCGGACGTGGACCTGCTGATCCTGGACGAGCCGACCTCGGGCCTGGACCCGCTGATGGAGGAGGTCTTCCAGCGCTGTGTGGAGGAGGAGCGGGAGCGCGGCCGCACGGTCCTGCTCTCCTCGCACATCCTGAGCGAGGTCGAGGAACTCTGCGACCGGGTCAGCATCATCCGCAAGGGCCGGACGGTGGAGAGCGGGTCGCTGGCCGACCTGCGGCATCTGACCCGCACCAGCGTGAGCGCCGAACTCGCCGGCCCGCCCAACGGGCTGGCCCACCTGCCGGGCGTGCACGACCTCGACGTGCAGGGCCACCGGGTCAGGCTCCAGGTGGACACCGACCAACTCGACGCCGTACTGCGCTCGTTGATCGCCTCCGGGGTGCGCTCGCTGACCTCGACGCCGCCGACGCTGGAGGAGCTGTTCCTGCGGCACTACCAGGACGAGCCGGACGGGGTGGCGGTATGACGCGCCAACTGGCCGGCACGGGAGCCCTGCTGAGGTTCGCCCTGCGCCGCGACCGCGTGCTGATCCCGGTCTGGGTCGCGGTGAACGCGCTGATGGTCCTCTCCATGCCGAAGACGCTGAAGGG
The DNA here is from genome assembly GCF_044456925.1 of Streptomyces sp. NPDC050743. NCBI lineage: Bacteria > Bacillati > Actinomycetota > Actinomycetes > Kitasatosporales > Streptomycetaceae > Streptomyces > Streptomyces sp. NPDC050743. Next base: position 77,756 of record NZ_JBITGJ010000025.1, read on the forward strand.
CCTGTACGACACCCCGGCCGCCCGCGCCGACCTGATGCATCAGATGGCGACCAACACCTCCCTGCGCGCCATGGTCGGCCCGGTCTTCGACGACTCCATCGGCGCGCTGACGGCCTGGCGGGTCGGGGTGTACGCGGGCGCCCTCGCCGCCGTGATGAGCCTGCTCGTCGTCGTACGGCACACCCGGGACGAGGAGGAGAGCGGGCGGCAGGAGCTGGTGTCCTCCGGGATGGTGGGGCGCCGGGCCCCGCTCACGGCGGCCCTGCTGACGGCGGCCGTGGCCAACGCAGCCCTGTGCGTCCTGATCGTGGCGGGGCTGGCCGGACAGGGCGCGCCGGGTGCCGTGGCCTTCGGGCTCGGGGTGGCGGGGGCCGGCATGGTCTTCGCAACGATGGCGGCGATCGTCGCCCAGCTGACGGAGAGCGCCCGGCTGGCCCGGGGGCTGACGGCGGCCGTGCTGGGCGCGGCGTTCGTGCTGCGCGCGGCGGGCGACTCGGCGTCGGACGACGGATCCTCCCTGCTCACCTGGCTGTCCCCGCTGGGCTGGCTGGAGGACCTGCGTGCCTTCGCGGCCGAACGCTGGTGGGTGCTGCTGCTGTTCGTCGCCGCCGTGGCCCTCCAGGCGGTGGCCGCCTACGAGCTGGCCGGGCGGCGGGACATCGGCATGAGCTTCCTGCCGACCCGGCCGGGACCGGCGGCCGGCCGCCTCGGCACGGCGGGCGCGCTGGCCTGGCGCCTGCAGCGCGGCAGCGTGCTCGGCTGGTCGATCGGCTTCTTCCTCGCCGGGGTCGTCTACGGCGGGATGACGGACGGCGCGGCGCGGCTCGTCGGCGACAACGCCAAGGCCCGGGAGATCTTCCAGCGGATGGGCGGCCAGTCGGGGCTGACGGACGCGTTCCTCGCCGCGATGGTCGGCATGCTCGGTCTGGTCGCCGCGCTCTACGTCGTCTCCTCCGTGCTGCGGCTGAGCGGCGAGGAGACCTCCGGCCGGGCCGAGCCGGTGCTGGCCACGGCCGTGGGCCGGCTGCGCTGGGCCGCCGGCCACCTGATCATCGCCTTCGGCGGCTCGGCCCTGCTGATGCTCCTGGCCGGCCTGGGCTTCGCCGTCGGCTACGGCCGGCAGATCGGCCCGGTGCTGGGGGCGTGCCTGCTCCAGGTCGCCGCGGTATGGGTGATCGGCGGGGTCGCGGTCCTGCTGTTCGGCGTGCTGCCGCGGGGCGCGGTCGCGGCGTGGGGTGTGGCCGGCGCGGTGCTGCTGATCGGCTGGATCGGCCCCGCGCTGAACGCGCCGCGGGCGGTGCTGGACCTGTCCCCATTCGGGCATCTGCCGAAGCTGCCGGGCGGGGGGATGGAGTGGGGGCCGGTGCTGGTGCTGCTGGGGCTGGCCGCAGTGCTGGTGGCCGGCGGGCTGGCGGGCGTGCGGCGCCGTGATCTGGCGGGCTGAGGCTCAGTCGACATACTGCTTGAAGTCCTCGGTGCCGAGTTCGATACCGACGAATTCGGGGAGGGTGACCTTGCCGCCGAGCTTCACCATGTAAACATCCCGGTATCCGTGCTCCGGGTCGGGATCGCTGTGCACAAGGACGGAGAGGTTGTCCCTGTCGATCAGCAGATGGACGGGGATCCCCGCCTCGGCGTAGGCGCGGGGTTTCACCACGCGGTCACGGTGGTGTGTGTCCGGGTCGAACGACGTGATCTCCAGCGTCATGAGCACCCCGTCGGGGTCGGACCAGTCCCCGTGACCCGCGAAGTGCCCGAGGGGAGCGAGCACACCGTCGGGCAGGACACGGCCCCCGCGCCGCGCCTCCACCTTCAGACCCCGCGCGGGGAAGAGCCCGAGCTCGGGCCGGGTCTGCATCCACAGCCGGACGAGACGCATGACGAGCGTGCTGTGGTTCCCGTCGACCGCTTTTCTCAGTCCGATCCGGCCGCCGACGAACTCGAACCGGACGGTCTCGATCTCCCGCTCGGCTAAGGCGGCGATCCGCTCGAATTCCTCCACCAACAGCTGATCCGAAGTGCCCGCCATGGCCCCTTCCCCTCTCCGACGCACACCACCTTGCCGAGTCGCCCGCGTCCACTGCCGGAGTTCGCCATGGACCAGCCGAACGGGTGATCACCCCACCTCGACGCTCAGCCCCTCCAGCCCCCGGATCACGAAGTTCGGCTTCCGACGCGGCTCCGCCGCCAGGGTCAGCGTGGGGGCCTGCTGGAGGAGGGACGTCATGGAGGCGGCCAGCTCGATGCGGGCCAGCGGGGCGCCGATGCAGTAGTGGATGCCGGCGCTGAAGGAGATGTGCGGGTTGTCGGCGCGGGTCAGGTCCAGGCGGCCGGGGTCGGCGAAGACGGCCGGGTCGTGGTTGGCGGAACCGAAGAGCAGCGCGATCTCCGAGCCCCTCGGGATCACCGTGCCGTCGATCTCGATGTCGTCCAGGACCCAGCGTTCGAAGAGCTGGAGCGGGGTGTCGTAGCGCATCAGCTCCTCGATCGCGGACGGGATCAGGGAGTGGTCGGCGCGCAGGGCGGCCAGTTGGCCGGGGTTGCGGAACAGCGCCCACCAGCCGTTCACCGTGGCGTTGACGGTGGCCTCGTGGCCGGCGTTGAGGAGCAGGACCGCCGTGGAGATCATCTCCTGCTCGGTCAGCCGGTCGTCGTCCTCGTCGTGGGCCGCGATCAGGCCGGAGACGAGGTCCTCGCCCGGCTCCTTGCGGCGGGACGCGATCAGCTCCCGCAGGTACTCCGAGAACTCCACGGACGCCCGGACCGCCTTCGCGGCCGTCTCCTCGGAGGGGTTCAGCTCGTACATCCCGCAGATGGCCGCCGACCAGGGGCGCAGCTGACCCCGGTCCGCCTCCGGGATGCCCAGCATCTCGGCGATCACCGCCACCGGCAACGGCTCGGCCACGTCGGTGAGCAGATCCCCGCCGCCGTTGTGGACGAGCGCCGCCACCAGGTCGCCCGCCAGGCCCTGCACATACGGCTTCAGGCGCTCGACGGTGCGCGGTGTGAACGCCTTCGACACCAGGCGCCGGATCCGGGTGTGGTCCGGCGGCTCCAGGTCGAGCATGCCGTGGTCGTTGAGCGTGTGGAACGGCTCGTGCTCCGGCGCGGGCGGGGTCCGCCCGAACTCCTCGTGCGAGAACCGGTGCTGATACGTCCGCCCCAGCCGGCGGTCCCGCAGCAGCGCCGCGACATCCGCGTGGTGCGGAACCAGCCACTGGTCGGTCGGCTCGTACCGGATCACCCGGCCGCGTGCACGCAGCTCGGCGTAGGCCGGGTACGGGTCGGCGAGGAACGCCGGGTCCCAGGGATCGAAACCGAGGTCGGTGGGGCCTGCCATGCCGGGACGCTAACCCGCCGGACAGACGTCTGACCAGGGGTCCCCGACCGCAGGAGTCGCCCTTCATGTCATCCCGGTGTCACCAGGCGCGCCTCGTACGCGAACACCGCTGCCTGCGTGCGGTCTCTGAGACCCAGTTTGACCAGGATGCGGCTCACATGGGTCTTTATCGTCGACTCCGCCACCACCAGGCGCTCGGCGATCTCCGCGTTGGACAGGCCCTGGGCGATCAGGATCAGGACCTCGGTCTCGCGTTCGGTGAGTTCGCCGTACGCCGCCTGGGCCGACGGGACCAGACGCGGGGCGTCCGAGAGGCGGGAGAACTCCGTGAGCAGCCGTTTGGTGACCGAGGGGGCCAGCAGGGCCTCGCCCGCGGCCACCACCCTCACTCCGTCGGCCAGTTGGCGGGCCGAGGCGTCCTTCAGGAGGAAGCCGGAGGCTCCCGCGCGCAGCGCCTGGTACACGTACTCGTCCAGGTCGAAGGTCGTCAGGACCAGCACCTTCGCCGCCGCGTCCGCCGCCACGATCTCCCGCGTGGCCTCGATGCCGTTCAGCTCCGGCATGCGGATGTCCATCAGCACGACGTCCGGGGCGAGGTCACGGACCCGGTCCACCGCCTCCCTTCCGTTGACGGCCTCGCCGACGACCTCGATGTCCGGCATCGCGTTCAGCAGGACGGAGAAGCCCTCGCGGACCATCATCTGGTCGTCCGCGATCAGCACGCGGATGGTCATGCGTCCCCTTCGCTCGCGGTGGCCGCCGGCACCGGCAGGAACACCGTCACCTCATAGCCCCCGGCCTCCGTCGGGCCCGCTGTCATCTCGCCGTCGAGCATCGACACGCGCTCCCGCATGCCCGTGATGCCGTGCCCGGCGCCCGGCGAGGGCTTGGTCAGGTGCGGCGCGGGCGGCGGGGTGTTGACTATGCGCAGGCCCAGACCGCCGAGGACATAGCCGATCTCCACCCGGGCGCTCGCTCCCGGTGCGTGCCGCAGGGTGTTGCTGAGGGCCTCCTGCACTATTCGGTACGCCGACAGCTCCACGCCCTGCGGCAGTTCCCGCACCGCGCCGGTCACCGCCTTCTCCACCGTCAGGCCGGCCTCCCGCACATTGGCGAGCAGCCCGTCGAGGTCGGCCAGGGTCGGCTGGGGGGCGTCCGGCGCCTCGTAGTCCTCCGCGCGTACGACCCCGAGGACCCGGCGCAGCTCGGTCAGGGCCGCCACCGCGTTCTCCCGGATGGTGACGAACGCCTTCTCCAGTTCCTCCGGCGGGTTCTCCACCCGGTAGGGCGCGGCCTCCGCCTGGATGGCGACCACCGACATGTGGTGGGCGACCACGTCGTGCAGTTCGCGGGCGATCGTCGTGCGCTCCTCCAGGAGGGTGCGGCGGGAGCGTTCGTGCTCGGTGACCGTCTGCTGGGCGGTCACCTCCTGCTGGGCCTGGCGGCGGATGTGCCGGAGCGAGACGGCCAGCAGGATCAGGGCCGACACGAGCAGCATCGGGGGCACGTTGGTGTTGTAGCGGTGCCAGCCGAAGGGGCCCGCGGTGACGAAGCCGTAGACCGCGGTCATCACCCACATCGAGGCCGCGGTGCGCGGGCGGGTGCGCAGCGCGACGACCGTGAGCACCACCAGGTGGGACAGGAAACTGCCCGGCAGCCAGGGCCAGTCGCTCCACTCGCCCCGGCCGATCACGGCGGCGGCCGTGCTCGCGGCCAGCGAGAACCAGAACGCCCCCACCGGTCGCGCCAGCGTCAGCAGGACCGGCGCCAGCGCCAGCAGCCCGCACAGCAGGGCGGCCGGCCCGGAGTCGAAGGAGCTCGCCATGGCGAGGGACATCGCCATCACGCCCAGCGCGGCCACCACCGCGTGCGGCAGCCAGCCCGCGGACAACCGGCGGCTGAGCGTGCCGTCGGCGCTCCGGCGGGGCAGCGGGTCGTAGGCGAAGGCGTCCTGGAACAGGTCCTGCCGCAGCCCGCGCAAAGCGTCCGCGGCCAGCCGGAACTCCGGGCTGCGCGGCCGGCCGGCCGGGCCCGGCGGTGTCGTCTGCGTGTGCGTCGTCTGGGTCACGTACGAAACGGTAGGCGGGCGGGCGGGGCGCGGTCGTCACCTTGGAGAGGGGTTCTCGGGCGTCCCTCTCAGGTACTACGCGGGTCGCGCGTGGAGGTTCACCGGCCGCCCGGGCGGACCACGCCGGACTCGTAGGCGAAGACCGCCGCCTGGGTGCGGTCGCGCAGGCCCAGCTTCACCAGGATGCGGCCCACGTGCGTCTTCACGGTCTGCTCGGCCACGACCAGCCGCTCGGCGATCTCCGCGTTCGACAGGCCCTGCGCGATCAGGGCCAGCACCTCCGTCTCCCGCTCGGTGAGGACGCCGACGCGCTGCTTGAGCGGGGCCCGGCGACTACCGTCCATGCGGGAGAACTCGGCGATAAGACGACGGGTGACACCGGGCGCGAGCAGGGCGTCGCCCGCCGCCACGACCCGTACCGCCTCGGCCAGCTTGTCCGCGGAGGCGTCCTTGAGCAGGAAGCCGGAGGCCCCGGCCCGCAGCGCCTCGTACACGTACTCGTCGAGGTCGAACGTGGTCAGCACCAGCACCTTGATGGCGGGATGCTCGGCGGTGATCCGGCGGGTCGCCTCGATGCCGCCGAGTTCGGGCATCCGGATATCCATCAGCACCACGTCCGGGGCCAGGTCGGCGGTCTGCCGAATCGCGTCCAGACCGTCCACCGCCTGCCCGACCACCTCGATGCCGGGCTGGGCGCCGAGCAGCACGCTGAAACCCTGCCGGACCATCTGCTGGTCGTCGGCGATGAGTACGCGGATGGGACCGGCGCCGCTCGTCATGGGTCCTGTTCTCCTGTCGGGGGCTCGGGCGGGTACGGATCGGGGGTGGAGCCGGGTGGCAGCTGCCGCCGGAACGCGGCGGGCAGGGCGAGGTCGGTCGGCACCGGGGTGCCGTCACGCGGGAGGAACGCGGTCACCCGGAAGCCGCCTCCCTGCTCCGGCCTCGCGACGACGTGACCGCCCAGCATCGCCGCCCGCTCCCGCATGCCGAGCAGACCATGACCGCTGCCCGGGGACGGCGGGGCCGGACGGCTGGGCCGGGAGTTGGTGATGTCCAGGCATATCCCGTGCGGATGGTGGAGGACGTCCACGCCGGCCCTCGCGCCCGGGGCGTGCCGCAGGACGTTGCTCAGGGCCTCCTGGACGATCCGGTACGCCGACAGCTCCACGCCCGGCGGGTAGGCACGGGGCTCGCCCTCCACCGTCTTGACCACGTCCAGGCCGGCTGCCCTGGTGTTCTCCAGCAGGGCGTCCAGGCGCGCGAGATTCGGCTGCGGGGCGTCGGGGGCCGGACCGGTGCCGGGGGCGGACAGCCGGTGGGCCTCCTCGACCGTCTCGGGGTCGTCCGGGCCCTCCGACCGCAGCACCCCGAGGACCCGGCGCAGCTCGGTCAGGGCCTCCAGCGCGTTGTTGCGGATGCCGGCGAGGTTCTCCTTCAGCTCCTCGGAGGGGTTCTCCACCAGGTGCGGGGCCACCTGGGCCTGGATCGAGATCACCGACATGTGGTGCGCGACCACGTCGTGCAGCTCGCGGGCTATACGGCTGCGCTCTTCCAGGAGCGTGCGCCGGGCCCGTTCCTCGGCGGTGATCGTCGTCTGCTGGACCAGTTCGGTGCGGGCCTCGCTGCGGCTGCGCAGGGCGGCGCCGATGACGGCGGCGATTGCGAACAGGCCGACGGCGACCGTGCCTGTCGGGGAGTAGCGCAGGGCCCCTACGCCGCCCTCCACGACGGCGGTGACCAGGGCGGTCGTCACGAGCGCGGCGACCGTACCCCGGAACCGGACGCGCAGGGCGAGGAGCAGCAGGACGGCCATGTGGGCCAGCAGGACGGGGGTGGACCAGGGCCAGTTGGGGCTCGCTAGCCGAAGCGTCGGTGTCGCCATCTGCTGGCGGGCGAGCAGCGCGGTGGCGAGGGCGGTGGACAGGGACAGCGCCCAGGCGGGTACCGGGCGCCAGAGGGCCAGGACGACGGCGGCGGCCTGGAGGAACGTGCTGAGGAACGCCACGGCCGGGGTGAGGCCGTAGCTGTCGGCGAGCTCCTCGCCGCCGCCGAGGACGATGCCCAGGGCGAAGTAGCCCACGAGCAGGTAGGTGAGGAGGCGGGCCCAGCGGTGCCGGGAGAAGGGGGGCGAGTTCGGCGAGGGGTTCTCGCCGAGCCAGGTCCGCAGGCGGCGCGGGGTCGTCCTCGGGGCGTGTGCGCGGTCGGTGGCGGGCGCGTTCTCGGGTGCGGGTGTCCCCTGGGGGTTCTCACCGTCGGCGGCCGCGGGCTTCACAAGGTCAACACTAGGCATTGCGTGGCTTCTTTGCTGGAGGCAAATGGCGGCGGACCACGGGGGACCTGCGGTTTCGAGGGCGGCGGGGGCCCTGTTCGTGGTGGCGGAAGGCCGTCCGGCACAGGGCGAGGGCCAGGCCGAAGACGGGGAGCCAGGCGAGGCGGTAGGGCACCCAGCCCAGGGAGTCGGGTGCGGTGTGCAGGCCGGGCAGCCGGCCGGCCAGGAGGCCCGTGGCCGTCGTGGCCATCATGGCCGTCTGGTGCCACAGGTAGATCGTCATCGCGGAGAGGTTGACCAGGGCCACGGCCGCCCAGAGCAGCGGGCGGGTCATCGCGCGGCGCAGCCGGTCGCGCAGGAGCAGGGCGAGCCCGCACTGGGCCAGGCCGAAGGTGACGGCCGCCAGGGTCGGGGGGTCGAGGTTGGAGATCCTCGCACCGGGGACGCCGACCATGGACGCCGGGTAGCCGGCGCAACCGACGAGGACGGCCGTGGCCGCCGTACCGCCGAGGAACAGGACCTGGGCCGCACGGCGGCTGTCCAGCTCGCCCCGGGTCCAGGCCGCGCCCAGGGTGTACGGGACCAGCCAGCCCGCCGGGAGGTTCAGCCAGCCGAGCCAGGACGGGCCGGTGTGCAGGCCGAAGCGGAGCAGGTCCACGTGCAGGACGACGGCGAGCGGCCAGAGTGGGTTGAGACGGGTCAGGAGCGGTGTGGCGGCCGTCAGAGCGGCGAAGACCAGCAGGAACCACAACGGTGACAGGGCGAGCTTGACCAGGGCCTCGATCGTGGCGAACGGGGTGCCGGTGAGGAGGAGGGCCGTGGCGGCCGCCGCCCACACGCACAGGAGCGCGGCCACCGGGCGGAGGAGGCGGGTCAGGCGGGCGCGCAGCCAGGAGCCGTAGGTCTCGCCTCTGTCCCGGGCGGTGGCGAGGCTTCGGCTCGCCACGTGGCCGCCGACCAGGAAGAACACGGCCAGGGTCTGGAACAGCCAGGAGATCGGGGCAAGCCAGGGCATGTGCTGCAACGGGCTCGTGGTGTGCAGGCCGCCGTCGCTCGCCACGAGTGCGGTCACCAGCCAGTGGCCCAGGACCACTCCGAGGATCGCGATCGCCCGGAGCGCGTCGACGGCCCGGTCCCGGGTGACGGGGGTGAGGGTGTCCAGGTGGCGGGCGGACTGGGAGACGGCGTGGAGGGCTCGGCACCATTTCCGGGTGCGGGTGCGGGGCGCCTTCGGCGGGGTTCGGGTGCCCACCGGCACCACCCGTGACCGTTTCGTCCTCGGCTGCGGGTGGCCCTTGTGGAGCGACATCACCGTCGGCGGCTGCGGGGGCCTGCGGCGCGTGTGTGGTGTGCTGGTGCCGGGGTCAGGCACGGGGCACCTCCAGGAGGTCGCCGAGGGTGATTCGGGCCAGGTTGGTGAGGGAGGCCGAGCCCGGGGTGAAGTAGCCGCTGTGGTTGGCGTTGCCGGCGTTGAAGACCCGGGCGCCGAAGGTGGGGGAGACCGGGTCGGTGCCGAAGCCGACGGTGGTGCCGAAGAGGGTGGCGCTGACGTGCGGCACGTTCGCGATCCAGTCCTCGCTGCCGCGGGCCGCCCAGACTCGTGCGCGGGTGTGCAGGGCGGCGGCGGAGTCCGCGCCGGTGCCGGGGCTGCCGATCAGGGCGATGTCGTCGGCGTCCAGGCCATGGGCGGCACGGCCGCAGACGACCGTGCCGTAGGAGTGGCAGATCAGGGAGAGGTGCGCCCGCGGCTTCGTCGCTGTGCGCAGCTCGCGTACGAACGCGCGCAGGTGGGAGGCGGCTTCCTCGGCGCGGGTGGTCGTGGTCACCGTGGTGCTGACGGTGGCCGGTGTCTCGTAGCCGAGCCAGGCGACGACCGCGGTGCGGGTGCCTCGGGGCGCGCGGTGGGTGAGGTCCGTGTACAGGGCCGCGGCCGCCTTGTGGAAGCGGGCGTAGGTGTCCAGGGAGGTGTCCGAGCCGGGGACCAGGACGGCGATGTCGTCCGCGTGGGCGAGATCGCCCAGCACCTCCGTCGCCTGGCCAGCGCCTCGGCCGTCGAAGGTGAGGAGGTGGCGGGACGGGGCGGCCAGGGTGCGGTCGGCGGCGGCGCGGTGGCTGTCGCCGTGCGCGGCGGCCATGCCGGCGGCGCGGGTGGCGTCGGCTCGGTTGGCGGCGTAGGCCGTCTGGAGGGTCGTCGCCGTGAGTGGAGGGAGGGCGGCGGGGGCCGGGGCCGGGATCTGGGGGCGGGCGGCGCCGGAGAGGGGGGCGGCTATGGCTGCGGTGAGGAGGGTGGCGAGGAGGGCGCGGCGGGCCCTGCGGTGGCGGCGGGCGGGGGGCGCGCCGGCGGAGTCCGGCTGCGGGTCCGTGGGTGGGGACCCGGCCTTCGGCCAGGTCCTTGTTCCCGTCCGCACCGCCCGTGCTGCTTTCGTCGTCGGGTGCGGGTGGCCCTCGTGGGGCGCGGTCGGCGTCGGCGGCTGCGCGTCCGTGGAGCGGGACGCGTCGTCCGTCGGTGCGGGCGGGTGTGCGGTGTGCTGGGGGTGCCCCATGGTCGGGCTTCCTTTCAGATCGCCCGGCCATCGGGCTTGTCTGACAAGGAAGTTATGGATCGGGGCGTGTCGTCGGCGTCCCGCCAGGGAGCTGTTCTGCGAGGTAGCTCTCAGGTATTACGGGTATCACCGGGGCGGACCCGGAGCCCCCTGTCACCAGGCCAGTTGGGCGATCTCCTCCGCCACCACCGCGCACGCGTCCGCCGCCGGGTCGATGAGCGGGAAGTGGCCGACGTCCTCCAGCAGGGTCAGGCCCACCACCTCGCCGGCCTTCGCCGCCGCGTCCGCGTACGACTCGGCCACCGCCTGCGGCACCACCAGGTCCGTGCGGCCCTGGACGAGGGTCGTCGCGATGCCCGTCGGGAGGAGCAGGACGGGGTCGGCGTAGGGGCGGCGCTCGGCGAAGGTGTCGTGGCCGCCGAGGAGTTGCAGGCTCGCGTTGCCGCAGACGTCCAGCTTCTCCGCCACCTCGAAGTCCGCGATCGGGGCCAGGGCCACGACACCCCGCAGGGCGGCCGGGCCGTCGGTGCGCCAGGGGCTGTCCGGGGGCAGGACGTGGCGGGCCGCCGCCCACAGGGCCAGGTGGCCGCCGGCCGAGTGGCCCGTGAGCACCGTGCGGCGGGGGTCGGCCTGCGGCAGCGCCTCGCGGACCAGGGCGGGCAGCGCGTCCAGGGCGGCCGCGACGTCGTCGAAGGTGGCGGGCCAGCGGCCGGCCGGAGGGGTGGTGGCGTCGCCGCCGTCACCCGTGTTCTGCCCGGGGATCAGGGCGTCGGCGCCGCGCCGGTACTCCACGTTGGCCACGGCGAAGCCCCGGCGGGCCAGGAAGTCCGCGAAGGGGGTGATGTGGCGGCGGTCGTAGCGGGCGCGCCAGGCGCCGCCGTGCAGGACCACCACCAGGGGGGCCGGCGAGTCCGGGTCGCTCCGGGAGGCGTAGAAGTCGATCACCTGGTCGGGGTGGCTGCCGTACGCGGAGGTGACGTCGGGGTCGACCGGCGGATGCGAGAAGGCCGACTCCTCTTCTGCGGCGGCGCGGGCTGCTGCGGCGTCGTCCGGCATGCTCCAACCTCTCAGCGATGGAACGCGTTTGGCGTCTGGCGGACCAGGTGGGGAATTCCCGTTCGCGTTGGCGGGACCGTATCAGGCCGGTGACATGCGCGGACATGGGGATGTCACGCAGGGTGAGGAATAAACGGTTCTGTAGGGAAAGGCCGGGGCCTGGGAGAGGGGTCCCCCCTTCTCCCAGGCCCCGGCCTCGGGGCTTCGGCCCTCCCCTACGCCAGTTCCTCGCCCAGGATCCGCGCCGCCCGCTCCGTCTCGGCGAAGGTCACGTACAGCGGGGTGAAGCCGAAGCGCAGGACGTCGGGGTGCCGGAAGTCGCCCACGACGCCCCGGGCGATCAGGCGTTTCATCACCTCGCCCGCGTCGTCGCAGCGCAGGGCGACCTGACTGCCGCGTTCCTCGTGGCGTTCCGGGGTCACGGACTCCACGCGCCCCGGCTCGGTGTACGCCCGCACGCACCGCAGGAAGAAGTTCGTCAGCGCGAGGGACTTGGCGCGGACGGCGGCGACGGACACCTCGTCCCAGACGTCCAGGGCCGCCTCCAGGGCCAGCATGGACAGGATGTCCGGGGTGCCCACCCGGCCGCGCAGGGCGCCCGGCGCCGGGGTGTACGACGGGCTCATGCCGAAGGGGTCGGTGTGCGAGTTCCAGCCGGGCAGCGGGGAGTCGAAGCGGGGCTGGAGCTCCTTGCGGACGTACAGGTACGCCGGGGAACCCGGGCCGCCGTTCAGGTACTTGTAGGTGCACCCGACCGCGAGGTCGACCCCGTGCTCGTCCAGGCCCACCTCCAGCGCGCCCGCGCTGTGGCACAGGTCCCACACCGCGAGGGCGCCGGCGGCGTGGATCGCGGCGGTCAGTCCCGGCAGGTCGTGCAGGTGGCCCGCGCGGTAGTCGACGTGGTTCAGCAGCACCGCCGCCGTACGGCCGCTCAGCTCCCCCGGCACCTTCGCGGGCGTCACCGCGCGCAGGGTGCGGCCGGTCAGGCGGGCCGCCGACTCGGCGATGTAGCCGTCCGTGGGGAAGGTGGTGGCGTCCACCAGGATCTCGGTGCGGTCCTCGCCCGCCATCCGCACGGCGGCCACAAGTGCCTTGAACACGTTGACGCTTGTGGAGTCGCCCACGACGATCTGCCCGGCCGCCGCCCCGACCAGCGGGGCGATCCGGTCGCCGATCCGCTCCGGCGCGGTCCACCAGCCGCTCTCCTCCCAGGAGCGGATGCGCAGTTCGCCCCACTGGCGGCGGACCACGTCGGCCACCCGGTCCGGGACGTTCGCGGGCAGCGCGCCGAGCGAGTTGCCGTCGAGGTAGATCACATCGTCGAGGACGAAACGGGAACGCAGCGGTGCGAGCTCGTCGGCCGCGTCCAGCTTCGCCGCCTCCAGGACCGGTTCAGACATGGGACCTCGCCGTCCACAGCTCCGGGAACACGTTCTTGCGGGCGCGCTTCTCCAGCCAGGCCACGCCGGCCGAGCCGCCCGTGCCGGGCTTGGCGCCCATCGCGCGGCGGGTGGCGACCAGGTGGTCGTTGCGCCAGCGCCAGACGAGCTCGGCCACGTCGGTCAACGCCTCGCCCAAGCGGGCGAGTTCGGCGTCCTGGTCGCCGGAGTAGACCGCCGTCCAGGCCCGCTCGACCGCCTCGGAGGGCTCGTAGCGCTGGGAGACGTCACGGCGCAGGACGGACGCGGGGATCGCGTGGCCGCGCCGGGCCAGCAGCCGCAGCACCTCGTCGTACAGGCTCGGCTCGTGCAGCGCCTTCTCCAGCTCCGCGTGCGCGCGGGGGGCACCGCGGTGCGGTACGAGCATGGACGCGGACTTCTCGCCGAGCAGGAACTCCAGGCGCCGGTACATCGCCGACTGGAAGCCGGAACCCTCGCCGAGGGCGGAGCGGTACGAGTTGAACTGCGCCGGGGTGAGCTGGCCGAGCGGCGTCCAGGAGGCGTTGAGGGCCTCCAGTTCCCGTACGGAACGCTTCAGCGCGGCGATCGCGGTCGGTACGTCGTCGCCGCGCAGGGCGGCCGCCGCGGTCTCCCACTCGTGGACGATGACGGTGAACCACAGCTCCATGACCTGGGTCGTGACCAGGAAGACCATCTCTCCGGGATCGTCGGAGAGGGTGTGCTGGAGGTGGGTGAGCACGTCCGCCCTGACGTAGTCCTCGTACGGCGTCGTGCCCGCGAAATCGAGATGCGGAGTCTCGGGCTCCTGAGTCTCCAAGGACTGCTGAGCCGATTGGGACATCGCTGTCTCCTGTTGTAGCTCCGGGTAGCGGTCCGCCCCTGCCGATGCCGGCACGGGGGCCCCGGTCCCCACTCGGCATCCTCCGCAATGGGCCCGGATACGGCAAGGCCCGTCCGTTGCCAGACGGGCCACACCGGGTGACGTGCGTTTCGGCTAGCCGAGGGTCTGGGCCGCCGTCGGGGAGGAGTCCTTCAGGAACTGCGCGCAGCGCTCGTACTCCTCCTGCTCGCCGATCGCCTGGGCGGCGCGGGCGAGGGCGTGCAGGGCGCGCAGGAAGCCGCGGTTGGGCTCGTGCTCCCAGGGGACCGGGCCGTGGCCCTTCCAGCCGTTGCGGCGCAGGGCGTCCAGGCCGCGGTGGTAGCCGGTACGGGCGTAGGCGTACGACTCCACGACCGCGCCGCGCTCGAACGCCTCGTCGGCCAGCTGGGCCCAGGCGAGGGAGGAGGTGGGGTACTTGGCGGCGACGTCCGCGGGGGCGGTGCCGGCCGCGAGCTGTTCGCGGGGCTCGGGGTCGTCGGGGAGGTGGGTGGGGGGCGGACCGCCGAGGAGGTTTTCGTGAATCGTCATGGGGTCCAGTCTGCCGCTCCCGCTCACCGGTTTCCTGCCCGGTGTCCTGTGCCGGCGTCATGTGCGGCCGGCGCGTGCCGGTCCGTGCCCCTGAGCTGGTGCCGGGCGGGGTCGGGCCGCTGCTCGCCGGGAGGTGCCCGCGCCTACCCCCTCCGCTCCCCCTCCAGCGGCGGAGCCGTCACGCAGCCGTGTACCTGGCATTCCGGGTGGCGGCAGTCGGGGGGCAGGCGGCGCACCAGGGTGAAGGCCAGCAGGGACCCGGCCACCAGCACCCCCGCGCAGATCGGCATCGCGCGGTCGAACGCGGCGTCGAACGCCGTGGGCGACCGGTACGCGTCCGGGCCCATGCCCGCGAGCAGTGGCAGCGCGGCGACCGCGATCAGGCCCGCCGCCCTCGCCGCCGCGTTGTTGATGCCGCTGGCCAGACCGGCCCGCGCGGTGTCCACGGAGGCGAGCACCGTCGCCGTCAGGGGGGCTACGAGGGTCACCATGCCCGCGCCCATGACCAGGAGGGCCGGGAGGACGTCGGTGAGATAGTCGGCGCCCTTGCCCACCCGGAGCATCAGCAGCATCGCCGTCGCGCAGAGGAGAGGGCCGACCGTCAGGGGCAGGCGCGGGCCCGTGCGGTCCGCCAAGGCGCCCGAGCGGGCGGAGAAGAGGAGCATCAGGGCCGTCGTCGGCAGCAGGGCCGTACCGGCCTGCAGGGGTGAGTAGCCCGACACCACCTGCAGTTGGAGCGCGGTGAGGAAGAAGAAGCCGCCGAACGCCGCGTACACGCAGAGGGTGACCAGGTTGACCGCCGTGAACTGGCGCGAGGAGAAGATGTCCGGCGGGAGCATCGGGTCCGGGCGGTGTCGCTCCACCTGCACGAAGGCGACCGCCGCCGCCACACCGGCCAACCCGGTCAGCGCCACCACCACGGAGCCCGATTTCGCCTCGATCAGCGCGTACGTCAGCAGGGCCAGGGCCAGGGCGCCCAGCGCCGCGCCGAGGACGTCGAAGCGGGCGTGTTTGCCGCCGTCCCGCGACTCCGGGACGTGCCGCAGCGCCACCGGCACGCACAGCAGCGCCAGCGGGACGTTCAGCAGGAACACCCAGCGCCAGCCGGGTCCGGCCACCAGCCAGCCGCCCAGGAACGGGCCGACCGCCGCGCCGATCCCGCCGAAGCCGGACCAGAGGCCGACGGCCCGGCTGCGGTCGTCGCGGTGGAAGGAAGACTGGATGATCGCCAGGGAGCCGGGGGTCAGGAGCGCGCCGCCGACGCCTTGCAGGGCCCGCGCGGCGATGAGCATGCCCGCGTTCAGCGCCAGGCCGCACAGCAACGACGCCGCGGCGAACCACACCACGCCCAGCATGAAGATCTTCCGCCGGCCGTAGTGGTCGCCCAGCGAGCCGCCCAGCAGGATCAGCCCGGCCAGCGTGACCATGTACGCGTTGACCGTCCACTGCAGGGCGGCCAGGCTCGCGCCCAGGTCGTCGCCGATGCGCGGGAGTGCCACGTTGACGACGGTCGAGTCCAGCAGCGCCATGCTGGAGCCGAGAACCGTGGTGAACAGGATCCACTTGCCCTGGGGCGAGGCCAGCCGGACATCGGGCATGCCCCCAGGTATACAGCGGCCCGGCGGCCGAGAACAGCCACCGGGCCCGCCGCGGAACGGACGTACCGCTTACTTGATCTTGTTGCCCGCCGAGCGCAGGTTCTGCGTGGCCTCGACGACACGCGCGGCCATGCTCGCCTCGGCCAGCTTGCCCCAGGTGCGCGGGTCGTAGGCCTTCTTGTTGCCGACCTCGCCGTCGACCTTCAGGACGCCGTCGTAGTTCTGGAACATGTGCGCGGCGACCGGACGGGTGAAGGCGTACTGGGTGTCGGTGTCGATGTTCATCTTCACCACGCCGTTGTCCAGCGCGGTCAGGATCTCCTGCTCGGTGGAGCCGGAGCCGCCGTGGAAGACGAAGTCGAAGGGGGAGGCCTTGCCGAACTTGGCGGCCACGCCCTCGTTCAGCTCCTTCAGCAGCTCGGGGCGCAGGACGACGTTGCCCGGCTTGTAGACGCCGTGCACGTTGCCGAAGGAGGCGGCCAGCAGGTAGCGGCCCTTCTCGCCCAGGCCCAGGGCCTCGGCGGTGCGGATCGCGTCCTCGACCGTGGTGTAGAGGGAGTCGTTGATCTCGTGCGAGACGCCGTCCTCCTCGCCGCCGGTCGGGGTGATCTCCACCTCCAGGATGATGTTGGCGGCGCGGGTGCGCTCCAGCAGCTCCTGGGCGATCTGGAGGTTGTCGGCGAGGGTCTCGGCGGAGCCGTCCCACATGTGGGACTGGAACAGCGGGTTCCGGCCGGCCTTCACGCGCTCCTCGGAGATCGCGATCAGCGGGCGTACGTACCCGTCGAGCTTGTCCTTCGGGCAGTGGTCGGTGTGCAGCGCGATGTTGACCGGGTACTTCTCGGCGAGGATGTGCGCGTACTCGGCGAGCGCGACCGCGCCGGTGACCATGTCCTTGCTGTACTGGCCGCCGAGGAACTCGGCACCACCGGTCGAGATCTGGACGATGCCGTCGCTCTCCGCCTCCGCGAAGCCGCGCAGCGCCGCGTTCAGGGTCTGGCTCGAGGTGACGTTGATGGCCGGGTAGGCGAACTTGCCTGCCTTCGCCCGGTCGAGCATCTCGTTGTAGACCTCGGGGGTTGCGATGGGCATCTGTCCGCTCCTTGTGTTGCGGGTTGGGGTTGTGCGTTACGGCCCTGACCTAGACCTGAGGGTTTCGACGCCGTCGTCGTCCCCATCTTTCCAGACATGGACCGATGGTCCATGCGCCGGTCAAGTCCAGGTCACTACGCGTCGTCAGTCCAGACCCAGTTCATCCTTCGAGAAGGCGAATCGGTACGGAACACCCGCGCCGGCCTCGATCTTCTCGGCGGCGCCGGTCGCGCGGTCCACGATGGTCGCCACGGCGACGACCTCGGCGCCGGCCTCGCGCACGGCCTCCACGGCGGTCAGCGGGGAGCCGCCGGTGGTGGAGGTGTCCTCGACGACGAGCACCCGGCGGCCCGCGATGTCCGGGCCCTCCACGCGCCGCTGCAGCCCGTGCGCCTTCGCGGCCTTGCGGACGACGAACGCGTCGAGCCGCTTCCCGCGCGCGGCGGCGGCGTGCAGCATGGCGGCCGCGACCGGGTCGGCGCCCATGGTCAGACCGCCCACCGCGTCGAACTCCAGGTCCGCGGTGAGATCCAGGAGCACCTGACCGACCAGCGGGGCGGCCTCGCCGTCGAGGGTGATGCGGCGCAGGTCGACGTAGTAGTCGGCTTCCAGACCCGAGGAGAGGGTCACCTTGCCGTGCACCACGGCCTTGTCCTTGATCTGCTGCAGCAGCGCGCCGCGTACGTCCGTCATGCCGACCAGCTTAAAGGCGACGCCAGCTCCAGGTCGTCGTCGCCTCCAGCGGCTCCAGCGGGGTGACCAGGCGCGGGAGGGTGTTCAGGCCGTTGGGCGGGCCGGTCTGCGGCTCCACGCACACGGCCTCGGCCTGCTCGTCGTAGACGACCACCCACTCCTCGCGGCTGGCCACCTTCAGCTGGAGCTGCCCGGGCCAGGTGAGGGTGACGTCGACGCCGCCGGGCATGCCGAAGCAGTCGTCCCAGGGGCCGGGCCTGGGGTCGATCCGGTTGCCGGTGGGCAGATGGTCGTCCCCGCGCTCCTCCTGCCAGGTGGGCTTGAAGTCGACCGTGACGTCCTCGCCGCCCAGGTTGCGGTTGAACCAGGGGTGCCAGCCGATCTGCGCCGGGAAGGAGTCGTCCCGCGCCTCCACCGACATCGTCAGCGTCAGACAGTCCTCGGCGAGCGTGACGACGTGGGTGACGCGGCCGGGGTGCGGCCAGGGGTCGACCAGGTCGTACGTGATCACCGCCTCGTTCTCCGCGACGCGCGCGGTGCGCCAGGCGCCGTCGCGGGTGGTGCCGTGGATGGCGTGGGGCGGGGAGTTGAGCGGCATCTGGCGGACGGTGCCGCCGTCCAGGAAGCGGCCGTCGCGGATGCGGCCGCACCAGGGCACCATGGGGAAACACCCGTAGCGTTCGCCTTGCCGGAGCAGTTCCGTGCCGTTGATCCGCAGTCCGCTGATACGGCCGCCGTTGGCGGGGCTGACGCGTACGTCCGCTTCACCTGCGGTCAGCGTGATGTCTTCGTTACTCACGGGACGACAGTACTTGGGGGAGATCGGGGTGCATCGCGCTCAGCGGCGTTTGCGCAGTGCCCTGCTCACGACGATCGCCGACGCCACCACCAGTGCCGCCGCCGGCGCCGCCCAGCGCAGTGCCGATGTCGCCGTCACCGTCTGGGGTGCCGGGACGGGTGCGTAGCGGCCCCGCGGTGGCGCGTGGTCGACCTCCTCCGCGCTGCGGCCGATCATCGTGCGGCGGGCGTGGGCGGCCTCGGCGGGGGGCTCCCCGGTGTCGGCGAAGTCCTCGGCGAGGTGGTCGGCCGCCGGGTCCAGGGACGGCGGCGGGATCTCGGTGTCGAAGACCGAGGTGCGTTCGGCCCCGGCTTCCGGTGCCTGCTCCTGCCCCTCCTCCGAGTCCGCCGCGGGCTCCACCGTCGCCAGGTTCTCCACGAAACGGTTCAGCAGGCGGGTCGCCGCCGCGTGCACCGCGTCCGGCGGGAGCTCCGCGATACGGCCGTCGGCGTTCGCCGTGCCCTCGACCGTGACCGTGGTACCGCCCTCGGCCTCCGCGAGGCGCAGGGTGAGGGCGAGTTTCACGGCGCCGGTGCCGCGGGCCTCGGTGGCGTCGGCCTCGACGGCGTACGTGCCGTCGGCGCGGGCGGCCACCCGCGCCGTACCCCGGTAGGTGACGGAGTGTCCTTGGACGCGGAGCTTGAGGCGTCCGGCGACGGGTTCGGCACCGGCGTCCTGTTGCAGACCGGGGAGCGCGCGGGCGATGCGCGCGGGGTCGGCGAGGGCGGCTCTGAGCGGCTCGGACGGGACCGGGACGAAGACCTGGTGCTCCATGTCCGGTGAGCCTACCCAGCCGTGACCGGAATTCACCCTCACCTGACCGGCTCGTCAGTACCGCGGACGCACCAGCGTGGACGCGGGCAGCCGCCCGATCCGGGTCCGTTGCGCCGCCCGCGCGTCCGCCCTCAGTTCCGCCTGCGTCAGGGTGTGCGACCGCCCGGTGGTCAGTCGCAGCGGTGGTGGAGTGGTCCCCGGGCTCGCGAGCAGGAAGGCCCAGTCGTGCGGGGCCCCGGACGCGCCCGCCGAGCGGTCGGGGCCGGCCGGGAAGCCGGAGTCGTGGCCGAGGACCCGGTAGGCGGAGCCGACGAGGCCGGCGGCGCGCAGGGTCGCGGCGACCGTCCAGAAGACGCGGGGGCGGGTGGTGACGGACCCGGCGTGGACGACGAGCCGGCCGCCGGGGGCGAGGACGCGGCGGGCCAGGCCGTAGAACTCCTGGGAGTAGAGCTTGGTGCTGGCGGTGATGCAGGGGTCGGGGAGGTCGGCGATCACCACGTCGTACCGGGAGGGGGGCGCGCCGCGCAGCCAGCCGAGGGCGTCGGCGGCGGTGGGGTGGACGCGGGGGTCGTCGTAGACGTGGTGGTTGGCGGCGGCGAGACCGGGGTCGTGGCGGGCCAGGCGGAGCAGGCCGGGATCGAGTTCGACGACGTCGACTCGGTGCACCCCGGGCCGGCGCAGCACCTCGCGGGCGGCCAGGCCGTCGCCGCCGCCGAGGATCAGCACGCGCGCGTGCGGGCCGCCGGACATGGCCGGGTGGACGAGGGCCTCGTGGTAGCGGCGTTCGTCGCGGCCGCCGACGCGGAGCCGGCCGTCCAGGAAGAGGTCGAGGGGCTCGCCGCCGGTGCCGCCGGCGAGGACGACCTCCTGGACGTCGGTCTGTTCGGCGACCCGGACGTCCCTGCCGTAGACGGCGTGCCGGGCGGCGCGTTCGAACTCGTCGGCGAGGGCCGCGGCGGAGGCGAGGACGCCGAGGACGGCGAGTCCGACGAGGAGCAGGGTCCAGCGGGCCCGGCGGGTGAGGTCGCGGCGGAAGAGCCCGAGGACCAGGGCGCCGCCGGCCACCACGTTGACCGTGCCGGTGAACAGCGCACCCGTCAACTGGCCCAGGAGCGGCAGGAGAAGGAAGGGGAAGGCCAGGCCGCCGACCAGCGCGCCGACGTAGTCCGCCGCGAACAGGTCGGCCACCGCACCGCCCGCGTCCTGGTGCCGGATGCGCTGGATCAGCTCCATCAGCAGCGGGACCTCGGCGCCGATGAGCAGGCCGATGGCGAGGGAGAAGGCGACCAGCAGGCAGCGGGGGCCCTCGGCCCACACCCCGCCCCAGCCGCCGGTCCAGGCGAAGACGGCGTACAGCGCCATCGCGCTGCAGCCGCCGATCAGCGCGAGGGCGGTCTCGATGGCGCCGAAGCCGGCCGCCGCGTGCCAGCGCAGCCGCTTGGCGCCGAGGGAGCCGACGCCCATCGCGAACACCATCACGGACAGCACGACGGAGGCCTGGGTGACCGAGTCGCCCATCAAGTACGAGGCGAACGCGACCAGTTCGAGTTCGTACACGAGTCCGCAGGCCGCGCAGACGAAGACACACGCAAGGACCAGGAACCGCCCGGTGCCGGGCCGGACGGGCAGCCGTGCGGGGGCCGTCCAGGACGGCGGGCAGCCCGGGGGCGCGGGGGCGTGCGGATCGATCACTCTGCGACGTTACGTCACACGCTCAGTACGCTTCGTCACCCACACGTGTGGATCTGGAGGCAGTTGACGTCTGGTGGGTTTATCTCCGCGCGGGCGTGCTCAGCTCAGTTGTGCGGTCGGCACGCGCACGCCGACCCGGGTCCGGGTGGCCACCAACTGCCCGTCCTGCGGGTAGGCGTGCCAGGTGCGCCAGTGCACCTGGCCCTCGTGGCGCTGGGCCAGCATCGCGGTGAATGCGTGCGGGCTGCCCGGGAAGACGCCGGCGAGGCCGTGCGGATGGTCGGAGACGAGGGCCAGCAACTCCTGGGCGCGGCCCGCGAACGAGCCGGGGGTGAGCACCTCGACGCGCGCGGCGAACTCGTACTCCCAGTCGCCGACCCGCTTGGCGACGCCGAGCGGCAGCGGGGTGCTGGAGCCGGGGATACAGGCGACGGTCTCCGAACAGCGGCCGCGCTCCTCGTCCAGCAGCACCTGGTGGGACGCGCCGAGCAGTCTCAACTGGAGCCTGGCCCCGGTCAGTTCCAGGTCGAGCGTGGCGAGGGCCGGCAGCGGCTCGCGTCCCAGGGCCCAGGCCAGGTCGGCCGCACGCGTATCGGTGTAGGAGGTGTTCAGGGTCGTGAGCATGGGTCGGCTCCGCTAACACGCGTTGAGGGGGAGATCGGCCACGTCAGCCCAGCCGGCTCGGCCGGGGCGGAAGTCTCAGGAACGTCCGGGAGGCTGCATTGGCGATTTATAGGGAATCATGAACAGAGGCACCCCCACAGCGTTTTTACCCAACTTCGTGGGGTTTCCATCCCTCAGAGGGCTCCACAGCTCAACTGTTCAATCAAGGCGTGCGCCTGGCGCGGAAGACGAACGGCGAGCGCCCGCCGGCTGTTTCGCCCGGCGGGCGCCCAGAATGCGACCCGGATACGGTTCCCCCGAAGGCTCGGCCGCCCCCTGTCAGCTGCCTCCCCCGCATCCGCCACCGCCGCCGCACGACGAACCCCCGCCGCAGGACGAACCTCCACCACAGGAGGAGTGGCCGCCACCGCAGGAGTGGCCGCCGTGGTGTCCCCCGTGGTGGCCGCCCGACGAGCCGGAGTCGACGCCGCCCGCCCACCAGCTACGGCTGTCGTCGTACGCCGAGGACGAAGAAGAAGACGATGCGCGGTACGACCGGGACCTGCCGCGGCCGCTCTTGCCGAGCGACACCTTGCGCTGCCGGTTCCCGGTCCGCGCGCCCGCCAGCGCCGTGAGGGCCACGAACGCGGCCACGACCAGGATGAAGATGATGCCGGCGATCATGGCGTCACCCTCCTTCCGTTCCCCCGAAGCGGCCCCCCGTGGACCGCGGTGACCGGCAGATGCCCGGCCGCCCGGGGGCGCAAAGCAGAGTTGAGGAACTCCAGAGCTTGGGCGGAGGATGGCCGCCATGACCTCCAGCGCACGCCCCCGCCTCAACCGCCGGCTCGCCGAGTTCGGGACGACGATCTTCGCCGAGATGTCCGCCCTCGCCCTGTCCACCGGGTCGATCAACCTGGGCCAGGGCTTCCCCGACACCGACGGCCCGGAGGAGGTCAGGGAGGCGGCCGTACGGGCACTGCGCGATGGTCGCGGCAACCAGTACCCGCCGGGGCCGGGCATCCCGGAGCTGCGCACCGCGATCGCCGCGCACCAGCTGCGCCGCTACGGGCTGAGCTTCGACCCCGACACCGAGGTGCTGGTCACGGCGGGCGCCACGGAGGCGATCGCGGCCGCGCTGCTGGCGCTGGTGGAGCCGGGGGACGAGGTCGTGGCCCTGGAGCCGTACTACGACTCCTACGCGGCGAGCATCGCCATGGCGGGCGGCACGCGCGTGCCGGTGACGCTGCGGCCGCACTTCGAGGAGGGGGCGTCCTTCCGCCTGGACCTGGACGTGCTGCGCGCCGCCGTCACCGACCGCACCCGGCTGCTGCTGATCAACACCCCGCACAATCCGACCGGTACGGTCCTCACGCGCGCCGAGCTGGCCGCGATCGCCGAGCTGGCGGTCGAGCGGGACCTGCTGGTGGTCACGGACGAGGTCTACGAGCACCTGGTCTTCGACGACGCCGAGCACCTGCCGCTCGCGTCCTTCCCCGGGATGCGCGAGCGCACGGTGACGATCGGCTCGGCCGGCAAGACGTTCTCCTTCACCGGCTGGAAGGTCGGCTGGGTCACGGCCGCGCCGGAGCTGGTGTCCGCGGTCCGCGCGGTGAAGCAGTTCCTGACGTACGTCTCCTCGGGCCCCTTCCAGTACGCGGTCGCCGAGGCGCTCGCCCTGCCCGACTCCTACTTCGAGGGCTTCCGCCGGTCCATGCTGGCCCGCCGGGACATCCTCGCGCAGGGCCTGACGGAGGCGGGCTTCGAGGTCTTCCGGCCGGCCGGCACGTACTTCATCACCACCGACATCCGCCCCCTCGGCGAGAAGGACGGCTTCGCCTTCTGCCGGACCCTGCCGGAACGGGCCGGCGTCGTGGCGATCCCCAACGCCGTCTTCTACGACGACCGGGAGGCGGGGGCGCCGTTCGTGCGCTTCGCGTTCTGCAAGCGGGAAGAGGTGCTGCGGGAGGCGGCCGAACGACTTCAGGCCCTGTAGGCGCCCCGCCGACGGCCGAGCGGCGCTTCACCGCTTACTCGACACAGGTGAACCCGCGCCGCACCCGGCGCCCACCTGCTCGCATCGGCGCCGCCGCCCTTGCAGGGTGCGGTGATGTGATCCACGCCAGCACCACCCTCGCCCCGCCCGTAGCCGCAGCGAAGCCGGCGCCGCGCGACCGCGCCCGGCCCTCCCTGATCCGTGCGGGCGGGGCCGCCGTAGGCCTCTTTCTCGGCGTCCGGCTCACCGGGGTCGCCGTGCTCGCCCTCGTCGCCCATGGCGCCGGCCGGCACCCGCTGCCGCTGCTCGCCCGGTCCTGGGACTCGGTCTGGTACCTGGGCATCGCCGCGCACGGCTACGGTCACGACCTGCCCTCCTCCGACCCGGGCCCGCACAGCGACCTCGCGTTCTTCCCGCTGTACCCGGCGCTGCTGCGGGCGGTGACGGCGCCCGCCCCGGTCGGCGGTGGCACCGCCGGGCTGCTGATCTCCTGGACCGCGGCCGCGGTGGCCGCCGCCGGGATCCACGCGGTCGGCTCCCGGGTGCACGGGCGGGCCACCGGTTGCGCGCTGGTGCTGCTGTGGGGGCTGCTGCCGCACGCGGTCGTGCTGTCGATGGCGTACACCGAGCCCGTGCTGTCCGCGTTCGCGGCCTGGTCGCTGGATGCGCTGCTGGCCGGGAACTGGCTGTGGGCGGGCGCGCTGGCGGCGCTGGCGGGGCTGGCCCGGCCGAACGGATTCGCGGTCGCCGCCGCGGTGCTCGCCACGGCCGGAGCCGAGGTGTGGCGGCGCCGCGGAAGGGTTTCCCACAGGCTGTGGACGGGCGCGGCACTCGCCCCGCTGGGCTGGACGGCGTATGTGCTGTGGGTGGGGCTGCGGAAGGGCGATCTGCTCGGGGGCTACTTCGAGGTGCAGCGGCTGTGGGGGTCGACGTTCGACCTCGGGCACGGCTCACTGCTGTTCGTGCGCGCCATGCTGCTGCACGCCACCCGGTTCGTGTTCCCGATGGCCCTGCTCCTGGTCGCGGCGGCGACGCTGCTGTACGCGCTGCTGCTCCTGGATCGCGCCCCGCTGCCGCTGCTGGTGTTCAGCGGGGTGCTGCTGGTTGTCGCGCTCGGCGGGTCCGGCTTCTTCGAGTCCAAGCCGCGGTTTCTGCTGCCGGCGTTCCCGCTGCTGCTGCCCCTGGCCCAGGTGCTGGCGAGAACGGCGAAAACCCGGCCCTGGCACGCGACCGTGGTGGTCGCGGCCCTGGCCGGGCTCAGCTATGTCTACGGCGCGTACCTCGTGGTGTACGCGCAGGTACCGCTGTAGGCGGCGGGACGGGGCCTACTCGCCGTCGTCCTCGGGGTTCTCGGGCTTGTCCGCCTCGTTGACCTCCTGCTCCAGGCCGAGCTGCTCGACGAGCCACCGGTCGAACTCGATCGCGGCCCGCACCCAGCTGACGGTCGAGGAGACGAAGTGGTTGATGTCGACGCCCGTGCCGATCAGCATCTGGGCCTCGCCGATCAGACGGACGGTGCCGTCGTCGTGGGTGTGGGTGTACACCTTGGGCCACAGGGTGCGGCGGTTCCAGTCGTCGACGGACTCCAGCAGCTGCGGCTTCTCGTCGATCTTGTGGGGGCGGTCGTAGAACGTCCGCACCGAGAAGACCGCCTGTTCGGCCTCTCCTCGGAACATGAAGTACGTGCGGAACTGCTCCCACGGAGCCGCGAGGTCACCCTCCTCGTCGACGACGTACTTCAGCTCCATCTGGTCGAGGAGCTGCTTCACGAGATCCTGATCCGGGACGACGGGGCCCGCCGGTCCTTGGGGCTGCGGTTCGGGCTGGCCCCCGAAATTCGGAATCGAGGACGGGTCGATGCTCACCGTGTTTTTCCCTTCGTGCGGATTCCGCCATCCTCCCTCATGCGGGGAGGGGGGAGGCAAGCCCCGACGCCCGCCTGTCCGCCTTTGGCCGACATGATTCCGGCCGCCGGGCCGGGAGCGTACGAGGGCCCGGACCGGGCCCTCGTACGGTTCCCCGCGTTCACCATGTGAGCGTCACAGCGTCTTCCCGGTCGCCGGTCCCACCAGCAGGCCCTCGCCGAAGCGGTCGACGCGGACCGTGTCGCCGTCCTTGATCTCGCCGGCGAGGATCTCCTTGGCGAGGCGGTCGCCGATGGCGGTCTGGACCAGGCGGCGCAGGGGGCGGGCGCCGTAGGCCGGGTCCATGCCCTCCTCCGCGAGCCAGGCCAGCGCCTCGGGGGTGACCTCCAGGGTGAGCCGGCGTTCGGCCAGGCGCCTGCCCAGGCGGTCGATCTGGAGCCCGGCGATCCGCTCCAGCTCGGGCTTGGTCAGTGCCGAGAAGACCACCAGGTCGTCCAGCCGGTTGAGGAACTCCGGCTTGAAGGAGGCCCGGACGGCCTCCAGGACCTGTTCCTTCTTCTCCGCCTCGGACGTCAGCGGGTCGACCAGGAACTGGCTGCCCAGGTTGGAGGTGAGCACCAGGATGGTGTTGCGGAAGTCGACCGTGCGGCCCTGACCATCCGTCAGGCGGCCGTCGTCCAGCACCTGGAGGAGGACGTCGAAGACCTCCGGGTGGGCCTTCTCCACCTCGTCCAGCAGGACGACGGAGTACGGGCGGCGGCGGACCGCCTCGGTGAGCTGGCCGCCCTCCTCGTAGCCGACGTATCCGGGAGGCGCGCCGACCAGCCGGGCCACGCTGTGCTTCTCGCCGTACTCCGACATGTCGATGCGGACCATGGCCCGCTCGTCGTCGAAGAGGAAGTCCGCGAGCGCCTTGGCGAGTTCGGTCTTGCCGACGCCGGTCGGGCCGAGGAAGAGGAAGGAGCCGGTGGGGCGGTCGGGGTCGGCGATGCCCGCGCGGGAGCGCCGTACGGCGTCGCTGACCGCGCGTACGGCCTCGCTCTGGCCGATGAGGCGCTTGCCCAGCTCGTCCTCCATGCGCAGCAGCTTCTGCGTCTCGCCCTCCATCAGGCGGCCGGCCGGGATGCCGGTCCAGGCGGCGACGACGTCGGCGATGTCGTCGGAGCCGACCTCCTCCTTGACCATGGTGTCCCTGGAGGCCTCCTCCTCGGCCTCGGAGGCGGCCTCCAGCTCCTTCTCCAGCTGCGGGATCTCGCCGTAGAGCAGCTTGGCGGCGGTGTCGAAGTCGCCGTCGCGCTGGGCGCGTTCGGCCTGGCCGCGCAGGTCGTCCAGGCGCTCCTTGAGCTCACCGACCCGGTTGAGGGACTGCTTCTCCTTCTCCCAGCGGGCGGTCAGGTGCCGCAGCTCCTCCTCCTTGTCGGCGAGGTCGCGGCGCAGCTTCTCCAGCCGGGCGACGGAGGCCGGGTCGGTCTCCTTGGCGATCGCCAGCTCCTCCATCTTCAGCCGGTCCACGGCGCGCTGGAGTTCGTCGATCTCGACGGGGGAGGAGTCGATCTCCATGCGCAGACGGGAGGCGGACTCGTCGACCAGGTCGATGGCCTTGTCGGGCAGGAAGCGGGAGGTGATGTAGCGGTCGGAGAGGGTGGCGGCGGCCACCAGCGCCGAGTCCGCGATCTGCACCTTGTGGTGGGCCTCGTACCGGCCCTTGAGACCGCGCAGGATGGCGATGGTGTCCTCGACGGTCGGCTCGGCGACCAGCACCTGCTGGAAGCGCCGCTCCAGCGCCGGGTCCTTCTCGATCCGCTCCCGGTACTCGTCCAGGGTGGTGGCGCCGACCATGCGCAGCTCGCCGCGGGCCAGCATGGGCTTGAGCATGTTGCCCGCGTCCATGGCGGAGTCGCCGCCCGCGCCGGCGCCGACGACGGTGTGCAGCTCGTCGATGAAGGTGATGATCTGCCCGTCGGAGTCCTTGATCTCGCCGAGGACGGCCTTCAGCCGCTCCTCGAACTCGCCGCGGTACTTGGCGCCGGCCACCATCGCGCCGAGGTCGAGCGCGACCAGCCGCTTGTCCTTCAGTGACGAGGGCACGTCACCCTTGACGATCCGCTGGGCGAGCCCCTCGACGACGGCGGTCTTGCCGACGCCCGGCTCACCGATGAGCACGGGGTTGTTCTTGGTACGGCGGGACAGCACCTGCACGACCCGCCGGATCTCCTGGTCCCGCCCGATGACCGGGTCGAGCCGGCCCTCGCGGGCGGCGGCGGTGAAGTCGGTGCCGAACTTCTCCAGGGCCTTGTACTGACCCTCGGGGTCGGCGGTGGTCACGCGGCGTCCTCCCCTGGCCTTCTTGAAGGCCTCCAGCAGCTTCTTCGCGTCGGCGCCCTGTGCCTGGAGCAGTTCGCCGACGCGACCGCCCTTGGCGGCGATGCCGATGAGCAGATGCTCGGTCGACAGGTACTCGTCACCGAGCTCCTTCGCGCGCTCGTCGGCGTCGGCGAGCACGGCCAGCAGCTCGCGGTTGGGCTGCGGCGGCGCGACCGTGGACCCGGTCACGCTGGGCAGCGCGGCCAGGATCTTCTCGGCGCCCGCGCGTACGGCCGCCTGATCGGCCTCGACCGCCGCGAGCAGGTCGGTGATGTTCTCGTTGTCCTGCCCCTGGAGCAGAGCCAGCAGCAGGTGAGCGGGGGTGAGGTCCGGGTGCCCCTCGGTCACGGCTCGGTTGCCGGCCGCATTGATGGCGTCCCGGCTCCTGTTGGTCAGCTCGGCGTCCACGTCGTCCGTTCTCCTCCTCGGCCACACACTCCACTACTGACTTCACCAGCGTACACAAAGTTGAGTCTATTCCGCTCAAGGTGGGGAAGGAAGCCGTGCGGAGACTAGGTTGCGGGCATGGCGAAGCACTCGGAGCAGTACCTGGAGTTCTGGCGGGAACGTCACCTGTGCACCCTGACGACGCTCCGGCCCGACGGCAGTCCGCACGTGGTCCCGGTGGGGGTGACGTACGACGCTGAGGCCGGGCTTGCCAGGGTGATCACCAACAAGTCGAGCGTGAAGGCCGGACACGTCCAGGCGGCCGGGCCCGAGGGCGCCCGGGTCGCGGTGTGCCAGGTGGACGGCCGGCGCTGGGCCACGCTGGAGGGGCGGGCGAGGGTGCGGACGGAGCCGGAGCGGGTCGCCGAGGCGGAGCGGCGCTATGCCGAGCGGTACGAGCGGGTGCCCTCGCCGAATCCGGCGCGCGTGGTGATCGAGATCGAGGTGGAGCGGACGCTAGGGCGCGGGTGAACAGGCGACTGAACATTTTCGGCCACCCTGGAAACGAGCCCATACCCCGAAATATCCCCAAAAACTGCAGCGGCGTCACCGTGTTCAGGTCACGGTGACGCCGCTGCGGGGGGAAGTACCTGAGCGATCTTTTACGACGGGGGAATCGCGTCAGGCACTGCGGGGGGTGGCGATGGTCCTCAGGTCCTGGTCCGTCGGCTCGGCGAGCCGGTGGTCCCGCTGGTCGAGGTTCACAAAGATCATTCCGTACCGGACGGCGCACCGCACCGGCTGGGGCGCGCCACGCGGCTTGCGCAGGCACCGGTACGCCCGCACGTCCTCGTCCTCGTCCCGCGTCACGACGACCGGCTCACCGAACACGGTCACCATCAGCGAGTCACCGCTGTGGGGGATGGCGGTGACCAGGTCGATGAAGTGCCAGCCGGAGCGGTAGGCCGTGGCCATTTCGCGACGGAAGGACCGGTCGTCGGGTGGAGTAGTCATCAGTCAGCCCCAGGTGGTGTCGTCTGCACCATCGATATGGGCGGTTGCGGTGCTGTCGGCACTCACAGCGACGGTCCGAGGAGCCACTCCCCAGGTAGTGTCCGCCGCAACGTCACGTTTTCCACCGGAGAGGCCACTCAGCGCGCCGATGGCCACAACGGCGGAGAAGGTAACGGCAAGCATCGACCGAAGCATTCTCTTGCGCATAGTCGGCTTCGTCCTCACTTGATGGTCCCCTCTTCCCCCGTCGAACAAGACGATGTCTCATTTGGGCACGTCATGGCCACACGATCGATGCATCATGTTCCTGCATGTTCAGGACCCTGGGGGGTGGAGATTTGACAAGAAATCGGACCAAAGTGCCACATCCCCATGCGATGACCGAGCTCTGCGAGGAGGGTAGCCGCCTCTACGCGCAGGCGCTGCGCTCGGGACGCATCGCCCGTGCGGATGTGGAAGCCGCCCCCTGCCTCATGGAGTTCGCCCTCCTGCACCCGGACCCCGACGACGCGAACTGGCTGCGCCCCACCCCTCCCTCGGTCGCCCTGGCCCAGCGGCTCAACCCGATCGAGCGCGAGATATCCGAACGCAGGCGGCTGTCGGTCGAACTGGCCGAGGCGTTCGAACCGTTCATGACGCTCAGCGCCCAGAGCACCACACCCACGCACGCCATTTCCGTCCTGGAGGGCCTGGACCGCATCAACGCGGCCCTCGACGTGGCGACGGCCGAGTGCCGCTCCGAGGTGCTCACCGTGCAGCCCAGCAGCCGTCGCCTCGAACACACCCTCGTGCAGGGGCTGGAACGCGACCGTCCGCTCCTCGAACGCGGTGTGCGCATCCGGACCCTCTACCAGCACACGGCCCGCTACAGTCCTGAGACGCTCGGGTACGTGTCCCAGTTCTCCGAAGGCAAGGTCGAGTACCGCACCATCGACGAGCTGGTGGAGCGGCTCATCATCTGTGACGAGACCGTCGCCTTCATCCCCATCCGCGACGACCGGCAGGTCGCCCTGGAACTCCGGCATCCCGGCCTGGTGCGCTACCTGATCAAGGTGTTCGAGTTCATGTGGGCCCGCGCGGTGCCGCTCAGCACCGGCGCACCCTACGAAACCGCCCCGGACGGCATCACGGAGATCCAGCACTCCATCGCCAAGCTCCTGGTCGAGGGGCACGTCGACGAGGCCATCGCCCGCCGGCTCGGCATGAACGTGCGGACCTGCCGGGCCCACATCGCCAAGCTGGCCAACGCCCTCGGCAGCGGCAGCCGGGCCCAGCTCGGCTTCCTCATAGCGCAGTCGGGGATTCTCAAGCAGGAGCCCTGACGCCGCCGGAACGCGAAGGTCACTGTACGGAACAAGGGCTCGACCAGCAGGGGGAGGTGGGCCGGTGACGCACCGGGAGCACGGGATCGAGGAGTTGTGTGCCGCCGGGCAGGAACTGTACGAGCGGGCCCTGCGGGAGGGGCGGATACCTGTCGGCGACGCCGCCGACGTGCCGTGCCTGACCGACTTCGGGCTGCTCCACCCCGCCCTGGACGACCTGGGGCAGCTGGAGCCGGTCGCACCCGCCGCGGCCCTGCACCGGCTGCTGCGCGCCTCCTCGGCACGGGTCGCCGAGGAACGGCGGCGCGAGGACAGGCTGGTGGAGCGGTTCGAGCCGCTGCTGCGGATCGGCGTGGGGCAGACGCCCGGCACCGGCACCGAGCCGGCGATGCTGCGGCTGCTCAGCGGCACCGAGCAGATCAACCGGGCCATCTCCGACGCGATGGTGGACGCCACCGAGGAGTCCCTGACCATCCAGCCGCACGCCGGCCTCACCGGCCCGCGCGGCGAGGCGGCCCGCGACACCGCCTTCGGGCGCGATCAGGCCCTGCTGGACCGCGGCGGCCGCATCCGCACCCTCTACCAGCACACCCTGCGCCATGTGCCGGAGGTGTACGGGCCGTTGGAGCACTTCCGACGCGGCGACACCGAGGCGCGCAGCCTCGACGAGGTGCCGGACCGGCTCATCGTCATCGACCGCAAGGTCGCCTTCCTCCCCGCCGACGACGACGGCAAGCTCGCCCTGGAGGTCCGCCACCCGGCGCTGATCAAGTACTTCGTCACGACCTTCGACCGGCTCTGGCGGCTGGCCACGCCGATGTTCCCGAAGGCGGTGCAGCCACCGTCGGTCAACGGCGTCACGCCCCGCCAGCGCGCCATCGCCGCCCTCCTCGTCGAGGGCCACACCGACGCCGTCATCGCCGACCGCCTGGGCATGAACATCCGCACCGCCCGGCTGCACATCGCCAAGCTCGCCGCCACCCTCGGCAGCGACAGCCGGGCCCAGCTGGGCTATCTCATCGCACGCTCGGGGATCCTCGATCAGGAGCCGTGAGCGCGCCGGCCGACAGCCCGGGCCCACGGTGGCCGTCCAGGCCGACCTGGGCGATCCGGACGCCCAGCTGGGTACGGCTGGCCGCGCCCAGGGTCTCCGAGAGCCGGGCGATATGGGCGCGGCAGGTGCGCACGCTGATGCCGAGCCGCTCGGCGATCACCGCGTCCTGGTGCCCCTCCGCGAGCAGCGCGGCGATGGACTGCTCGCGGTGCGAGATGCCTTCGATGCCGGTGTCGGGGAGCGGGGCGGTGAGCGGGATGGCCAGGCGCCAGAGGCGTTCGAAGACTGTCACCAGGTACTCCACCAGGGCCGGGTGGCGCAGTTCCAGAGCCATCGTGCGGTCGGCGTTCGCCGGGATGAAGGCCACCGTGCGGTCGAAGAGGATCAGGCGGTCGATCACCTCGTCCAGCGTCCGGGCCTCGACCGTGTCGCCCATCAGCTCCAGGTAGTTCAGCAGGCCCTGGCCGTGCCGGGCGACATGCGTGTACAGGTCGCGCATGCGCACGCCGCGGCCGCGCAGGGCCAGCGCCCGGTGCAGCCCCTCGGTCAGCTCGGCCTCCCGGCGGATGCCGCCGGGCTGCACGGTGAGCACCTCGGTCGTGCACGCCTCGGTCGCCTCGTCCATCGCGGCTTGGATCCGGGACAGCCCGTCCAGCACCCGGATCGCGCTGCCCTCGGCCGGTGCGGCCAGCGCGCCGAGCTGACGGCCGAGTCCCGCGTACCACTC
The DNA here is from genome assembly GCF_044456925.1 of Streptomyces sp. NPDC050743. Lineage (NCBI taxonomy): Bacteria > Bacillati > Actinomycetota > Actinomycetes > Kitasatosporales > Streptomycetaceae > Streptomyces > Streptomyces sp. NPDC050743. The sequence continues at coordinate 109,859 of NZ_JBITGJ010000025.1, forward strand.
GAAGGCGGCCACCGCCGAGCCCACCCGCCGCTGGCTCGCGCTGACCTCGTCGTAGACCCCGCGCAGCAGCCTGGTCATGACCTCCTGCGGGGAGGTCGGCACCAGCCAGTCCATGTCGTCGGGGTCCGGGTGCAGCAGGGCCAGTTCCAGCAGGCAGGGCACCGCCTCTGCATCAGTGCGCGGCACGCGCCCCCGGCGTACGGCCCGGGAATAGACCCGGTCGCCGGCCGCGCACAGGCGGTCGGCGCCGTGTGGATGCTGCTCCGCCCCGCGCCCGGCCATCGCCCATTTCACCCCCGGTGTGCTGTCACTTCCGCAGCGCAACTATGCGCGGGCGCCGACCGGGTCCGCAACACGGCTCACCTCAACAGGGCTGTCGTAAAGCGCTGTTATGTCCGGGTATATGCCAGGCTCCGCCCCTCGCATTGCAACAAGCTGATGGTGGTGGGGCGGACTGCGTCAGGGCATCGTTGGTCACGTCTCCCCCGGGTGTCACCGGATCACCGGACACCCCGGAGCGGGACGCTCCGCCGGGAGAGCCGCCGGGCCGTCGCACCGCGTTCACGGGGGTGACGCGGTGCGGGGGCGCTCCCCGGGAAAAGCCCCGCGCCCCGTCAGGGGCGCGGGGAGGGACGCCCCTACTTCAGGTGGCTCGCCGCGCAGGCCGCCTTGTACTGGGCGGTGCAGATGTCGCCCACGGTGTAGATGCCGTCCGCGATGACCGTGGACTTGATGTTGCTCTTGGTCAGGGCGACCGGCTGGATCAGCTTCGAGGGGATGTTCTTGTCGGTCGGGCTGTCGACCTTGTCCTGGGTGAGCGCGTCGAACTGGATGTCCTTGCCCTGCACCTTGGCGACGGCCATCTGCGCGGCGGCCTGGGCCTCGTCCGGGTAGGCCTTGTAGACGCTCATGTACTGCTCGCCGGCCACGATCCGCTGCACCGCGTCGAGTTCGGCGTCCTGGCCGGTGACCGGGGGCAGGTTCGTGACGCCGGCCGCCTTCAGGGCCTTGATGACACCGCCCGCCATGCCGTCGTTGGCGGCGTAGACACCGGCGATGTTGCTCTTGCCGATCGCGCTGATGGCCCTGGTCATCTCGGTCTCGGCGAGCTCCGGCTTCCAGTCCGTGGTGTCGTACGTCGCCGCGATCTGCGCATGGCCGTTCAGCTCGGAGAGCGCGCCCTGCTTGAACTGCTTGGCGTTCGGGTCGGTCGGCGAGCCGTTCACCATGACGATCTTGCCGGAGCTGTCGGCGCCCGACCCGAGGGCCTCCAGCAGGGTGCGGCCCTGCACCTCGCCGACGAGCTCGTTGTCGAAGGAGACGTAGGCGTCGATCGGGCCCTCGGCGAGACGGTCGTAGGCGATGACCGGGATGCCCGCGTCCTTGGCCTTCTTCACCTCGGGCGCGATGGCGTGCGAGTCGACCGCGTCGAGCATGATGATGTCGACCTTCTCGTCGATCATCTTCTGCATCTGCGAGGCCTGCCGGGAGGCGTCCGCGTCGGCGTTGTCGTACTCGACCCTGCCCTGCTTACGGGTGAGTTCGGCCACCTTGTCCTTGATGATGGGGTAGTCGAACTTGTCGTAACGGGTGTTCGCCTTCTCCGGCAGCAACAGGCCCACGGTGATGTCGTTGCCCTTGCTCGGGCTCGCGCTCGCGCCGTCCCCCGTCGCTCCCAGCACGCCACAGCCGGCAAGCGAGAGGGTCATCGTGGACACGGCCACGGATATGGCGATTCGACGCATTCGAGGGCTCACTTCAGGTGCGTTCCGGACGTAGGCCTGCTATACGACCCAGGTGTCTGAAAAGACAACGCGGAGGCCACACCCGACGTCAAGCGGAACTACTTAACGAGTCCGCAACACCACGCTCGGCTGACCCTGTGAAGGAGGAGCGGAATCGCCTCCAAATTCTCTTTACGGACCCTCCATTCAACGGGAGTTCATGGACCGGTAAAGATCGGCACAACCAACCCGGGTCCCCGCGAGTCGTGATCATCGGCGGCCGTGCGCCGCTTCCCCGACTCGACCAGAGGACCGAATGAACCCAGCCAGACGCGCGACCGCCACGGCCGTCGTGCTCGCCACCGCCGGCGCTCTGCTGAGCGCGGTCGCCACGCCCGCCTCCGCCACGGTGACGTGCAGCTCACCGGTGTACAAGAGGACGTTCTACGCGAACACCACGTTCTCCGGCACGCCGAAGAAGACGGACTGCGACCCCGTCATCGACCAGAACTGGACCGGCGCGCCCGCCACCGGGCTGCCGAAGGACAACTTCGGCGTCCGCTGGACCGTCACCCGTGACTTCGGCTCCGGCGGGCCCTTCGCGTTCGCCGTCTCCGGGACCGACGGCATCCGCGTCTACCTGGACGGCGTCCGCAAGGTGGACCTGTGGTCGAACACCTCGGGCGCCCGCGCCAAGACCATCAACCTCACCGTCCCGTCCGGCAGACACACCCTGCGCGTCGACCACGTCAACTGGACCGGCACCGCGAGCGTCGAGTTCGCCTACACCCCGCGCACCTCCGCCACCGTCGACAAGGTCAAACCCCTGGTGCCTACCGGGACTTCGGTCGGATACGACTCCTCGACCTACAAGGCCGGGATCAACTGGGCGAAGAACGCCGAGATGGACCTCGCCGGTTACCGCGTCTACCGGCGGCTGAAGGGCACCTCGTACCCCGACAGGCCGCTGGCCACGACCACCTCCACCACGTACACCGACACCACCCTGCCGAAGACCGGCGCCACGTACTACTACGAGGTCCGCGCCTACGACAAGGCGGGCAACGAGTCCGCGGGCACGGCGGACCAGGGCGTGACCACCGCCGACCGCACCCCGCCCGCCGTCCCCTCGGGGGTGACGGCCGGCAGCGGCGGCAAGGGGGTGAGCATCGCGTGGGACGCGCTCGCGGACGCGGACTCCTACCGTGTCTACCGCGCCGCGAGCACCGACGGCGCCTACACCCGCGTCGCCACCGTCGACCAGCCGTCCTACCTCGACGCGTCCGCCACCGAGGGCACGCGGTACTACTACCGTGTCACGGCCGTCGACGCCGCCGGCAACGAGTCCGGGCGGTCGGCCACGGTCAGCGGGGTGCACTGGGACGAGACCCCGCCGTCCGCCGTCACCGGGCTGACGGTCACCCCGACCGGCTACGGCTTTCACCTCCAGTGGGACGCCAACCCGACGCCCGATCTCGCCCGCTACGTCGTCTACGCCGGCGAACTCATCGGCGACGACGAGGAGAAGGTCTGCTCGGTCCACCAGGTGGAGTGGCTGTTCACCGACACCACGTCCTACGACTACGCCACCCTCCCGGACGGCGAGGAGCGCTGCCTGTTCGTCGACGCGGTGGACGACGACTGGAACTCCCACTTCGAGTGGACGCGTTCCCCGAACATCGTGGTCGCGACCGAGCGGGACACCACCCCGAGCGTGCCGACCCCGGAGGGCTCGCCGGTCGGCCTGGACGCCTCCGCGGGAAAGGGCGTCGTCGGGCTGAGCTGGAACACGGTGGCCGACGCCACCGGCTACCAGGTCTACCGCTGGAACGCCGACACCCACGCCTACGAGAAGCTGGCGGCCACCACGGAGACGTCCTACCAGGACACCGGCGCCGCGGGCGGCACCACCCAGTACTACTGGGTGACGGCGCTGTACGCGGACGGCACCGAGTCGGCGCCGGGGGCGGACTACGCGATCCTGCTCCCGTGAGCACGGGAGACCCGAACACGTGAAAGGGGCCCGGAATCGATTCCGGGCCCCTTTCCCACAGACACGCGGGTCAGTCCGAGGCCTGCTGCCGCTTCGGCCGCCACACCACCAGCGCGCTGGTCTGCTGGACCTCCTGGTACGGGACCAGGTCGCGGCGGTAGGAGGCGTGGACGGCGGCCTCGCGCTGCTGCATCGCGGCCGCCGCGCCGTCCAGGGCCGCCTCCAGTTCCACGACACGGGACTGCAGGGCGGCGACCTGGTTCTCCAGTTCGATGATGCGCTTGATGCCGGCCAGGTTGATGCCCTCGTCCTGCGACAACTGCTGCACCTGGCGGAGCAGTTCGATGTCGCGGGCCGAGTAGCGCCGGCCCCGGCCCGCGGTGCGGTCGGGGGAGACCAGGCCCAGGCGGTCGTACTGGCGCAGCGTCTGCGGGTGGAGTCCGGAGAGCTGGGCCGCCACCGAGATGACGTAGACCGGGGTCTCCTCGGTCAGTTCATACGGGTTACGTCGACGGCCGTCCATCACTCTCAGTCTCCCTTCGCGGCCTCGAACAGCTCCGCCCGCGGGTCCTCGCCCGCGGTCGCCTCGCGATACGCCTCGAGCGCGTCACGAGCCTTCCCCGACAGGTCCTTGGGAACACGCACCTCGACGGTGACCAACAGGTCGCCGCGGCTGCCGTCCTTGCGGACCGCGCCCTTGCCCCGGGCGCGCATGGTGCGGCCGTTGGGCGTGCCGGGCGGCAGTTTCAGGGTGACGGCCGGGCCGCCGAGGGTCGGTACCCGAACCTCGCCGCCGAGGGCCGCCTCGGTGAACGTCACCGGCACGGTGACGGTGAGGTTGTCGCCCTTGCGCCCGAACACCGGGTGCTCGCCGACGTGTACGACCACATACAGGTCGCCCGCCGGTCCGCCCCGCTCGCCGGGGGCGCCCTTGCCGCGCAGCCGGATCCGCTGCCCGTCGGTGACGCCGGCCGGGATGCGGACCTGCATCGTGCGCGAGGACTTCGCGCGGCCGCTGCCCTTGCACTCCATGCAGGGGTGCTCGGCGATCAGGCCGCGGCCCTTGCAGTCGGGGCAGGGATCGGTGAGCGAGAAGCCGCCGCCGGAGCCCCGGGCGACCTGCCCGGTGCCGACGCAGGTCGGGCACACGCGGGGCGTGCCGTTCTTGTCGCCGGTGCCCGAACAGGCCTTGCAGGGCGCCTGGGAAGACATCCGCAGGGGCACCGTGGCGCCCTCGATGGCCTCCGTGAAGCTCAGCGTGACCTCGGTGTCGATGTCCTGGCCGCGCCGGGGCTGGGTACGGGTCGTACCCGCGCCGCCGCGGTTGAACAGGCCCCCGAAGACGTCACCGAGTCCACCCCCGAAGCCTCCGCCCTGGGTGGTGGTCCCGCCGCCTCCGAAGAGGTCGCCCAGGTCGAAGTTGAAGGAGCCGCCGGCGCCCGGCCCGGGGCGGAAGCCGCCGTTGCCGAACAGGGCGCGAGCCTCGTCGTACTCCTTGCGCTTCTTGGGGTCGCCGAGGACGTCGTTCGCCTCGGAGATCTCCTTGAAGCGCTCCTCGGCCTTGACGTTGCCCTTGTTGGCGTCCGGGTGGAACTCGCGGGCGAGCTTCCGGTACGCCTTCTTGATCTCGGCCTCGGTGGCGTCCTTGGGGACGCCGAGGACCTTGTAGTAGTCCTTCTCGATGAAGTCCTTGGTGCTCATCCCCGACGCCCCTCCTTCCCCTTGAGTGTCCTCACGTCAGCCCTCGTCCGGGCCACCGTTCTCCTTGCCATCGGCGGCTTCGGCCTGCTGCGCCTCGGACGCCTTGTCTTCGGCGCCCTCGGCCTTGACGGTCTGCGCGCCGGGCTGCGGTTCGGCGACGGCCACCCGCGCGGGGCGGATGGTGCGCTCGCCGATGCGATACCCGGGCTGCAGGATCGCCACGCAGGTCGTCTCGGTGACGTCCGGCGCGTAACTGTGCATCAGGGCCTCGTGGATGATCGGGTCGAAGGGCTCGCCCTCCTTGCCGAACTGCTGCAGGCCCATCTTGGCCGCGACGGTCTCCAGCGACTCGGCCACCGACTTGAAGCCGCCGACCAGTTCGCCGTGTTCCCGCGCGCGGCCGATGTCGTCGAGCACGGGCAGGAGCTCGGTCAGGAGGTTCGCCACGGCGATCTCCTTGACCGTGATCCGGTCCCGCTCGACCCGGCGGCGGTAGTTCTGGTACTCGGCCTGGAGGCGCTGGAGGTCCACCGTGCGCTCGTTCAGCGCCGTGCGCACCTGGTCCAGCTGGGCCACCAGACCGGCGTTCTCGTTTCCGTCCCCGGCCGGGGCCGCCCCCTCCTGGGGGGCGGCCTTCGGCTCGGCGTCGTCGGGGGTCGCGCCGGAGGGGACGTCGGGCTTCTCCTCGAAGCCCGGGGTCTCCTCCGTCACGCGGCACCGTCCTTGCGCTCGTCGTCCACGATCTCTGCGTCCACGACGTCGTCGTCAGCGGCCCGGCCACCCTGCGCGGCGCCCTCGGGGCCGCCCGCGGCCTGCGCGGCCTGGGCGTCGGCGTACATGGCCTGGCCGACCTTCTGGGAGACCGCGGCGACCTTCTCGGTGGCGGTGCGGATCTCCGCGGTGTCCTCGCCCTTGAGCGCGGTCTTCAGCTCCTCGACGGCGGCCTCGACCTCGGTCTTGACCTCGCCGGGGACCTTGTCCTCGTTGTCCTTGAGGAACTTCTCCGTCTGGTAGACGAGCTGCTCGCCCTGGTTGCGGGTCTCGGCGGCCTCGCGGCGGCGGTGGTCCTCCTCCGCGTACTGCTCGGCCTCCTGGCGCATGCGGTCGACCTCGTCCTTCGGCAGCGAGGAGCCGCCGGTGACGGTCATCTTCTGCTCCTTGCCCGTGCCCAGATCCTTGGCGGTCACGTGCATGATGCCGTTGGCGTCGATGTCGAAGGACACCTCGATCTGCGGGACACCACGGGGCGCCGGCGGCAGACCGGTCAGCTCGAACATGCCGAGCTTCTTGTTGTACGCGGCGATCTCGCGCTCGCCCTGGTAGACCTGGATCTGCACCGACGGCTGGTTGTCCTCGGCCGTGGTGAAGATCTCCGAGCGCTTGGTCGGGATCGTGGTGTTGCGCTCGATCAGCTTGGTCATGATGCCGCCCTTGGTCTCGATACCGAGGGACAGCGGGGTGACGTCGAGCAGCAGGACGTCCTTGACCTCGCCCTTGAGGACACCGGCCTGGAGCGAGGCGCCGATGGCGACGACCTCGTCCGGGTTCACGCCCTTGTTGGCCTCCTTGCCGCCGGTCAGCTCCTTGACGAGCTCGGCGACGGCGGGCATACGGGTGGAGCCACCGACGAGGACGACGTGGTCGATCTCGTTGATGGAGATGCCGGCGTCCTTGATGACGTTGTGGAACGGCGTCTTGCAGCGCTCCAGCAGGTCGGCCGTCAGCTGCTGGAACTGGGCCCGGGTGAGCTTCTCGTCCAGGTGCAGCGGGCCCTCGGCGGACGCGGTGATGTAGGGCAGGTTGATCGAGGTCTCGGTGGAGGAGGACAGCTCGATCTTGGCTTTCTCGGCGGCCTCGCGCAGACGCTGCAGGGCCATCTTGTCCTTGGACAGGTCCACGCCGTGGCCGGACTGGAACTGCTTGACCAGGTAGTCGACGACGCGCTGGTCCCAGTCGTCACCACCGAGGTGGTTGTCACCGTTGGTGGCCTTCACCTCGACGACGCCGTCGCCGATCTCCAGCAGGGACACGTCGAAGGTGCCGCCACCGAGGTCGAAGACGAGGATCGTCTGGTCGTCCTTGTCGAGACCGTAGGCCAGCGCGGCGGCGGTCGGCTCGTTGACGATGCGCAGGACGTTCAGACCGGCGATCTCACCGGCCTCCTTGGTCGCCTGACGCTCGGAGTCGTTGAAGTAGGCAGGGACGGTGATGACCGCGTCGGTCACCTTCTCGCCCAGGTAGGCCTCGGCGTCCCGCTTCAGCTTCTGCAGGATGAACGCGGAGATCTGCTGCGGGTTGAAGTCCTTGCCGTCGAGCTGGATCTTCCAGTCGGTGCCCATGTGGCGCTTCACCGAGCGGATGGTCCGGTCCACGTTCGTGACCGCCTGGCGCTTGGCGACCTCGCCGACGAGTACCTCACCGTTCTTGGCGAAGGCGACGACGGACGGCGTGGTCCTGGCACCCTCGGCGTTGGTGATGACGGTGGGCTCGCCGCCCTCCAGAACGCTGACGACGGAGTTAGTCGTGCCCAGGTCGATGCCGACCGCACGTGCCATGGTTGATTCCTCCAGCTGACTTGAGTGGAACAGGCTCAAGTGTGCATGACGGCCACCGCTGGGTCAACAGACCTGAGTCGGCCGGGCTCAAGTCTTATCCGTTCCTTACACGCAAGTGGCCGCTGACCTGCGTCGACGGCATCCGCCGGGGCTGCTGGACAGGGATGCGAAGGAGGACGGCGACCACCAGCAGCACCCCTGCGCCCACCCAGGCCACGGCCCCCTCCCCCGTCCACCCGGTGTGCACGAGCACCCCCACGAGCACCGAGGAGAAGGAGCCGGCGCCCAGCAGGACGACCGAGCCCTGCGTGGTGAGCCCGAGCGGGCGCAGCCGGTGCACGAGATGGTCGGGACCCCGCCTGACCAGCGGGCGCCGGGCCAGCCGCCGGGCGAGGACCACGAGGACGGCGTCGGCGAGGGCCGCCGCGCTGAGGCAGAACATCACCGCCACGCTCGGCGCGAGCGCGTACCCCCCGCGCGTGAAGACGAGGGACGACGACAGCAGGAACCCGGTGAACAGCGAGCCGCAGGCGCCGAGGCCGATCCGCGCGGGATGCCAGTTGTGCATCAGGAAGCCGGTGAGGGCGGCGGCGAGGACGCTCAGCAGGACCGCGAGCCCGTCCATCAGCTCGGCGGCCGCGCAGGCCCCCGCACCGAACGCGGTGACGACCCCGACGGTCCCCGCGAGCCCGTCCGCGTGATCGAGCCCCTTGAAGGCGAGGGAGGCGAGGACGATCCACCCCACGGCGAGGATCCCGCCCAGCACGCCCGTCTCCTCGTAGGGCACCACGAAGGCCGCCGCCACGGCCGTACCGGCGACGAACACGCGCGCGCGGATCCGCCAGACGTCGCCGACCAGGCCCAGCGCGGCGACCGCGGCGGCGGCGATCAGCAGCCGGTCGACCCCGTCCCCGAGCGGCGCGATCGCGGTCCGCTGCCCCACCCAGGCGACGAGACAGGTGACGGCCACCACGGCGAGCCCGCCGAGCAGCGGCAGCCGCCGCTGCCGGCGCCGGTCGAGGATGCCGGCCCGCAGCGCGGGCACCCTGAGCAGCGCCGAGAGCACGGCGGCGAGAAGCAGGGCGGCGGTTGCGGCGGCGATCCCGTAGAGCACGGCTCTAAGGTAGGGGCGAATGTAGCAATTCGGTACGAATAACACGATCTGATGAGCTGGGGATGACGCTCGTCACCCCGCGCCCGGCTGCATCCCGGCGGAAGATGGGGGTAGTCTCAGACGGACTACATAAGTTACCGCTTAGTAATAATTTCCCTCGAAGAACCCCTCGCAGGCCCGAGGAGCCCCACATGCAACTCGCCGCGATCATCGTGTCGCTGGTACTCGCCGTGGTCGGCGTCGCGTTGTTCAGCCGCGCCATCGCGCAGATCTACCGGTTCGTCCGGCTCGGGCAGGACGTCCCGGCGGGTACCCGGACCAACGACTGGACCGCCCGCACCGCCACGGTGATCCGGGAGTTCCTCGGCCACACCCGGATGAATCGGTGGGGCGTCGTCGGCGTCGCGCACTGGTTCGTCGCCGTCGGCTTCTTCTCGCTCGTACTGACGCTGGTGAACGCCTTCGGCCAGCTCTTCCAGGCCGACTGGGCGCTGCCGGTCATCGGGCACTGGCTGCCGTACGAGCTGTTCGTCGAGTTCATCGGCACGATGACCACGCTCGGCATCCTCACGCTGATCGTCATCCGCCAGCTGAGCCACCCGCGCAACCCGGGCCGCAAGTCCCGCTTCGCGGGCTCCAACTTCGGCCAGGCGTACTTCGTCGAGTCCGTCATCCTCATCATCGGCCTCGCGATCATGACCCTGCGCGGCCTGGAGGGCGCCCTCGCCGACGTGCACGGCTACGAGGCCGCGTACTTCGCCTCATACCCCCTGGTGCTCGCGTTCAAGGGCCTGAGCGTCTCCACGCTGCAGAACCTGGTCTACCTGACCGCCATGATCAAGATCGGGACGTCCTTCGTCTGGATGATCACGGTCTCGCTGATGACCGACATGGGCGTGGCCTGGCACCGCTTCCTGGCGTTCCCGAACATCTTCTTCAAGCGCAACGCCACCGGTGAGACCTCCCTCGGCGGCCTGCTGCCGATGACGAGCGGCGGCAAGCCGATCGACTTCACCGACCCCGGCGAGGACGACGTCTTCGGTGTCTCCCAGGTCGAGCAGTTCTCCTGGAAGGGCCTGCTGGACTTCTCCACCTGCACCGAGTGCGGCCGCTGCCAGTCGCAGTGCCCCGCCTGGAACACCGGCAAGCCGCTCTCCCCGAAGCTGCTGATCATGTCCCTGCGGGACCACGCGCACGCCAAAGCGCCGTACCTGCTGGCCGGCGGCGGCAAGACCATGGAGGGCGAGGAGAAGGCGTCCGAGGAGCAGCTGAAGGACGTCCCCGCCGCCGCGCTCGCCGAGGCCGAGCGGCCGCTGATCGGCACCGCCGAGGAGAACGGCGTCATCGACCCGGACGTCCTGTGGTCCTGCACCACCTGCGGCGCCTGCGTCGAGCAGTGCCCGGTGGACATCGAGCACGTCGACCACATCGTCGACATGCGCCGCTACCAGGTGATGATCGAGTCCGCGTTCCCGTCCGAGGCGGGCACGATGCTCAAGAACCTGGAGAAGAAGGGCAACCCCTGGGGCCTGGCGAAGAAGCAGCGCCTGGAGTGGACCAAGGAGGTCGACTTCGAGGTCCCGGTCGTCGGCAAGGACATCGAGGACCTCACCGAGGTCGAGTACCTGTACTGGGTCGGCTGCGCCGGCGCCCTGGAGGACCGCGCCAAGAAGACCACCAAGGCCTTCGCCGAGCTGCTGCACATCGCGGGCGTCAAGTTCGCGATCATGGGCGGCGACGAGAAGTGCACCGGTGACTCCGCCCGCCGCCTCGGCAACGAGCCCCTGTTCCAGGAGCTCGGCATGGAGAACGTGGCCGCGCTGAACATGGCCTTCGGTGAGGACGACGAGGACGAGTCGACCAAGAAGCCGAAGTCCGCGAAGAAGATCGTCGCGACCTGCCCGCACTGCCTGAACACGATCGGCAACGAGTACCCGCAGCTCGGCGGCGACTACGAGGTCATCCACCACACCCAGCTGCTGCAGCACCTGGTCGACGAGGGCAAGCTGGTCCCGGTCACCCCGGTCGAGGGCATCATCACCTACCACGACCCGTGCTACCTGGGCCGCCACAACAAGATCTACACGCCCCCGCGCGAGATCATCGGCAAGGTCCCGGGCCTGCGCAACGAGGAGATGCACCGCCACAAGGAGCGCGGCTTCTGCTGCGGCGCCGGCGGCGCCCGGATGTGGATGGAGGAGCGGATCGGCAAGCGCATCAACAACGAGCGCGTCGACGAGGCCCTCTCCCTCAACCCGGACATCGTCTCCACCGCCTGCCCGTTCTGCCTCGTCATGCTCACCGACTCGGTGAACGGCAAGAAGAACGAGGGCAAGGCCAAGGAGTCCATCCAGGTCGTGGACGTCGCCCAGCTCCTCCTCGACTCCGTCAAGACCCCGGTCGACCCGGCCGGCGAGACGGCGAGCGAGACCGAGCCGGAGCCCGAGCCGGTGAAGTGACACCGGCCGTCCCGGTCGTACGGCGCCCCCTGCCCCGCACAGGCAGGGGGCGCCGTCGTTCCCCCACACCCCGACGGTTGAGCCCGGCTGTCACAAACCCGGCCGCTGCGCTGTCCTGCTGATGTACGGACGTACCCAGCGAACGGAGACAGTGATGAGGATCGTGGTTGTCGGAGGTACCGGGCTCATCGGCTCGCAGGTGGTCGCGCTGCTGCGCAAGGGCGGCCACGAGGCCGTGCCGGCCACGCCCTCCACCGGCGTCAACGCCTACACCGGCGAGGGCCTGGCGGATGCGCTCAAGGGCGCCGACGTGGTCGTGGACGTGTCGAACTCCCCCTCCTTCGACACCGAGCCGGCCCTGGACTTCTTCACTCGCTCGGCGCAGCACCTGTTCGCGGCCGAGAAGGCGGCGGGGGTCCGCCACCACGTCGCGCTCTCCATCGTGGGCGTCGACCAGGTACCCGACTACGGCTACTACCGGGCCAAGGTCGCCCAGGAGCAGGCCGTGCGCGACAGCGGAGTCCCCTACAGCCTGGTGCGCGCCACCCAGTTCTTCGAGTTCATCGCCCCGGTGATGGACATGTGCACGGAGGGCAAGCAGGTGCACCTGCCGTCCAACCGGCTGCGCCCGATGGCCTCCGCCGACGTCGCCGCCGCCGTCGCCGACGCGGCGCAGGGCGAGCCGTCGAACGGCATCCGGAACATCGCGGGCCCCGAGGTGCACCGGCTCGACCGGCTCGGTGAGCTGACCCTGGAGGCGAAGCCGGACGGCCGTTCCGTCGTCACCGACGAGTCCGCGAGCCCGTTCGCGGGCATGCCCGACGTGCTCACCGGCGACGACACCGCGCACCTGGCCACCACGCGCTACGAGGACTGGCTCAAGCGGAACTGACCGAGGCGCCGCGGTCCACAGCGGCACACGGCCGGTCGGCGGGACCACCGCGACCGGCCGGCCGCCTGAGCGGCGGCTACGGCTACGACGCCTGCGACCGTCCCGTGGGCCTGTGTGCGGACCGCTCGTACGCCCTCAGCTTCTCGGGCGCCAGCACCCAGTACAGCCCGTCGATGCCGTCCGGCCCCACCGTGACGGACACCAGGGCGACGGCGGCCCCGTCCTGGACGAGCAGCAGGCCGGGCCGGCCGTTGACCTCGACCACGCCGTACTCGGCGCGGGGGAAGAACTTGTGGGCGACGGCACTGACCCTGGCCACGCGCTCGGCGCCCACGACCGCCACCCGTGCCACGCCGCGCATGCCGTTGCCGTCCGCGTAGGCGACGGCGTCGGCCGACAGCACGCTCTCCAGCGCGGCGACGTCACCGTGCCGCGCGGCGGCGACGAAGGCCTCGACCAGCCGCCGGTGCTGTGCCGCCTCGACGGGTTCCCGGCGCTCGGCGGTCAGGCGCTTGCGGGCCCGGCTGACGACCTGCCGCGCATTGGCCTGGCTCAGCTGGAGCATGTCCGCGATCTCGCCGTACGAGTAGTCGAATGCCTCCCGCAGCACGTAGGCCGCCCGCTCCACGGGGTTCAGCTTCTGCAGGACCAGCAGCACGGCCGTCTCCAGCGCCTCGCCGCGCTCCGCGCCGACCTGCGGATCCACGCCGGTGTCCACGGGCTCCGGCAGCCACGGCCCCACGTACGCCTCGCGGCGGACCCGGGCGGACTGGGCCACGTTGATGGCCAGCCGGGTGGCGATCGTCGCCAGGAACGCCCCGGGATCCTGCACGGCGCTCCGGTCGGTGCCTTGCCAGCGCTCCCACACGTCCTGCACCACGTCCTCGGCCTCGGACACGCTGCCCAGGATGCGGTAGGCGACCCCGAACAGCCGCGGCCGCACCTCCTGGAACACGTCCGCCGCTTCGTCCAGCGAGTCACCGGTGCGCCGCAGCCGCTCGTCCATGATGCCGATGCCTTTCGAGAAGGGGCGGGGCGGTGAGCCACAACGGTCCGGCAAAAACCCGTCCCACCCGTCACCACCCTGTCATGCTGGGCCCCCCGGCGCACCGAGAGGACCCCATGTCAACAGGCCCCTCCGCCCAGGCCGTTCTCGACGAGCGGCGCTGGTACACCGCCAACGAGCTCCTGGCGTTCCTGCTGGAGCTCGCCGCACTGGCGTGCCTGGGCTGGTGGGGATTCACCGCCGGCGGCGACGCGGCCCTCCACGTCCTGCTCGGCCTGGGGACACCCCTGGCGGCGATCGTGCTGTGGGCGTTGTTCGCGGCACCGAGGGCACGGCTGCGCCCCGGCCTGCCGCTCGTCCTCACGGTCAAGGCGGTGGTGCTCGGAGGCGGAGCCGCGGCCCTGTACGCCGTAGGCCACCCCATGGCCGCCCTGACCATGGCGGTCGCGGTAACCGCGAACACGGCCCTAGAAGTGCACTGAAAATCTTGCAGGTTGGGCGGTTCCGTTGTGGTGGGGCGGCCCGCCCTGCAGTCAGTCGGTGGCTGGGGCGAGGGTCCAGG
>NZ_JBITGJ010000026.1:0-48031 GCF_044456925.1 Streptomyces sp. NPDC050743
ACCAGGGGCCTTACGTCTGCCCGGAGTTGGGAGTACACCACGAGACTCCCGGAGGCGATCACCCTCAGCGACCGTCGGTTACCGGGAAAGGCTCACTGGTCTAGGTAGGGAGTAGCCTCACGCGTGACAGACCAGGTAGGGCAAAACCTTAATAAAGTTTCGTGAAGGTAGGGGGGTCAGCTTTTTGAATTCGTCAACCCATTTTCGGCAATTCTTTTAAATCTCAATTCGATAAAGAAAATCCCCCTGACAGGCAGTCAGAGGGATTGATGGGGTGTCAGCTCTGGCGGTTGCGCTTGCGATCTTGAACCCACTCGATCACCGCTACAACCGGCCAGAGTATTGCGTTGCCTACCGCAATGATGACGAACGCCCATCCCACGATGGCCCCGACAACGGTCTGAATGATCCCCATGCTTCTCCCCACCCCTAGGTCAAGTGCGCGATGATGCTACCTGGAGCGGCCTACGAACCCTCCTGCCCGTCATACGCCTTGAGAGCCTGAGAGATGGCACCGACGAGGGGTTACGGGTCTCTCCGCTCTGGGTCCTGTACGTGAGGTGCGGCTGAATCTGCCGGATCGTATATCCCTTGTCCCTCAGAGCCACGGCCTGAGCCGTCAGAGCCTCGTTCATGACCGGTCGGCGTCCACCTACCCGCCCGCGCTTCTTCGCAGCCTCAAGGCCGTTCTTCGTCTTCTTCACGATGTCCCTGCGACGGTCCTCGGCAAGGGCAAACGCTAGGTCCAGGATCAGGCTGCGCTCTGTGTGCTCACCCTTGGCCACACCGTCCAGCACCTTCACGGCTACGCCACGCTCGAACAGCTCAGTCAGCATTAGCAGCCCCTCAAGGAGGTTCCGGCCGAGCCGGTCAACTTCCTGGACCGTGAGCATGTCTCCCTCGCGCATGTACTCCAGTGCCGAGACGAGACGGCAGGCGTGATAGAACCTTGGTTAGACTTGGTTCTTTTGTATAAGTAAATAGGGAAGATATTCTGATAGATATTAATTCCCCCGAAGGAGGAATATATCTTTTCTCTAGATGTTCCCCATTTCCCATACTATCCAGGGACCTCGAATCTGCCCCAAGGCTCTACGGGGTCTCTGAGAGTCTGTCTCGCCCTTGGCGGCACTGGGGAGCCAGGAGTGGACGCTAGGGGCTCTCAGGGGCGTACAGGTGGCTCTACGGCCATCCCTGGGGGTGTGGTTGGCTCGGGTTACTGCTATGCCGGATAGTGCATGGTCATGATGCGCCCTGTCTTCACCGCCATCTTGGGTGACTTGTACAGGGTGAGGATCAGCGCCTTTCTTCCTACCTGGTTAATCGCTGGTTCAATCGAGAGCACTTCAGCAGTCTTCCCATTCCAAAGCTTCAGGTGATCCCCTGCTTTCAGCTTATCGGCTCTCTTACGTTCTGGCTTGTTGATGCTTCCTCCTCATGGGACGTCGATTGGTCTTGAGCTATGACTGTCCCATGAGGCACTGACAAACGAGATGGAGTGATTCCGCTTAGCGGAGACGAAGGCACCCTGTCACACAGATGGAGATGACAGCCCGAGTTCCGGGTAGTAGCCGTTGATCCTGGTGATCTGATCGTCCAGTGCGCTACGAGAGATCCGCTTTCCGTACACCTCTTCACCGTTAGTCAGCCGCACTACAACCGTCACGGAGCCCCAACCAGGGGGAGGCGAGATGGTTTCGAAGTCATACGGGATCTCCCAACTCAATCCGCCAAAGGCTGGAAGTTCCATGTTCGGCGCCTTGAGGGAGCGTGCAGCCCCAACGCGGGGGATTTTGATCTCTCCACCTTGGCGGCTGTGGGGCTGACATTCTTGACGTGCAGACGGAAACCGAAAGTGTTCTTACCCTTCCTGGGGTGTTCAAGGTCTCCTAGCAGTCCCCACCTGGAGTCGACTTCGACTCGTGGCCTTACGCGACGGTAGGTCAACGCGGAGATGACCATGTTGGACCCGGTGAACACCGCACTGACGGACGCAATGATGATCGCGATGACTGGTAGCGACATGGATCAAGGATGCCCAGCGGCAAACCTGTTGCACCGGCACTTGAGGAACATCAGCGGTTGGGTATGAGAGAACCCCAGACCGGTACAGCGTCCAGGGGCTCTCGGGGTGGGTAGCTACTCCGCCTCTTCCTCGTAGTTGGGAATCCTCTGCCCCCGGCTCTCTGTGATGTTCAGTACGTCCGTCAGGCTCTCGATGAGACGCCGGGCAATCCAGCGGAGTTCATCAGCCGTCAGCTTGGCCTCTTCTGCGATCATCGGCCGCGCCAACTCCACAATCACCGTTGCCGTTTGGATCTGCTGACTCTCGATGTTGTCTGCCAGCAGAGACAGCATTGATGCCGTCCCATCGGTGATCAGGTGTGCCCTCTTCCCTTCCGGCCCAGAGAACGGCAACAGCCGAACGTGAGCGCTACGCTCTCCCATGTCATCCCTGCTTTCGTCAGGTGTGGCCACGCCCCCGGACAGTTCGCGCTGTCGCGGGGGTCCTTTCTTGGCTAACCAGACTACCTGAGTACCTGACTACCTCGATAGCACGTTGGGTGAATCTCTCGCACCCTGAATAGGTGGAGATCAACAGGGCAGAGCCGCATTGGCCGCAGGTTGCAGAGGAGATCCGGCGACGCATCCGAGAGGGCGTGTACGCCCCTGGTGCACGCGTACCGGGGACGGTGGCGCTGGCAACAGAGTTCGACGTGTCGCAGTCAACGGCATCCCGAGCACTGGCCAGGCTCCGCGCTGAGGGAGTTGTGTACGTGGTCAGTGGCCGTGGCTACTTCGTCTCAGAGACCAGGTAATCCAGTACCAACCTGGCCCACCGACACCCATACTCGATCACGTGTTCCTGACAATCTCGACTACTGGCGACGAGCAGCACCCGGCCACTGACCTGGGGTTTCTCCTCTACAAGCACCCTGACAACCCGTTCTCAACCAAGCTGTCCTACGGCACGGCGCACGTCTTCTACCCCGAGGCGGACGACCGGCGCTGCACGGCCGCGCTGCTGCTGGAGATCGACACGCTCGCGCTCGTCCGGCGAGGCAAGGGCAAGGGCCGCGGCGGCGCCCCCGACGCGGCCCTGGCGCAATACGTGAACGACCGCCCCTACGCGGCCTCCTCGCTGCTCGCGGTCGCGCTGAGCGGCGTGTTCTCCAGCGCCCTGCGCGGCGTGTGCACCGCCCGTCCCGAGCGGGCCGCCGCCCCGCTGCCCCTGCGCATAGAGGTACCGGCCCTGCCCGCCCGCGGCGGCCCTGACCTCGTACGACGGCTGTTCGAGCCGCTGGGCTGGACGGTGACCGCCGAGCCCGTCCCGCTCGACACCGAGTTCCCGCAGTGGGGCGACTCCCGGTACGTCCGCCTGGTCCTGGAGGGGGAGACACTGACCCTCGCCGAGGCGCTGCGCCATCTGTACGTCCTGCTGCCGGTCCTCGACGACGCCAAGCACTACTGGGTCTCCTCCGACGAGGTCGACAAGCTGCTGCGGGCCGGTGAGGGCTGGCTGCCCGCCCACCCGGAGCAGAAGCTGATCACCAGCCGGTACCTCTCCCGCCGCTGGGCGCTGACCCGGCAGGCGATGGAGCGGCTGGAGCTGGTGCGCCTCGCCGAGGCCGACGACAGCGAGGTCGAGGAGATCGACAACGCGGTCGAGGCCGAGACCGAGGAGGAAGAGCGGCCCACCCCGCTCGCCGTCCAGCGCCGGGAGGCGATCCTCGCGGCCCTGCGGGACTCCGGCGCCGCTCGCGTCCTCGACCTCGGCTGCGGACAGGGCGAGCTGGTCCGGGAGCTGCTGAAGGACGTGCGGTTCACCGAGATCGTCGGCCTCGACGTGTCCGTGCGGGCGCTCACCATCGCCTCCCGCCGGCTGAAGCTGGACCGCATGGGGGAGCGGCAGGCCTCTCGCGTCAAGCTGGTGCAGGGCTCGCTCGCCTACACCGACAACCGGCTCAAGGGCTATGACGCCGCCGTGCTCAGCGAGGTGATCGAGCACCTCGACCTGCCCCGCCTGCCCGCCCTGGAGTACGCCGTGTTCGGGCACGCCCGCCCGCGCACGGTCCTCGTGACCACCCCGAACGTCGAGTACAACGTCCGCTGGGAGACCCTGCCCGCCGGACACGCCCGGCACGGCGACCACCGCTTCGAGTGGACCCGGGCGGAGTTCCGCAGCTGGGCGCACACGGTGGCCGAACGGCACGGCTATACGGTGGAGTTCGGGCCCATCGGCCCCGACGACCCCGAGGTGGGCCCGCCCACCCAGATGGCACTGTTCGCGATCAGGACCGAGAAGGAGGCGAAGGCAGCATGACCGAGTCGACAGAGCACCGGGGACGGGTGCTCCCCGTCACCGACCTCTCCCTCGTCGTCCTCGTCGGTGCCTCCGGCTCCGGCAAGTCCACCTTCGCCCGCCGGCACTTCAAGCCCACCGAGGTGATCTCCTCGGACTTCTGCCGCGGTCTCGTCTGCGACGACGAGAACGACCAGAGCGCGAGCAGCGACGCCTTCGACGTCCTGCACTACATCGCCGGCAAGCGGCTGGCCGCCGGCCGCCGCACCGTCGTGGACGCCACCAGCGTGCAGCAGGACGCCCGGCGTCAGCTGATCGAGCTGGCCAGGAAGTACGACGTGCTGCCCATCGCCATCGTGCTGGACATGCCGGAAGACGTGTGCGCCGCGCGCAACGCGGCCCGTACCGACCGCGCCGACATGCCCCGCCGGGTCATCCAGCGCCACATCCGCGAACTGCGCCGCTCGCTGCGGCACCTGGAGCGGGAGGGCTTCCGCAAGGTGCACGTCCTGCGCGGGGTCGAGGAGGTGGAGCACGCCACCGTCGTCACCGAGAAGCGCTTCAACGACCTGACGCATCTCACCGGCCCCTTCGACATCATCGGCGACGTCCACGGCTGCTCCGCCGAACTGGAGGCGCTGCTCGCCAAGCTGGGCTACGCCGACGGCGTCCACCCGCAGGGCCGTACCGCCGTCTTCGTCGGCGACCTGGTCGACCGCGGCCCGGACACCCCGGGCGTGCTGCGCCGGGTGATGTCGATGGTCGAGTCGGGCAACGCGCTGTGCGTGCCCGGCAACCACGAGAACAAGTACGGCCGCTACCTGGGGGGCCGCAAGGTCCAGCACACCCATGGGCTCGCCGAGACCATCGCGCAGATGGAGGGCGAGAGCGAGGAGTTCAAGGAGCGGGTACGACGGTTCCTGGCGGGCCTGGTCAGCCACTACGTCCTGGACGGCGGCAAGCTGGTCGTCTGCCACGCCGGCCTGCCCGAGAAGTACCACGGCCGCACCTCCGGCCGGGTCCGCTCGCACGCCCTGTACGGCGACACCACGGGTGAGACCGACGAGTTCGGGCTGCCGGTGCGCTACCCGTGGGCGGAGGACTACCGGGGCCGCGCCGCGGTCGTCTACGGCCACACCCCGGTGCCGGAGGCATCCTGGCTCAACAACACGATCTGCCTGGACACCGGCGCGGTCTTCGGCGGCAAGCTGACCGCGCTGCGCTGGCCGGAGCGCGAGCTGGTCGACGTACCGGCCGAGCGGGTCTGGTACGAGCCGGCCCGCCCGCTGCGCTCGGAGGCGCCCGGCGGTGAGGACGGCCGGCCGCTGGACCTGGCGGACGTGTACGGCCGCCGGGCCGTGGAGACCCGGCACGCCGGCCGGGTGGCGGTCCGCGAGGAGAACGCGGCCGCGGCCCTGGAGGTCATGAGCCGCTTCGCGACCGATCCGCGCCTGCTGCCGTATCTGCCGCCGACCATGGCACCGACGCCGACCTCGCGGGTCGAGGGCTACCTGGAGCACCCGGCCGAGGCCTTCGCGCAGTACGCGGCGGACGGCGTCGAGCGGGTCGTGTGCGAGGAGAAGCACATGGGCTCGCGGGCCGTGGCCCTGGTGTGCCGGGACGCGGAGGCGGCGCGCAAGCGGTTTGGTGTTGGGGGTACCTCCCGCTCGAGCGAAGCCGAGAGTGGGGGAGGGCCGACCGGGTCGCTCTACACCCGTACCGGGCGGCCGTTCCTCGACGACGAGCGGGTGACCGAGGAGATCCTCGGACGCCTGCGCTCGGCGATCACGGATGCCGGTCTCTGGGACGAACTGGCCACCGACTGGCTGCTGTTGGACGCCGAGCTGATGCCGTGGTCGCTGAAGGCCTCGGGGCTGCTGCGCAGTCAGTACGCGGCCGTCGGCGCCGCGTCCGGCGCGGTGTTCCCGGGCGCGCTGGCCGCGCTGGAGGCCGCCTCGGCCCGGGGCGTCGACCTCACCGGACTGCTGGACCGGCAGCGCGACCGGGCCGCCGACGCGACCGCGTTCACCGCGGCCTACCGCCGCTACTGCTGGACCACGGACGGCCTGGACGGCGTACGCCTGGCGCCCTTCCAGTTGCTGGCCGTCCAGGGCCGCAGCCTCGCCGCGCTGCCGCACGACGAGCAACTGGCCCTGATCGACCGCATGGTGGAGCAAGACGGCACCGGACTCCTCCAGACCACCCGGCGGCTGTACGTCGACACCGGTGACCCGGAGTCGGTGCGCGCGGGTGTCGACTGGTGGCTGGAGATGACCGGCCGCGGCGGCGAGGGCATGGTCGTCAAGCCGCTCGGCGCGCTGGTCTGCAACCCGGACGGACGGCTGGTCCAGCCCGGCGTCAAGTGCCGCGGCCGGGAGTACCTGCGGATCATCTACGGCCCCGAGTACACCCGCCCGGACAACCTCGCCAGGCTCCGGCAGCGCTTCCTGAACCACAAGCGGTCCCTCGCGCTGCGCGAGTACGCCCTCGGTCTGGAGGCCCTGGACCGCCTCGCGGACGGGGAGCCGCTGTGGCGGGTGCACGAGGCGGTGTTCGGGGTGCTGGCCCTGGAGTCGGAGCCGGTGGACCCGCGCCTGTAGCCCGGCACGCCGAGGCGGGCCGCATCCGTCCGTCACAGAACGCCCTTGTGTCGCACACAGATCTGTCCATATGGTGGACAGCCGGTGCGGCACAGGGGTGTTCGCGCGTCCGGCGGGGAGGGGTGGTGGACGTGGAGATCAAGAAGGTCGTGGTCCGCGAGGAGGAGCGGGGCACCGGCCGCCGGCCGGCGATCCTGGAGAAGCGGCCGACCCGCTGAGCATGCGCGTCCACCTGGTCACGATGCCCTGGCATCCGCTCGACCTTCCGTCGCTGCAACTCGGCCTGCTGAACCGGCTGGTCCGGCAGGCCCGCCCCGAGGCCGAGGTGGCGGAGTTCCACGGCTCCCTGCGCTGGGCCGAGTTCCTGCTGGAGCGCTCCGGGGGCCGGCTGCGGCCGGGCGACTACGTCTCCGTCGGCAGCGACGCCATCTTCCACGGCCTCGGCGACTGGGTCTTCTCCGGCGTCCTGTACGACGATCCGGACTGGGGCCTGGCCCGGCTGCGGGACTACGCCGCCGACCGGGACGTCTTCATCGACACGGCCGTCGCCATGCGGCCGTACGCCGCCGCCTTCGTCGCCGCCTGCGCGGATGAGGTGCTCGCGGCGGAGCCCGACGTCGTCGGGTTCACCACGACCTTCATGCAGAACGTCTCCTCCCTCGCGCTCGCCCGCGAACTGAAGCGAAGACGCCCGGAGGTGACGGTCGTCCTCGGCGGCAGCAACTGCGACGGGCCGATGGGCCACGCCCTGCACCGCAACCACCCCTTCGTCGACCATGTGGTGCGCGGCGAGGCCGAGTACGCCTTCCCGGCTCTGTTGCGGCATCTGGCCGAGGGCACCGACCCCGGCGACGTGCCGGGCCTGTGCTGGTGGGACGGGCCGGTGTCACGCGCCAACCCCGCGACCCGGCGGACCGTGGCCCCCGCCGACATCCCCTCGCCCGACTACGACCAGTGGCAGGCCGCGCTGGACGCCTCCCCGGTGCGGGAGCACGTCCATCCGAAGCTCGTGGTGGAGGGTGCCCGCGGCTGCTGGTGGGGCGAGAAGCACCACTGCACCTTCTGCGGGCTCAACGGCTCCGCCATGGCCTTCCGCGCCAAGCCCGGGGAGTGGCTGTGGGCCGAGATCGACCGGCTGGTGCGCCGGCACCGCATCCTCGACGTGGTCACCGTCGACAACATCATCGACATGGCCTACTTCCGGGACTTCCTGCCCCGCGTGGCCGGGAGCGGCTGGGACCTGCGGCTGCACTACGAGGTCAAGTCCAACCTCACCCCGGCCCAGCTCCGCCTCCTCGGCGAGTCCGGCACCGTGCACATCCAGCCCGGCATCGAGAGCCTGGGCAGCAGGGTGCTGGACCTGATGGACAAGGGCGTCACCGGCGCCCGTAACGTCCGCACCCTGCGCGAGTGCGAGAACCACGCGCTGACCTGCTCCTGGAACCTCCTGTACGGCTTCCCCGGCGAGACGGCCGAGGACTACGCACCGGTGATCGACCAGCTCCCCGCGCTGGTGCACCTCCAGCCGCCGAGCGGCGCCCATCGCATCCAGCTGGAGCGGTTCAGCCCGCACTTCACCGACCCGGACCTCGGCTTCGGCAAGCGCCGCCCGGCCCGGATGTACCGGCACGTCTATGAGCTGCCCGAGGACGAACTCGCCGACCTGGTCTACCTGTTCGACAGCGAGGACGCCGGGATCACGGGCCCGGCCGAGCGACGGCTCAAGGCCGCCGTCGCCGCGTGGCGGGCCGGGTACGCGCACTCCCGGCTGCTGTTCGCGGAGGACGGCGAGGAGCTGCTGGTGCACGACCGGAGGCACGGCCGGGCACCGGTCACCCACCGCTTCTC
Organism: Streptomyces sp. NPDC050743; assembly: GCF_044456925.1. Lineage (NCBI taxonomy): Bacteria > Bacillati > Actinomycetota > Actinomycetes > Kitasatosporales > Streptomycetaceae > Streptomyces > Streptomyces sp. NPDC050743. The sequence goes on from NZ_JBITGJ010000026.1 coordinate 8,752, forward strand.
CGGCTGGCGCGCCGAGGCCCTGCGGCGCCTGGAAGACGGCCGTACCGTACCGGCGCTGCACCGGCTGCTGGCCGCCGACGGGCATGGGTTGGGCGTCGACACGCTGGCCGAGTGGGTGCGACAGGCCTTGGGGCTCGGCCTGTTGTTCCGCGACGGGGCCACCTATGTGTCCCTGCCGACCTGGGGCGAGCCGGTCCGCCTGCCCGAGGGCGCCGGATGAGCGCGCTGTCGGCCGTCGTGCCGTACCGGCTCACCGGACGGCGGGCCGAGGTGACGGGGCCGCTGGATCTGAGCGGCGCGGGGCGGGGGACGGCGGAGGCGGTGCGCTTCCTGCGCGAGTGCCAGAGCCAGGGCCTGCGGGTGACCTGGCGGGCCGTGGGCAGGCCGCCGTACGACATCGGACTGCTGAGCCATCTGTCGCCGCCGGACGAACTGCCGGGAGCCGAGGACGAGTTGGCCGTCTGGCGGGAGGGATACGCCTATGGCAGCCTGTACCACCGGCGCGGGCCCGGGTTCGTGACCGTCCTCGACCGGCGGGCGGGGCGGGGCACGGCCGTACGGCTCACCCTCGACCACCCCGAGCTCCTCGCCGCCTTCCTCCGCCTCCAGGAGCCGACGCCGGTGGACGCGGTCGAGCGCGAGGCCGTGGGCCTGCTCGTCGCCGAGCGGCTGGTGCTGTCCGCCTCGGGCTGGGCGGTGGCCCTGCCGCCGCGCATCCGGCGCTGGCCGGTGCCCTGCACCGCGATCTAGCCGACCAGCCGCAGCCGCTGTCCGCACACCCCGACCCGGACCGTCTGCCCCCAGGTCAGCTGGAGCGCGTCCGTCTCGATGCCGTCGCCGAAGGCGATGAGGCGGTCGGACTCCACGGTGACCGTCAGCGCCGCCGAGGCGGCGAGTTCGCCCGCCACCAGGCTCGTACCGGTGGCCGGTGACGGCCAGGCCTCGCGGACGAACCACACCAGCCGGTCCTCGGTGGGGGAGGGCAGCGGGATCCGGCTGCCTCGCTCCTGCCACACCGAGCGGAGCCAGCCGGTCGCGCCGGTGCCGGTGCCCACCAGCACCCCGGAGGAGGCCTGGGCCTCGACGACACCCCCGTCGTCCTCGAGGCCCAGGCGGTACCGGGCGGTCTGATGACCGGGTGTGCCCAGGTAGATCTCGTTGAGTGCCAGCAGCCGCTGGGTGTCGTCGGCGACGGCCTCCACCATGGTGAGTTCGTCCACCGCCGCGGCCGTCGCCGCCAGCAGCTTCGCCGCGTCGGCCGGGCGGTGCCGCACCAGCACCCCCGGATTGCGGCCGGGATCGGTGTCGATGCCGATCACCGGCTGGCCCGCCAGATACTTGGCGGCGTTCGCGACCAGTCCGTCCTGGCCGATGACCACCACCACGTCCTCGGGCGCGAACAGGAACCGGTCGAGGTCACCCCGCTCCACCTGCGCCTGCCGCCAGGTCAGCGGTACCGCCGCGGTCACCTCGGCCAGCGCGCGGCGGGTGCGCCGGTGGCGTTCGGCCACCTCCTCGATGTCCCGCCCCCGGGAGGCGAGGAAGAACGCGGCCTGGCCGTGCGTGCCGTGCCGGGCCACCAGCTCCTCGTACTCCGTGGTCCGATGGACCAGCACGGCACGCGGGGCGAGGCTCACGCGGATCCTCCGGGGGTGAGCCGGGTGAGCAGGGCGGTCAGCACGTCCGGTGAGACGGTCACGCTGTCGATGTGCGGCAGGTTCTCCGTCAGCCGGGCGGCGGTGAGCGCGCGCAGGGTCGTCGCCCCGTCGACGCCGGCCTCGGTGTGCACCCGCAGCCAGGCCGCCTGGGCCTCGGCCCGCGCCGCGCCCTGTTCCCGCGCGCCCTCGGCCTCGGCCCGGGCGATCCGTACCGCCCGCGCCGCCTCGGCGTCGGCCAGCAGGGCCGTGCGCGCGGCCTCGGCCTCGGCGAGCTGCCGCGACCGTGCCGCCTCGGCCTCGGTGAGCCGGAGCTGCCGTGCGGCCTCCGCCTCCGCGAGCTTCACCGACCGCTCGGCCTCCGCCTCGGCCAGCCGCACCGAGCGGGCCGCCTCGGCCCGGGCGCGCACCGCGTCAGCCGCCGCCTGCTCCTCGGCCTCGCGGCGGGCGTTGGTACCGCGCTGCTCGACCAACTGCTCCTCGCGGCGGGCGAGTTCGATCCTGCTCGCCAGTTCGTTCTCGGCGATGGCCCGCTCCCGCTCGACCGCGACGGCCCGCCGCTCGTAGGTCGCCCGGTCGGCCTCCTGCTGGATCTGTTCCCGGGCGGGGGTGCGCAGCGCGCGCTCCACCTCGGGCTCGGGCCGCAGCGCCATCACCCGTACGGCGACCACCTCGATCCCGGTCGCCGGCAGCCGGGGCTCGGCGCCCAGCCCGGCCGCGACCCGCTCGCGCACCGCCGCGACGCCGTCGACCAGCGCCGCCGACAGCGGCGTACGGGCGAGCACGTCCAGCGCGTGCTGCTGGGCCGTCTCGGTCAGGAGCGTGCCCAGCTGCTCCAGCGGGGTGCCGCGCCAGGCGCCGGTGTCCGGGTCGATGGAGAAGTCCAGGCGGGCGGCGGCCACGGCCGGGTCGGCGATGCGGTAGGTGACCGTCGCCTGGACGGACACGTCCTGGAAGTCGGACGTGCGGGCGTGGAAGGTCATCGCCAGTTCGCGGTCGTCGACCGGTACCTCGGACAGGGCCGCGGTGAGCGGCCGGAACCAGAAGCTGAGCCCGGGACCGTCGTGTACCAGCGTGCCCGAGCGGTGGTGCCGGATGTGGGCGGTCGGTGCGCCGCGCAGGTGGCGCCGGCCAAGACGCCGGGTGATGTCGGCCATGGATCCCCCTCGTGTGCGAACCCCCGTTTTTCGTCATAGCGACGATAAGCCTGGACGTCACTTCTCGTCAAGAGGACGAAAACAGGAGGGATCGGAAACGGTCAACAAGGGCGTGAAGACGGGCGGGGACGGCCAGGATGGAGGCATGGCATACCACGTCGACTCCGAGGCCGGGCGGTTGCGCCGCGTGATCCTGCACCGGCCCGACCTGGAGCTCAAAAGGCTCACCCCCAGCAACAAGGACGCCCTGCTCTTCGACGACGTGCTGTGGGTGCGCCGGGCGCGCGCCGAGCACGACGGATTCGCCGACGTCCTGCGTGATCGCGGGGTCGCCGTCCACCTCTTCGGCGACCTGCTCACCGAGACCCTGGAGCTCCCCGAGGCCCGCGCCCTCGTCCTGGACCGGGTCTTCCACGAGAAGGAGTACGGCCCCCTCGCCGCCGACCACCTGCGCGCCGCTTTCGAGTCCCTGCCCGCACGGGAGCTGGCCGAGGCGCTCGTGGGCGGCATGACCAAGCGCGAGTTCCTGCAGGCGCACGCGGAGCCGACCTCCGTCCGCTTCCATGTGATGGACCTCGACGACTTCCTCCTCGGCCCCCTGCCCAACCACCTCTTCACCCGCGACACCTCCGCCTGGGTCTACGACGGGGTGGCGATCAACGCCATGCGGCTGCCCGCGCGGCAGCGGGAGACCGTCCACTTCGAGGCGATCTACCGGCACCACCCGCTGTTCCGTGACGAGACGTTCCACGTCTGGTCCCAGGGGCAGGCGGACCACCCCTCCACCATCGAGGGCGGCGACGTCCTGGTGATCGGCAACGGCGCCGTGCTGGTCGGCATGAGCGAGCGCACCACCCCGCAGGCCGTGGAGATGCTGGCGTACAAGCTGTTCGCGGCCGGCTCGGCGCGCACCATCGTCGCGCTCGACATGCCCAAGCGGCGCGCCTTCATGCACCTCGACACGGTGATGACCATGGTCGACGGCGACACCTTCACCCAGTACGCGGGGCTCGGCATGCTGCGCTCGTACACCATCGAGCCGGGGGTCTCCGAGAAGGAGCTGAAGGTCACGGACCATCCGCCGGAGCACATGCACCGCGCCATCGCCGCCGCCCTGGGCCTCGGCGAGATCCGGGTGCTGACCGCCACCCAGGACGTGCACGCCGCCGAGCGCGAGCAGTGGGACGACGGCTGCAACGTGCTCGCCGTCGAGCCCGGGGTCGTCGTCGCCTACGAGCGCAACTCGACCACCAACACGCATCTGCGCAAACAGGGCATCGAGGTGATCGAGATCCCGGGCAGCGAACTGGGCCGGGGCCGGGGCGGGCCGCGCTGCATGAGCTGTCCCGTGGAACGAGACGCCGTATAGAAATGTGAAGGATCGTATAGACTTACAGTGTCCGCTGTAGCCGTACCTCTGGAGCGCCCCCCATGGCGACTGTCCCGACCGCCCTCGCCGGCCGCCACTTCCTCAAGGAGCTGGACTTCACCGAGGAGGAGTTCCGCGGCCTGGTCGAGCTGGCAGCCGAGCTGAAGGCGGCCAAGAAGGCGGGCGCCGAGACGCAGTACCTGCGCGGCCGGAGCATCGCGCTGGTCTTCGAGAAGACCTCGACGCGCACCCGCTGCGCGTTCGAGGTCGCCGCCGCCGACCAGGGCGCCCACACGACCTACCTGGACCCGTCCGGCTCGCAGATCGGCCACAAGGAGTCCGTGAAGGACACCGCGCGGGTGCTGGGCCGGATGTACGACGGCATCGAGTACCGCGGGGACAGCCAGGCCAAGGTCGAGGAGCTGGCGGCGTACGCGGGCGTGCCCGTCTACAACGGGCTCACCGACGACTGGCACCCCACCCAGATGCTCGCCGACGTGCTCACCATGACCGAGCACAGCGCCCGGCCGCTGACGGAGATCGCCTTCGCCTACCTCGGCGACGCCCGCTTCAACATGGGCAACTCCTACCTGGTCACCGGCGCCCTGCTCGGCATGGACGTGCGGATCGTCGCCCCGAAGGCGTACTGGCCCGCCGAGGACGTCGTCACCCACGCCCGCAAGCTCGCCGAGACGAGCGGCGCCCGGATCACCCTCACCGAGGACGTCCGCGAGGGCGTGTCGGGGGCGGACTTCGTCGCCACCGACGTGTGGGTCTCCATGGGCGAGCCGAAGGAGGTGTGGGCGCAGCGCATCGCCGCGCTGAAGCCGTACGCCGTGACCATGGACGTCCTGCGCGCCACCGGCAACCCGGACGTGAAGTTCCTGCACTGCCTGCCGGCCTTCCACGACCTCGGCACCCAGGTCGGCCGCGAGATCCACGAGACCTACGGCCTCGACTCGCTGGAGGTCACCGACGAGGTCTTCGAGTCCGCCCACTCGGTCGTCTTCGACGAGGCCGAGAACCGCCTGCACACCATCAAGGCGGTGCTGGTCGCCACACTCGCCCGCTGACCCTGGTCCACCGCCCCGACCAGCCCTTATCCTGACCGGCGGCCCGGCACCACCCCAGCCCGGGCCGACGCCGCGACCCCACCGGGTCGCCCGCACCACCCAGAAACGAGCACCAACCCGCAATGCCCGCTTCCCGCATCAAGTCCCCGCACCTGCTCGTCGCCGAATCCGGCGCCGACCGCGAGGGCCACGGCCTCAAGCGCACGATGGGCCTCTTCCAGCTCATCTGCTTCGGCGTCGGCGCCATTGTCGGCACCGGCATCTTCGTCGGCCTGTCCGACTCCGTCGCCCAGGCCGGCCCGGCCGTCGTCGTCTCCTTCGTCCTCGCCGCGATCACCTGCGTCTTCACCGCCTTCTCCTTCGCGGAGCTGGGCGGCGCGATCCCGGTCTCCGGCTCCTCGTACTCCTTCGCCTACGCCGGACTCGGCGAGTCCACCGCCTTCCTGGTCGGCTGGTGCCTGCTGCTGGAGTACGGCATCTCCATCTCGGCCGTCGCCGTCGGCTGGAGCCAGTACGTCAACGAGCTGCTGCACAGCCTCACCGGCGTCCAGCTCCCGGCCGCCCTGTCCGCGGGCCCCGGCGACGGCGGGATCATCAACCTCCCCGCCGTGATCGTCATCGCCATGGCCTCCGTGCTGCTGGTGCGCGGCGTGCGGGAGAGCGCCCGGGCGACGGCCGCCATGGCCGCGGTCAAGCTCGTCATCCTGCTGGCCTTCTGCGCCATCGGCTACAGCGCCTTCAAGCACGGCAACCTCACCCCGTTCTCCCCGGCCGGCCTCGGCGGCATCGGCGCGGGCACCACGGCCGCCTTCTTCTCCTACATCGGCTTCGACGCGATCACCACGGCCGGCGAGGAGGCCAAGAACCCGCGCCGGGACATCCCGGTCGCGATCATGGTCTGCATGGGCATCGTGACCCTGCTGTACTGCGCGGTCGCGCTGGCCGCGATCGGCGCCATCGGCGGCAAGCAGGTCGCCGGCCGCCCCGCCGCCCTCTCCTACGTCGTCAACGAGGTCACCGGCTCCGCCGTCGGCGGCGGAGTGATCGCCTTCGGCGCGGTCGTCGCCATCGCCTCGGTCGTCCTCGCGGTGATGTACGGCCAGACCCGCATCCTGATGTCGATGTCCCGCGACGGCCTGATCCCGCGCGTCTTCGAGAAGGTGAACCCGAAGACCTCCACCCCGGTCGCCGGCACGCTGATCGTCGCCGTGGTCTTCGCGCTCCCGGCGGCCTTCGCCTCGCTCGACGCCGTGATGAACCTGTGCACCATCGGCACGCTCGCGATCATGGCCGTCGTCAACATCGTGGTGATCGCGCTGCGCCGCCGCGAGCCGGGCCTCACCCGCAGCTTCCGGGTGCCGCTGTATCCGGTGGGCCCGCTGCTCGGCGTCGCCTTCTGCCTGTACCTCACGTACGAGACCGGCTGGCAGACCTGGGTCCAGTTCGCCGTGTTCCTCGCGGTGGGCCTGGCGATCTACGCCGGCTACGGCCGCCGGCACTCCACGCTGGCGCGGACGGCCGCCCCCGAGGTCACGCCGAGCGCCGCCGCTGAGCGGGAACCACAGGCAGTCTGAACCACACCGCCTTGCCCGACGGGGTGGGGCGGTGACCGCAGGACGAGCTGAGGGCGCGGATCAGGAGCAGGCCGCGCCCGCCCTCCTGCCAGACGTCGGGCTCCTCGATGGCCGGCGCGGTCAGCCGGCCGGGCGGCGCCGGGTCCGGGTCGTGCACCTCGACCTGGCAGCCGGTCGGCAACAGCTCCACCACCAGCTCTATCGGGCCGCGCCCGGCGGTGTGCTCCACCGCGTTGGCCACCAGCTCCGCCGTGAGCAGCTCCGCGGTGTCGCTGTCGGCCGGGTGCTCCACCTCGGCGAGGGCCGTACGCACCAGGGCACGGGCCACGGGCACCGCCGCTGCGGTGTGCGGCAGTGCGATGCGCCAGGAGGCCGGTTCGGTGGGGCGTTCGTGCAAGGCGAGTCCGTTCATGGAGCAGGCTGTCCTGCTTTCGACTGTAGGAATGGTACGGGCCCGGCCACTTCGGACCGTCGGCGGGCTTCGCCCGGGACCCTCGGCCCCGGTACCGGCGGCGTACCCCGCCGAACGCCCCGCCTCGCCCGCCCGAGCCCCTTGTTACGGCGCTGTCGCCGACCGGTGACGGACGTGACCGGATCCGGCCGATCGACCGCTGCCTGTCGCGCAGTCGTGACGACAGTCACAAACAAGTGATAACTTCATGGGACAGCGCAACGTACGGCACCGCCGCCCTAGGAGGCCGCACGTCATGAGTCCCTTCACCGGCTCCGCCGCCCGCACCTGCGACTGGGAGCACCTGCGGGTCCAGCTCGCCGACGGGGTCGCCACCGTCACCCTCGCCCGTCCCGAGAAGCTCAACGCGCTCACCTTCGGCGCCTACGCCGACCTGCGCGACCTGCTGGCCGAGCTGTCCCGGGAGCGTGCCGTCCGAGCCCTGGTGCTGGCCGGCGAGGGGCGCGGCTTCTGCTCCGGCGGCGACGTCGACGAGATCATCGGCGCCACCCTCGGCATGGACACCGCCCAGCTGCTCGACTTCAACCGGATGACCGGCCAGGTCGTACGGGCGATCAGGGAGTGCCCGTTCCCCGTGATCGCCGCGGTGCACGGGGTGGCGGCCGGCGCCGGAGCGGTCCTGGCGCTGGCGGCCGACTTCCGCGTCGCGGACCCCACCGCCCGCTTCTCCTTCCTCTTCACCCGCGTCGGCCTGTCCGGCGGCGACATGGGCGCGGCCTACCTGCTGCCCCGCGTCGTCGGCCTCGGCCACGCCACCCGCCTGCTCATGCTGGGCGAACCGGTCCGGGCCCCCGAGGCCGAGCGCATCGGCCTGATCAGCGAGCTGACGGAGGACGGCCGAACCGACGAGGCGGCTCACGCGCTGGCCCGCCGCCTGGCCGACGGCCCGGCCCTGGCCCACGCCCAGACGAAGGCCCTGCTGACGGCCGAGCTGGACATGCCGCTGGCGGCCTCGATCGAGCTGGACGCCTCGACCCAGGCGTTGCTGATGAACGGCGAGGACTACGCGGAGTTCCACACGGCCTTCACGCAGAAGCGCCCGCCGAAGTGGCGGGGGAGGTGAGCCCTCATGCGCGTGGCGATCATCGGTGGCGGCCCCGGTGGCCTGTACGCCGCCGCGCTCCTCAAGCGGCTCGATCCCACCCGTGAGGTCACCGTCTGGGAGCGCAACGCCCCGGACGTCACCTTCGGCTTCGGCGTCGTCCTCTCCGACGAGACCCTCGGCGGCATCGAACACGCCGACCCGGTCGTCTACGAGGCCCTGCAACGCGACTTCGTCCGCTGGGACGACATCGACATCGTCCACCGGGGTGTCACCCACCGCTCCGGCGGCCACGGCTTCGCCGCCCTCGGCCGGCGCCGTCTCCTCGCGATCCTGCACGAGCGCTGCCGCTCCCTCGGCGTGGACCTGAGGTTCTCCACCGAGGCGCCCCACCCGGACACGCTCTCCGCCGAGTACGACCTCGTGATCGCCGCCGACGGAGTCAACAGCACCACCCGCGCCGCCCATGCCGAGGTGTTCGACCCGCAGCTGACGACACACCGCTGCCGCTACATATGGCTCGCCGCGGACTTCGCGTTCGACGCCTTCCGTTTCGAGATCGCCGAGACCGAACACGGCGTGATGCAGCTGCACGGCTACCCCTATGCGGCCGACGCCTCCACCGTGATCGTGGAGATGCGCGAGGAGGTCTGGAAGACGGCGGGATTCGACGACGTCATCCCGCAGGAATCCGTCGAGCGCTGCGCCAAGATCTTCACGGACGCGCTCCGCGGCCGCCCGCTGCACTCCAACAACTCCGCCTGGACCACCTTCCGTACGGTGGTCAACCGACGCTGGTCCCACGGCAACGTCGTCCTCCTCGGCGACGCCGCGCACACCGCCCACTTCTCCATCGGCTCCGGCACCAAACTCGCCGTGGAGGACGCCCTCGCCCTCGCGGCGTGCCTGCGCGAACAGCCCACACTCGCAACGGCCCTGGCGGCCTACGAAGAGGAGCGCAAACCCGTCGTCGCCTCCACCCAGCGCGCCGCCCGGGCCAGCCTCGAATGGTTCGAGAACCTGCGGCTCCACCTGGACCAGCCGCCCCGCCAGTTCGCCTTCAACCTGCTCACCCGCAGCCGCCGCGTCACCCACGACAACCTGCGGCTGCGCGACGCCCACTTCACCGAGGCGGTCGAACGCGAGTTCGGCTGTCCGCCCGGGACACCCCCGATGTTCACCCCGTTCCGGCTGCGCGACCTGACCCTGCGCAACCGGGTCGTGGTGTCGCCGATGGACATGTACTCCGCCACCGACGGCGTCCCCGGCGACTTCCACCTCGTCCACCTCGGCGCCCGCGCGCTCGGCGGCGCCGGGCTGGTCATGACCGAGATGGTGTGCGTGAGCGAGGAGGGCCGGATCACGCCGGGCTGTGCCGGTCTCTACACCGGCCGGCAGGCCGAGGCGTGGCGGCGGGTCACCGACTTCGTGCACACCCAGGCACCCGGCACCGCGATCGGCGTGCAGCTCGGGCACTCCGGCCGCAAGGGCTCCACGAAGCTGATGTGGGAGGGCATGGACGAGCCGCTGCCCCACGGCAACTGGCCCCTCGTCGCCGCCTCCCCGCTGCCCTACAAGCCCGACGGCCAGACCCCGCGGCAGCTCTCACGCGCTCAACTCACCGACATCCGCGAGCAGTTCACCGAAGCCGCCTGGCGGGCCGCGCGGGCCGGCTTCGACCTGCTCGAACTGCACTGCGCGCACGGCTATCTGCTCTCGGGCTTCCTCTCCCCGCTCACCAACCGGCGCACCGACGCCTACGGAGGCTCGCTGGAGCGACGGCTCAGGTTCCCGCTGGAGGTCTTCGACGCCGTACGCGCGGTGTGGCCGGCGGAGCGGCCCATGACGGTGCGCATCTCGGCCACGGACTGGGCCGAGGGCGGCACGACCGCCGAGGACGCGGTGGAGATCGCCCGCGCCTTCGCCGCGCACGGGGCCGACGCGATCGACGTCTCCACCGGGCAGGTGGTGGCCGAGGAGCGGCCGGAGCTCGGGCGGTCGTACCAGACGCCGTTCGCCGACCGGATCCGGCAGGAGGCGGGTGTCCCGGTGATCGCGGTCGGCGCGATCTCGTCCTGGGACGACGTCAACTCCCTGATCCTCGCCGGGCGCACGGACCTGTGCGCGCTGGGCCGCCCGCATCTGTACGACCCGCACTGGACTCTGCACGCGGCGGCCGAGCAGGGATACGAGGGGCCCGGTGTCGTCTGGCCGGCGCCCTACCGCGCGGGCAGCCGGCGCCCGCAGACCGGCCGCACGGACGCCCCGAAGCCGCGGCTGTCGCTCTCCTGAGCAGGCCCCCGGGCGCCACCGGGTTCCGAGCCGTCGGCCGCCTCACGCCCCCGCGAACCCCGCTCCCGCGTCCCGCAGCCGTCGGCCGCCTCACGCCCCCGCGAACCCCGCTCCCGCGTCCCGCAGCCGTCGGTGCAGCCCCTGGAACACCTCCGCCGAGCGCACGCCCGGCCAGCCGGCGGGCAGCAGCCGGGCGGGCAGCCCCGGGTCGCTGTACGGCAGGTGGCGCCAGGAGTCGAGGGCGAGGAGGTAGTCCCGGTAGGCCTCCTCGGGCGGGGTGCTGCCGCGGCGCTCCCAGGCGCGCAGCACCGGGGCGTGCGCGTCCAGGAACCGCTCGTGCTCCTTGGCGATCGCGGCCAGGTCCCACCAGCGGGCGACCGCCTCGGCCGTCGGGGCGAAGCCCAGGTGCTCGCCGCGGAAGAGGTCCACGTAGGGATCCAGGTGCAGCCGGCGCAGCGTGTGCCGGGTCTCCTCGTACAGCCTCGCCGGGGCGATCCACACCCCGGGGGCCGCCGTGCCGAAGCCCAGGCCGACCAGCCGGGAGCGCAGCACATGCCGCTTCTGCCGCTCCGACTCGGGCACGGAGAACACCGCGAGCACCCAGCCCGCGTCCGCCACGGGCGTGGTCGCGTAGATGCGCCGGTCGCCGTCCTCCAGCAACTGCCGGGCCTCCGGCGAGAGTTCGTAGCCGGCCGCGCCCTGCTCGGTGCGGGCCGGCAGCAGCAGGCCGCGCCGTTTGAGCCGGGACACCGAGGAACGGACGGAGGGCGCGTCCACGCCGACCGCGGCCAGGAGCCGGATCAGCTCGGCGACGGGCACCGGGCCGGGCATGAAGCGGCCGTACGCGCCGTAGAGCGTGACGATGAGGGACCTGGGGGCGTGCTGCTCGGACACGTTGATCATTTTAGGTCGTCGGCATCACTGCCGGTCACCTTCGCTGCGCAGCCGGAAGCGTTGCAGCTTGCCGGTGGCGGTGCGGGGGAGCGCGTCGAGGAAGACGAACTCGCGCGGGCATTTGTAGGGTGCCAGTTCGGACTTGAGAAAGGTGCGCAGGGCCTCGGGGTCGCGCCGGGCGCCCTCGCGTAGCACGGTGTAGGCGACCGCCACCTGTCCGCGGGCCTCGTCCGGGCGGCCGACGACCGCCGTCTCCACCACGTCCGGGTGCCGCAGCAGCGCGTCCTCCACCTCGGGTCCGGCGATGTTGTACCCGGCGGAGATGATCATGTCGTCGGCGCGGGCCACATAGCGGAAGTAGCCGTCGGGCTCGCGGACATAGGTGTCACCGGTGATGTTCCAGCCGCCGCGCACATAGGCGCGCTGGCGCGGGTCGGCGAGGTAGCGGCAGCCGACCGGGCCGCGCACGGCGAGCAGGCCGGGCTCGCCGTCCGGCACCGGCGTGCCGTGCGCGTCCTGCACCCGCGCCTGCCAGCCCGGTACCGGCACCCCCGTGGTGCCCGGCCTGATCCGCTCGTCGGCCGCGGAGACGAAGATGTGCAGCAGCTCGGTCGCGCCGATGCCGTTGATGACGCGCAGACCGGTGCGCTCGTGCCAGGCCCGCCAGGTGGCCGCGGGCAGGTTCTCGCCGGCCGACACACAGCGCCGCAGCGACGAGACGTCGTACCCGTCGAGCTGCTCCAGCATGGCGCGGTACGCGGTCGGGGCGGTGAACAGGACCGAGACGCGGTGCTCGGCGATCGCGGGGAGCAGTTGGCGGGGCCCGGCCTGTTCCAGGAGCAGGGAGCTGGCGCCGGCCCGCATCGGGAAGACCACCAGACCGCCCAGGCCGAAGGTGAAGCCGAGCGGGGGGCTGCCGGTGAAGACGTCGTCCGCCCGGGGGCGCAGCACATGCCGGGAGAAGGTGTCCGCGATCGCCAGCACGTCCCGGTGGAAGTGCATGCACCCTTTCGGGCGACCCGTGGTGCCCGAGGTGAACGCGATCAGGGCCACGTCGTCGGCCGCGGTGCCGACCGCCGGGTACGGCGTGCCGGGTGCCGGGCGGTTGAGGAGGTCGTCGGGGCCGTCACCGCCGTACGTCGTGATCCGCAGCCCGGGTATGTCGGCCTTCGCCAGGTCGTCCACGGACCGGATGTCGCACAGCGCGTGCCGCACCAGGGCGATCTCGCACATGGTGGCCAGCTCGTGCGGGCGCTGCTGGGCCAGCACGGTGACCGCTATCGCGCCCGCCTTCAGCACCGCCAGCCAGCAGGCGGCGAGCCAGGGCGTGGTGGGGCCGCGCAGCAGCACCCGGTTGCCGGGGACCACGCCGAGCTCGCCGGTGAGCACGTGCGCGATCCGGTCGACCCGCGCGCGCAGCTCGCCGTAGGTCCAGCTGGGGCCGTCCGGGGTGTGGAAGACCGGCCGGTCCGCCTCGGTGTGGTCCAGGAGTTCGGCGGCGCAGTTCAGCCGCTCGGGATAGCGCAGCTCCGGCAGGGCGAACCGCAGCTCGGGCCACTCGTCGGGCGGCGGCAGATGGTCGCGCGCGAAGGTGTCGACATGGGCCGAGCGATGCATGGCGGTTCGCCCCCTTGCCGTGACAAGCGTCGAGACGGGCGTCGTGGTGGGCACCGGCGTCCTGGTGGGCTCGCGGAACGAGCGTATCGGCTTGGTGACGGCAGTCAAGGTTGCGCGATAACGTCGGGTGGGACGGGGTAGGCCAGGAGGGTGCCCGGCGGTGACGGGAAGGGCTGTCGCGGCCCGGCCCCACCAGCTGACGGGGAGTGCCGTGGTGGCCCGACCCCGGGAGATGGCGGCGAGGGGTCCTGCCGACCCGTCGCCGGAAGGCGCTGGGGCGGGCCGTGGTGGCCCCGTCCCGGACGGCGAACGGGAGGGGTCACGGTGGCCCGGACCGGAGGGAGGACCGGCAGTGCCCGCATTCTCGCTCGACCCGCGGCAGACGGCCTGGTGTGCCGAGCTGCGCACGGCGGCCGCCGAACGGCTGCGCCCGCTCGCCGACAAGGGCGAGCCCGGGCACGTCAACCGGCCGCTCCTCGCCGAGCTCGGCCAACTCGGTCTGCTGACCCGGCTGTTCGGCTCCGGCGCGCTGGACCTGTGTCTGATGCGGGAGTCCCTCGCACAGTCCTGCACCGAGGCCGAGACCGCGCTCGCCCTGCAGGGCCTGGGCGCCCATCCGGTGCACGCCCACGGCAGCGCCGCCCAGCGCGAGCACTGGCTGCCCCGGGTCGCCGACGGCAGCGCGGTCGCCGCCTTCGCGCTGAGCGAGCCGGGGGCCGGCTCGGACGCGGCCGCGCTGTCCCTCGCGGCCGAGCCCGACGGCGACGACCGCTGGCGGCTCACCGGCGCCAAGCGCTGGATCTCCAACGCGCCCGAGGCCGACTTCTACACCGTCTTCGCCCGCACCACGCCCGGCGCCGGAGCCCGCGGCGTGACCGCCTTCCTCGTCCCCGCCGACCGGCCCGGCCTCACCGGCACCCCGTTGGACATGCTCTCTCCGCACCCCATCGGCGCCCTGGACTTCGACGCCGTGCCGGTCACCGCCGACGACGTGCTCGGCGAGCGCGACCGCGGCTTCGCCGTCGCCATGGGCACCCTCAACCTCTTCCGCCCCAGCGTCGGCGCCTTCGCGGTCGGCATGGCCCAGGCCGCGCTCGACGCCACCCTCGCCCACACCCGCCGCCGCGAGGCATTCGGCGGCCGGCTGATGGACCTGCAGACCGTCTCCCACCAGGTCGCCGAGATGGCCGTGCGCACCGAGGCCGCCCGGCTGATGGTGTACGCGGCGGCGACCGCCTACGACGAGGGCGCGGCCGATGTGCCGGGGCGCGCCGCGATGGCCAAGCTGCTCGCCACCGAGACCGCGCAGTACGTCGTCGACACCGCCGTCCAGCTGCACGGCGCGGCGGCCCTGCGCCGCGGCCACCTCCTCGAACACCTCTACCGCGAGGTGCGCGCCCCGCGTATCTACGAGGGCGCCAGCGAGGTCCAACGGGGCATCATCGCCAAGGAGTTGTACGCCAGGACCGAGGAGGCCGACCGGTGACGACCGAGCGCGTCAACCCGCCCGAGCTGTCCCCGCCCACGGGGTTCTCGCACGCCGTCGTCGCCTCCGGCTCGCGCGTGGTGTTCCTCGCGGGCCAGACCGCCCTCGACGCCGACGGCAAGGTCACCGGGGACACGCTCCCCGAGCAGTTCGAGCGGGCCCTCGGCAATCTCCTCGCGGCCCTGCGCGCGGCCGGCGGCACCCCCGCCGACCTCGCCCGAGTCACGGTCTACGCCACGGACGTCGCCGCGTACCGCGCCCACGCCGGCCGGCTCGGCCGCATCTGGCGGGACCTGGCGGGCCGGGACTACCCGGCGATGGCCGTCGTGCAGGTCGTACGGCTGTGGGACGAGCGGGCGATGGTGGAGCTGGACGGGTTCGCGGTGCTGCCGTAGGGAGCCGGGGTCAGGCCGCTGTGGCGAGCCGTTCCGCCGGGACGCGGCACGGCGGGACCACGCTGCCGTCCGGGTGCAGTTCGCCGCTGTCGTCGAACACGATCGAGCCGTCGCACAGCAAGGTCCAGCCCTGCTCGGGGTGGGCGGCCACCGGGTGCCGCAGGGCGGGGCCGGACGCGGGGCACGAGGACTGGTTGGAGCACATGGCGCACCTCCACATCGGATGCGAGGGGCCGGCGGATGCGGCCGCCGCCCGTCATGCCTAGACCATGCTCCCGCCGTGAACGCCCCGGAACCGTGCGCCGTGAAGCGTGACAACTCCCGGACAACTCCCGGACGGTTCCATGACGCGCCACCGATGGAGTGACGATCACGCCCGGTGACACGGCCGGCCGGTACGAGTGGAGGCCCCCGACCCCATGGAACCGGGAGGTTCCCATGCCCGTTCGCCCCGCCCTCGCCGCGGCCCTCGGCGCCGCCGCCCTGCTGTGTGCCGCCGTCGGCCCGGCCGGCGCCGACCCCTTTGAGACCGTCACCGTCGACACCGCCGGCCATCTCGCGTCCGACGGCACCCTTACGCTCTCCGGCAGCTACCGCTGCACCGCCGGCACCGGACCGGTGTTCGTCAGCTCCTCGCTCAGCCAGAGCGACGCCCGGGTCACGCACGGCATCGGCGGCAGCGTCGCCCAGTGCGACGGCGCCGAGCACCGGTGGCGGAACACCGGCAAGGCCGACTCCGAGGCCCTGAGGGCCGGCCCCGCCCATGTGCAGGCCACGCTCATGGAACTGCGCCCCTCGGGCATCGCCCCCCCTGCCCGCCTTCCACGCCGTCACGGACCAGGACATCACCCTCGACCAGGGGTGAGCGGCCGTCTCGGCGTCGCGCCGCTTGCCGCCGTTGCCCCGGTTCCCGACCCCCCACTCGTCCCCTGCCGCCGGACGCCGGGCGGCCCCGCCCACGGGCCGCCCGGGACCGTCCCATGACCCCGCCGGCCATCGGCTCGCCTCCGGCACCGACTTCCAGCGGGCTGAGCCGTGCTCATCCCTGCGCCGGACCCGGCACCGGCCGGCGCAGGGCCGCCACGAACTTGTACCGCGAACCCCGGTACACCGAGCGCACCCACTCCACCGGGGTGCCCTCCGCGTCCCGCGAGTGCCGGGACAGCAGCAGCATCGGCAGCCCCACGTCGGTGGCGAGCAACTGCGCCTCGCGCGGGGTGGACAGCGAGGTCTCGATGGTCTCGTCGGCCTCGGCGAGATGGACGTCGTACACCTCGGCGAGCGCCGTGTACAGCGAGGGCTGGGTGGCCAGCGAGCGGCGCAGACCGGGGAAGCGCCGCGCGGACAGGTGGGTCGTCTCGATCGCCATCGGGTCGCCGCTGGCCAGCCGCAGCCGCTCGATGCGCAGGACGCGCTCGCCGATGCCGATGCCGAGCAGCTCCGACAGCCGCTGGTCGGCCGGGATCTCCCCGATGTCCAGCACCTGAGAGGCGGGGGTGAGGCCCTGAGCGTGCATGTCCTCGGTGTGCGAGGTCAGTTGGAGCGTGCGGTACAGCTTGGGCTGGGAGACGAAGGTGCCCTTGCCCTGGATCCGGTCCAGGCGGCCCTCGCCGACGAGTTCGGTGAGCGCCTGCCGGATGGTGGTCCGGGAGGTGTCGAACCGGACGGCGAGCAGCCGCTCGGCCGGCATCGCCGAGCCGGGCTGCAACTCCTCGGCCATGGCGAGCAGTCGCTGCTTGATCCGGTAGTACTTCGGCACGCGCGCGGTGCGGCCGGACGCCCCCGTGTGCGGCTGGGCGCTGCTGACGTCGGTGGTCATGCCTGCCTTCCCGGCTGTGTCGACGGTCTCCCGTTATAGCGACCAACTGCCCTATGGTCTAGTCCAACCCGCTCGCTCAGGTCCGGTCCAACCCGAAGGCCGGGCGAAAGGGGCGGATGCGGACGGACGCGCTCCGGTGACGTTCTCGTAACGGCCGGAATCGGCTTCCCTGACCACCCTTGACACCCCGAAAGGTCTAGGCCAAGCTCCACCGTACTGGTCTACACCATTAGTGGCCAGGTCCCGAGCCCTACGTGCAACAGCGTCGTACGCAGGTCACCGCCGAGGGCGTGGGGGGTTAGTGGCATCCCTGAGGAGGGTGGCGTGAAGCGCAAGCTCGCTGCCGCGATCGTGATCGCGGGCATGATGGTCTCCGTTGCGGCGTGTGGCGGAAACGACGGCAAGGACAGCGGCAAGGACGCGGGACCGGACAGCTGGAAGGGCCAGACGCTCACCGTCTGGACCATGGACGGCTCCGCACCGCCGCAGTGGAGCAAGGACGTGCAGGCCGCGTTCGAGAAGAAGACCGGCGCGAAGCTGAAGTTCGAGATCCAGAAGTGGGACGGGATCCAGCAGAAGATCACCACCGCGCTCTCCGAGGACAACCCGCCGGACGTCCTGGAGGTCGGCAACACCCAGACCCCCGCCTACGCGGCCACCGGCGGCCTCGCCGACCTCGCCGACCTGAAGAAGGGGATCGGCGCGGACTGGACGCCGTCGGTCTCGCAGTCCTCCGTGTACGACGGCAAGCAGTACGCCGCCCCCTGGTACTTCGCCAACCGCGTCGTCATCTACAACAAGGCGATCTGGGCGAAGGCCGGCATCAAGTCCACCCCGAAGACCCGCGACGAGTTCTTCAAGGACCTGGACACCATCGGCAAGAAGACCGACGCCGAGCCGCTCTACCTGCCGGGCCAGAACTGGTACTTCTTCGACGGCCTGACCATCGGCCAGGGCGCCGACCTGGTGAAGAAGCAGGGCGACAAGTACGTCTCCAACCTCGCCGACCCCAAGGTCGCCGCGGCCATGGAGACCTACAAGAAGTACGCCTCCTACTCCAAGGCGCCCAAGGACAAGGACGAGGCCACCCCGCAGCAGGCCACCATCTTCGCCAAGGGCAAGACCGGTGCGTTCATCGGCATGGGCTGGGAGGCCGGCACCGCCATCCAGGCCAACAAGGCCATCGAGAAGGACCTCGGCTACTTCACCATCCCCGGCGCCACCGCCGACAAGCCCGAGGGCGTCTTCCTGGGCGGCTCCAACCTCGCCGTCGCCCAGAACAGCAAGAAGCAGTCCCTGGCCAAGGAGTTCCTGAAGATCGCCCTGTCCGACCAGTACGAGGGCGAACTGGCCAAGCTCAACGGCGTCATCCCGAACAAGACGTCCCTGCAGAGCAACCTCCAGGGCAACGGCGCCGCCGAGGCCGCGGCCCCCGCCGCCGCGGTCGGCGGCACCACCCCGCTGATCCCGGAGTGGGCCGCGGTGGAGAACACCCCGAACCCGATCAAGGCCTACATGACCGCGGTGCTGAACGGCAAGTCCCCGGCGGACGCGGCCAAGCAGGTCGAGAGCGAGATCAACAAGCGCCTGGCCCAGCAGAACTGATGACCAGCGCCGGGGGCGCCGCCGCAGGCGCCCCCGGCTCAGTCGTTCGTACGGCCGGTTCGGCCACGGAAGAGATGGCAACTCATGTCAGTGCAGACCCAAGGCACGGACACGGCCGGGGAGCCCGCTGTCCGCAAGGCCCGGATACCGGGGCCGCCGCGGGGTGCGGACCGTGACTCCGCGTCCCCGTCCCGCCGCGGTGCCGCCGCCCCTTACCTCCTGCTGCTGCCCGCACTGCTGGCCACAGTGGTCCTGCTCGGCTGGCCCCTGGTCAAGAACGGCATGCTGTCGTTCCAGAACCTCAACCCGCGGCAGCTCATCCAGCACCTCACCGAGTGGAACGGCGTCGACAACTACCGGCAGGTGCTCTCCGAGTCGGAGTTCTGGCACGTCCTGGAGCGCTCCGTCTTCTTCACCGTCGCCAACGTCGTCCTCATCATGGGCATCGGCACGCTGATCGGCCTGCTGCTGGCCCGGCTCGGCAGGAGGATGCGGCTGCTGCTCATGGTGGGCCTCGTCCTCGCCTGGGCCATGCCCTACGTCGCGGCCACCACCGTCTACCAGTGGCTGTTCGCCCAGCGCTTCGGCGTCGTCAACTGGGTCCTGGACAAGCTGGGCTGGCACTCCATGGCCGACTACAACTGGATGGGCTCCCAGTTCTCCACCTTCTCCGTGGTCATCCTGCTGATCGTGTGGCAGTCGGTCCCGTTCGTGGCGATCAACCTGTACGCCGCCACCACCACGATCCCCAAGGAGCTGTACGAGGCCGCGTCCCTGGACGGCGCCGGCGCCTGGCAGAGCTTCGCCTCGGTGACCCTGCCCTTCCTGCGGCCGTTCCTGTACGCCACGACCTTCCTGGAGGTCATCTGGGTGTTCAAGTCGTTCACGCAGCTCTTCGCGATGAACGAGGGCGGCCCCGACCACCTCACCGAGACCCTGCCGATCTACGCCTACGTCGAGGGCGTCGGCAACCAGCACTTCGGGGTCGGCGCGGCGATCTCCTTCCTGACCATCGTGGTCCTGCTCGTCATCACCTCGTACTACCTGCGCATGGTGCTCAAGCAAGAGGAGGACGAGCTGTGAAGCGCTCGCTCTTCGGCCGTCTCTGGCCCAACGCGACCGCCGTGGTCCTCTTCATCGGCTTCGTGTTCCCCGTCTACTGGATGTTCGCGACGGCCTTCAAGCCGACCGGCGACATCATCGCCGAGAACCCGGTGTGGTTCCCGACGAACGTCACCCTCGGCCACTTCAAGAAGGCCGTCGACGCCGACCACTTCTGGACCCTGGTCGCCAACTCCGTCACCGTCACGGTCCTGTCGGTCGTCTTCTCGCTCGTCATCGCCCTGTTCGCGGCCTTCGCCCTGGCCCGGATGCGGTTCCGGGGCCGGCGCGGGCTCATCGTGACGTTCATGCTGGCGCAGATGGCCCCCTGGGAGGTCATGATCATCGCCATCTACATGATCGTCCGGGACAACGACATGCTGGACAGCCTGGTCCCGCTCACCGTCTTCTACACGATGATGGTGCTCCCCCTGACCGTCCTGACGCTGCGCGGGTACGTGGCCGCCGTGCCGAAGGACCTGGAGGAGGCGGCGATGGTCGACGGCTGCACCCGCACGCAGGCCTTCGTCCGGGTCATCTTCCCGCTGCTCGCGCCCGGCCTGATGGCGACCTCGCTGTTCGGGTTCATCACCGCCTGGAACGAGTTCCCGCTCGTCCTGATCCTCAACAAGGACGTCGAGAAGCAGACCCTGCCGCTGTGGCTGTCGCAGTTCCAGACGGCCTTCGGCGACGACTGGGGCGCCACCATGGCCGCCTCGTCCCTGTTCGCGCTGCCCATCCTGATCCTCTTCATCTTCCTGCAACGCAAGGCCGTCAGCGGCCTGACCGACGGCGCCGTGAAGGGATGACACCGCCGATGACCACACTCGCCACCGGCCCGGACACCCTCACCCGGGACGCCCTCGCGGTGCTGCAGCCGGGGTTCGACGGCACCACCGCGCCCGACTGGGTGCGCCGGCGCCTCGGTGAGGGCCTCGCCTCCGTCGCCCTGTTCGGCCGCAACGTCGTCACCGAGGAGCAGGTCACCGCCCTCACCGCCGAACTGCGCGCCGAACGCGACGACCTGCTGGTCGCCATCGACGAGGAGAGCGGCGACGTCACCCGCCTGGATGTGCGCACCGGCTCCTCCTTCCCCGGCAACCACGCCCTCGGCGCCGTCGACGACCCCGGCCTCACCCGGGCCGTCTCCCGCGAACTGGGCCGGCGCCTTGCCGCCTGCGGCGTCAACTTCGACTGGGCGCCGTCCGCCGACGTCAACGCCAACCCCGACAACCCCGTCATCGGGGTGCGCTCCTTCGGCGCGAGCACCGACCTGGTCGCCCGGCACACCGCCGCCTGGGTCGAGGGCCTGCAGTCCACCGGCGTCGCCGCCTGCACCAAGCACTTCCCCGGCCACGGCGACACCAACGTCGACTCCCACCACGCCGTACCCCGCATCGACGTCGACGCCGACACCCTCTACGCGCGCGAACTCCCCCCCTTCCGCGCGGCCATCGCCGCCGGCACCCGGGCGATCATGAGCGCCCACATCCTCGTCCCGGCCCTCGACCCCGACCGGCCGGGCACCCTCTCCCGCCGCATCCTCACCGAGCTGCTGCGCGACGAACTCGGCTACCGGGGCCTGATCGTCACCGACGGCATGGAGATGCGCGCCATTTCCGGCACGTACGGCCTGGAGCACGGCGTCGTCCTCGCGATCGCGGCCGGCGCCGACGCCATCTGCGTGGGCGGCGGGCTGTGCGACGAGGGCACCGTGCTGGGACTCAGGGACGCGCTCGTGGCCGCCGTACGCTCCGGCGAACTGCCCGAGGAACGGCTCGCGGACGCGGCGGCCCGGGTGCGCGACCTGGCCGCGTGGACCGCCGGAGCGCGTGCCGCCGCCTCCGCCACCGTGCCCGACCCCGAGGTGGGCCTGGTCGCGGCCCGCCGCGCACTGAGAGTGACCCGGGCCGGCGCCGCCGTACCGGCCGACAAACCCGTGTACGTCGCCCAGTTCGAGCCGGCCCGCAACATCGCCGTCGGCGACCAGACCCCGTGGGGCGTGGCCGCCGAGCTGGAACGGCTGCTGCCCGGCACCGTGTCCGGGACCTTCACCGGTGAGGGCGGCGGACCGCAGGCCCTCGCCGCCGCCGACGGCCGCCGGATCGTCGCCGTGGTCCGCGACGAACACCGGCACGACTGGATGCGCTCCGCCCTCGACACCCTGCTCGCCGCCCGCCCCGACACCGTCGTCGTGGAGATGGGCCTGCCGCAGGCCGCCCCGCGCGGCGCCCTGCACATCGCCACCTACGGCGCCGCCCGGGTCTGCGGTGTGGCGGCGGCGGAGGCCGTCGTCGCGGGCTGACCGAAGCGGCCACCACCGGCCGCCCGCTTGGTCGCGGGCGGCCCGCTCGACCTTGCTCTTTTCCCGGATCCCAACCGCACCTGCTCGCACGTGCTGTCCAGAGGAATCGCATGCAAACGCCCCACCCCCACCCCCACCCCCACCTTCACCGAGCAGCCTCCGCCCGCCCCTACTTCAGCGCCGACGGCGAGACCTACCTCGCCCCGACCCCGCTGCGCCACATCGAGAAGTCCCAGCCCCTCAGGGTGCTGTCGGACGAGGACTTCGCCTTCTGGCAGACCTACGGCTACGTCGTCGTACGGGAGGCCATCACCCCCGGCGAGGCCAAGCAACTCCTCGACTTCGCCTGGCAGTTCCAGGGCCTCGACCCCGACCGCCCCGACACCTGGTATGAGGAACCTCGGTTCCGCTCCGAACTCGACCGGCACCTGTTCATCTACGGCTTCGTCGAGGCCTACCACCACCAGCTCCTGTGGGACAGCCGACAGACCCGGCGGGTCTACGACGCGTTCGTGGACGTGTGGGACTGCCCGGAGCTGTGGGTCACCCTGGACCGGCTCAACCTCAACCCGCCCAACACCCGCACCCGTTCGCGCTCCCGGATCGAGCCCACCGACGAGGGCTTCGACATCGAGCTGCACTGGGACGTCGACACCACCCTCGCCGTCCTCCCGCAGCGCGTCCAGGGCATCATCGCCCTGAACGACACCCGGCCCGAACTCGGCGGCTTCCAGTGCGCCCCCGAGCTCTTCCGCCGCTTCGAGGAGTGGCGCGTGGCCCAGCCGCCCGGCCGCGACCCGGTACGCCCCGGCACCGACCGTGCCGAGTTCCCGGTGATCCGCCCCGACCTCCAGGCCGGCGACCTGCTCATCTTCAACGGGCTGCTGGCGCACGGCGTGGCACCGAACCTCTCTGACAACGCTGTCCGAGCCGTCCAGTACCTGTCGATGATGCCCGCCCTGGAGGAGGCGACCGCTTTACGCGACTCCCGCGTCCACTCCTGGCGCACCCTCGCGACCCCCGACTGGAACGCCACCCTCCTCGGCGACGCCCGTATGCCGGAGGCCGACCGCTACGGCCCCGCCACGCTCGACCCGCTCGGCAGGAGACTGCTCGGCCTGGACTCCTGGACCACCGCCGCGGAAGAGGCACAGTGAACCGGATCTGCCTCTGCCTGCCCACCAACCGGGCCTGCTCCGCAACCCTCACCGCCCTCCACGACGAGGCCGCCTACGCTGCCCGGCGCTTCGGCGCCGACGTCCGGCTGCTCATCCTCGACTCCTCCGACGCCCGCACCCGCGCCGGGCACGCCCGGGCCGTCGCCGGACTCCACCCGGCGACCGGCGTCACCGTCCACCACCTCGACGAGGACGCCCAGCGCGCCTTCCTGCGCCGGACGATCGAGCGAGCGGGCCCGGCGGAGCCCGAGCGCCTTCTGCGTCTGATGCTCCCGCCCGCCGTCTCCTACGGCGCCTGCACCAACCGGGCCTTCCTGCTCGCCGCCGCCCTCGGCTGCCACTCGCTGCACCGCAGGGACTCCGACAGCACCTACCAACTCCACGCAGGACAGCCGGTGTTCCCCGTCCACCACGAGCTGCCCTGGCTGGGCGATCCGGCCGCCGAGGCCACGGCCGCCGGTCTGCCCACCGACCTCGACCGGGCGCCGCTGCGCCGCCCGGTGTCACTGGCCGGAGCCTCCTTTATCGGCGAACTCTCCGTGGACTTGGGGGAGATGCGGCACCTGGACGAGGGCGTGTACCACGACATCGTCAGCCTCTGGGCGCCCGGCGACTGGTCCGAGGAACGCAAACGGCACCTGGTCGAGGAGTCCTTCACCGGCGCGGGCACGGCACCCTTCACCGGCGACCGGGCGACCCTCACCGTGGTCGACCCCATGCGCGTCGACATGTGCAACATCGCCTTCGACCGCGCGATCTACGAACGCGTCCCCCTGCCACCCGCCACCGACACCATCGGCAGCGACTACTTCCTCCTCCACCTGGTCCACGACGCCGGCCTGCCCGGCATCCTGCACAACCGCCACATAGAGAACTTCCACACCCCCGAACGCCGCACCGACACCGGCTTCCCGGCCTACCAGCGGCGGTTCGTGAAGTTCCTGCTGTCGATGCTCTACTTCCACCACGTCTACGACCGCATGGCCGCCGAAGGTGTGGGGTTGCTGGACGAGCGGCATCGGGTACGGCCCGACCGGATCGTGGAGTTCCTGCGGGAGAGCACGGGCCTGGACCGCACGGAGAACGTCTGGCGCCTGGACCGGGTAGACACGGCGTACCGCAAGCTGGGTGGCCGGTACGCGACGTTCGCCGACCAACTCGCGGAAGAGCGTGAACGGTTATCGGACGAGGCGGAGTCGGACATGGAGGACTTCGCACACCTGGTCGAGGCCTGGCCGGCACTGATCAAAGCAGCCCGCTCATGAGCGCCCCAAAGGGGCGCGGGGCCCTGTCTGATATGGGGCTACCGCCGCGCGGGCGCGATCAACCACGGTGGACCCGCACTCGCGCGACGGCACATCCGGGCACTTCCGTAGGCGCGCTCGGCACCGCACTCGCCGCAGCCGAATCCGACCGCGTCATCTACGACCTGACCGGCATAGAGCACCAATACGACGCCCTGCTGAGCGAGTTGCCCGGCACCCACATCCGCTTCGCCCTCAAGGCCTGCCCCGTCGACGACGTCCTGCAGTGCCTGGCCGCCCGCAGAGCCGGGTTCGACGCGGCCGGCCCTGCTGAAATCACGCAAGCACTACGCACTGGCGCCTCAGCCGACCGAATCCACTACGGCAACACCATCAAGTCCGACCGCGACATCGCCGAAGCCCACCGCCTGGGTATCCGCACCTTCGCCACCGACAGCGTCGAGGACGTCACCGCCATCGCCGCGCACGCGCCCCGCGCCCGGGTGTTCTGCCGCCTGACCACCGGAGGTACCGGCGCACTGTGGGGCCTGAACCACAAGTTCGGCTGCGCCCCCGACGACGCCGTCCGCGTGCTGGAGACCGCCCGTGACGCCGGACTCACCCCGGCCGGCCTGTCCGTGCACGTCGGCTCCCAGCAGATGACCGGCGAGGCCTGGCAGCAGGCCCTCGACACCCTCGCCGGGACCCTGACGGCGCTGGCCGGGCGGGGGATCGTACCCGACCTCGTCAACCTCGGCGGCGGCCTGCCCGCGCTCGGCTACCGGGACCGCCACGGCAACGCCCTCGACCCGCCGCTGGACAAGATCTTCACCGTGCTCCGCGAGGGCATGGACCGGCTGCGCGACCTCACCTCCTCCCCGCTCGACTTCGTCATGGAACCGGGCCGCCACCTGGTCGCCGACCACGGTGCCGTGCGCGCCCACGTCTCCCGGCTGACCCGGCGCCGCAGGCCGGACGGAACCGAGGCCCACTGGCTCTACCTGAGCTGCGGCAAGTTCAACGGCCTCTACGAGATGGACCAGGTGACGCACCGCATGGTGTTCCCGGGCCACCTCGGGGCGCAGGAGCACGTCCTCGCCGTCGTCGCCGGTCCCACCTGCGACAGCGACGACGCCTACGGCGCGGGCCGGTATCCGGTGCGTGTGCCGGCGTCCGTCACCTCCGGCGACCCGGTCTGGATCCTCTCCGCCGGCGCCTACGCCGCCAGCTACATGACCCAGGGGTTCAACGGCGTCCGCCCGCTGCCCTGCGTGTGCGTCCGCGGCCAGGAAGGACACCACTGACATGACCCACCTGATCCGCGGCATCACCGAGGCCGACTGGCCCGAGGTCGTGGCCCTGGAGGCGGAGGCGTACGCGGTCACCGCGCTCACCGAGGGGGAGGCCGCACTGCGCGCACGGGCCGCCGCGGGCACCTGCCTCGTCCTGGACCTCGACGGCCGGATCGCGGGCTACGCACTGGCCCTGCCCTACCCGATGTTCCGCTGCCCCGACCTGGCCCGCGCCGAGCAGGCCGCCCACTGCTCCACCAATCTGCACCTGCACGACCTCGTCATCACCGCGCCCCTGCGGCGCAGGGGGCTCGGCAGCCGGATGGCCCGCCACCTGACGGACACGGCCCGCACCCGCGGTTTCCGCACCATGTCCCTGATCGCCGTCGCCGGTAAGGAACCCTTCTGGCGGGCCAACGGCTACCGCGCCCACCACGAGACGCACGTCCCAGCCGGCTACGGCGGCGGCGCGGTGTACATGTCGACGCGGGTCGCCGCCGTACGGAAGGCGAGCTGATGCCCACACCCTCCTTCCCGCGCGCCAAGTGGTCGATCGCGGCGCTGTTCTGCTTCCTCGGCTTCCAGTACGGCACCTGGGTCTCCCGCCTGCCCGCGCTCAAGACCCGGCTGGACCTGGGCTCCGGGGAGGTGGGCCTGCTGCTGATGGTGTGTGGGGCCGGCGCCGCGGCCTCCTTCCCGCTGGTCGCCGTCCTGATGCGGCGTCTCGGCTCCCGGCGGCTGTCCCTGGCCTCCGCCCTCGGCCTGGTCGCCGTACTGTCCGTCCTGTCCGCCGTGCCGAACTACCCGCTCGCCCTCCTGGCCGTCTGCGCCGACGGAGTCGCGGTCGGCTGCCTCAACGTCGCCATGAACGCCCAGGGCGCCGCGCTGGAGCAGGCCTACGGCCGCACCGCCATGTCGCAGCTGCATGCCACCTTCAGCGCCGGTCTGCTCGCCGCCGCCCTGCTGAGCTCGGGCGTGACCACGCTGACCGCGTCGGTGCCGGCGCATTTCGCCGTGGCCGGGGCGCTGTTGCTGCTCCTGCTCGCCGGCGCCCGCTCCGGGCTGCTCCCCCACACGCAGCCGGGCACACCGGGCGAGCCGAGGCGGAACCGCCGCCCGGCCCTGCCCTCCTGGACGACCCTGCTGATGGGCTGCGCCATGGCCTTCGGCACCATCACCGAGGGCGCGATGAACGACTGGTCGACTCTCTACCTGAAGGACGTCGTCAAGGCCTCGGCGTCCGTGGCTCCGCTGGGCATCGCGGTCGTCTCCGTGATGATGCTGCTGGCCCGCCTGAGCGCGGACCGCTGGCGCAGTCGCTGGGGCGACGGCCGGGTGGTCCGGACCGGCAGCGCGGTGGCCGCCGCCGGCCTCGCCCTCGCCCTGCTCGCCGGCGGGCTGGTCCCGACCCTGCTCGGCTTCGCCTGCGTCGGCCTCGGCGCGGCCGCCGTCACCCCGTGCGTCTACGTCGCCGCCGCCGGCCACGGCTCGGACGCCCTGGCCCTGGTCGCCGCGATGGGCACCACGGGCCTGCTGGCGGGCCCGGCCCTCATCGGCTTCGTCGCGAGCACCACGAGCCTGACCCTCGGCATGGCGACCGTCGCCGCGTCGGCGCTGATCGTGACACTGACCGCGTTCCGTATCCCCTGGGTCGGCCATCGCACCCCGGCACCCGCGGCCGAACCCCGCCCTTCGCTCAGCGGCCCGTGAGGATCTCCGGGGCATCCACATGCCGGCAGATCACCGCGCCGGCCGGGGTGCCCGCACCCCGGCCGGCGTGTGGGAAATCGTCACCGCAGGCGTCCTCCGCGGCAGGAATCTTCCAACTTCCCGCTCTGGCTGGAGGCCCCGGGCCCGTCCCTCCACGCTGACCCCTGGCCGAACTCGATGCCCTCACCCCAGGGGATCGGGTCGGCGCGTCGACAACGGTGGAGAGGAACCCCGATGACTGCTGAGCGTGTGTTCGCGCCGACTCCCACGACGGCGTACCGATGGCGGTGGCCGGCGCTCACCGCCCTGCTGCTCGGTGAGGCGATGAACCTGTTGGACGCGACCATCGTGCAGGTCGCCGCACCGGCGATCCACGCCGATCTGGGCGGGTCGGTGTCCGACATCCAGTGGTTCACGACGGCCTACACCCTGCCGTTCGCGGTGCTGCTGATCACCGGTGGCCGGCTGGGCGACATCGCCGGCCGACGACGGCTGTTCGTCGTCGGCGTCACGGGATTCATGCTCGCGTCCACCGCCTGCGCCCTGGCGCCCACGGTGGGGTTTCTGATCGCCTTCCGTGCGGTGCAGGGGGCGGCGGCGGCCGTGATCATTCCCCAGACCATCGGTCTGATCAAGGCCATGTTCACCGGTGACGAGATGTCCAGGGCCCTGGGCAGCATCGGCCCGGTGATGGGCCTGGCCGCCGTCTGCGGTCCGGTGCTCGGCGGTGTCCTGACGCATGCCGACCTGTTCGGCTCGTCGTGGCGCGCGACATTCCTGGTCAACGTGCCCGTGTCCCTGGCCGTGCTGGCCCTGGCCCCCAAACTGCCGGAGAACCGCGCTCCCCAGCGGCCCACACTCGATCTCACCGGCACGCTCCTGGCCACGATCGGCGTCGGGCTCGTCGTCTACCCCCTCGTCGGTGCCGACATCGCCGCGATGTCCGCGTGGAGCCGGGGTGCCGTCGTGGCCGGTCCGATCGTGATGGTCGTGTTCGCGCTGCACCAGCGCCGCGTCGCCGCCGCCGGCCGGAGCCCGGTGGTGGAGCCGAGCCTGTTCGCGCACCGGGGTTTCCCGGCCGCCCTGGTGACGTCGGCATCGTTCTTCGCGGTGACCAACGGCCTGATGACGGTCATCGTGCTGCAGCTCCAGCTGGGGCTCGGCACCGATGTGCTCGACGCGGGGCTGACCCTCGCGCCCTGGTCGGTCGGCCTGGCCGTGGCCTCCTGGGTGGCCGGCGCCCGTCTGGTCCGGCGCCACGGGCACCGCGTGATGTCCCTGGGCCTCGCCGTACTCCTGCTCGGAGCACTGGCCGCCATCGCCGTCTACCACGAGGCGGACCCCACGTCCTACCCCGAGCCGCTGCTGATCGCGCTGGGTGTGGCGGGTCTGGGAGCCGGGCTCTTCAGCCCGGCCTTCTTCACCATCGCCCTGAAGCCGCTGCAGCCGCAGGAGATCGGGTCGGCCGCCGGACTGCTGAACGCCGTGCAGCAGTTGGGCGCCACGCTCGGGGTCGCCGTCCTAGGGAGCGTCTACCTCGACAGCGCGGAGCCCGGCGGCCCGTCGGCCGCGCTGCACGCGGTCCAGGCCGCCTTCTGGGTCGCCGTCGCGCTGGTGGTGGTCGGCTTCGTCACCAGCAGGTCGATGCTCGCCAAGGACGCCTCGGACAAGGCCGGGGCACAGCGCTGATCGAGCCACGCAACCTAGCGGTCCCCGCGGCGGCCTCGCGGTCGCCGCATCGGCGTGCGCGGGCACCCCACCGCTTCACGGCCGCACGCGCGAAGCCGGAACAGCTCGTCGGATACGGGCGAGATCGGTGATCACCGGGCTCGCCGCCTTGACGTTCCGCAGCACCGGGCTGGTCTCCAGGGTGTGGATCGCGTCGAGGGAGCCGAGCCGCCGGGTGAGGTAACGGTGCAGGTCGGCGGGGTCGCTGCACAGCGCCTGGGCCACCAGGTTGGCGGGGCCCGTGGTCGCGGCGACGAAGGCGAGTTCGTCGTGGCCCGCCAGGGCCGTCGCCACGTGATCCAGACGCGCGGGGCTCACCGACATCCACAGAAGTGCCCTGGTGTTGGCGCCGAACAGCCCGGCGTCGACCTCGACGTCGAAGAAGAGGGCGCCGCCCGCCCGCAGATCGGCCAGGCGGCGCGCGACGGTGACGGGAGACCAGCCGGTCGCCTGGGCGAGTTCCGCGTGACTGGCACGCCCGTCCTTCTGCAGTGCGACCAGCAAATCGGCGTCCGCGTCGGTCAGTTGACGCGGCACGGGGACGTATGCGGTGCCGGTGGCCTCGTCCGACCGCAGCATGCGCTGCTGCTCCTCGTCGAGGGTGCTCGCGCTCCGGCGCCAGTTCGTGGGACCTCCGAGGTAGATGTGCAGCAGGCAGTGGGCGGACACGGCCGTGACGGTGTTCGTGCGCGGGATGTCGCGCAGCAGCAGGGAGTTGCCGGGGGCGTCGGTCGGGGCGTGGATGATCGCGACGATGTCGGTGCCGCCGGAGGTGAGTTTGACCCACGACGTATCCGGCCGACGGGCCAGGGCGTGCGCGAGGTCCTCCGCGGAGCCCGCCGCGGCGGTCATTCTGACCAGCCACTGTGTCTGACCGGCTCGGTGCGGGTCCGCGAGCCCGACGACACGCAGCGATGCCACCTCCCGCAGCCGTCGGTAGCGGCGGGCGATCGTCTGGGACGATACGCCGAGTGCGGCAGCGATCCGGCTGAACGGCGCGCGGCCGGCCACGTGCAGCGCGTGGATCAGGGCACGGTCCAGGTCGTCGAGCATGCACGCATCCTTCAGTGGGGCCGGCCCCGGGCACAGGGGCCGCCGCCCCCTCCCGCCCTCACATGGTGCGAGTCGGTCGGGGTGCGGCGGCGTTCCTTCGGCAACCGGTCAGATGTCCCGGAAGATCTCGATCTGCGCCCCGATGGAGTTCAGGCGCTCGGCGAGGTCCTCGTAACCCCGGTTGATGACGTACACGTTGCGCAGCACGGACGTGCCCTCGGCCGCCATCATCGCCAGCAGGACGACCACGGCGGGGCGCAGGGCCGGCGGGCACATCATCTCGGCGGCGCGCCAGCGGGTGGGGCCCTCGACCAGGACCCGGTGCGGGTCGAGGAGCTGGAGGCGGCCGCCGAGGCGGTTGAGGTCCGTGAGGTAGATCGCGCGGTTGTCGTAGACCCAGTCGTGGATCAGCGTCTTGCCCTGCGCGACGGCCGCGATCGCCGCGAAGAACGGGACGTTGTCGATGTTCAGGCCCGGGAAGGGCATCGGGTGGATCTTGTCGATCGGGGCTTCGAGCTTGGAGGGGCGGACCGTCAGGTCGATCAGGCGGGTGCGGCCGTTGTCCGCGAAGTACTCGGGCGACCGGTCGTGGTCGAGGCCCATCTCCTCCAGGACCGCCAGCTCGATCTCCAGGAACTCGATGGGGACCCGGCGGACCGTCAGTTCCGACTCCGTGACGACGGCGGCGGCCAGCAGGCTCATCGCCTCGACCGGGTCCTCGGAGGGGGAGTAGTCGACGTCGACGTCGATGTTCGGCACGCCGTGCACGGTCAGCGTGGTGGTGCCGATGCCCTCGACCTTGACGCCCAGGGCCTCCAGGAAGAAGCACAGGTCCTGGACCATGTAGTTGGAGGAGGCGTTGCGGATGACGGTCACGCCGTCGTGCCGGGCGGCGGCCAGCAGCGCGTTCTCGGTCACGGTGTCGCCGCGCTCGGTCAGCACGATCGGACGGTCGGGGCGGACCGTGCGGTCGACCCGCGCGTGGTACTGGCCCTCGGTGGCCGCGATGTCCAGGCCGAACCGGCGCAGCGCGATCATGTGCGGCTCGATGGTCCGCGTGCCGAGGTCGCAGCCGCCGGCGTACGGCAGTTTGAAGTGGTCCATGCGGTGCAGCAGCGGGCCGAAGAACATGATGATCGAGCGGGTGCGAACGGCGGCCTCCGCGTCGATCGCCGCCATCTCCAGCTCGGCCGGCGGCACCAGCTCCAGGTCGACGCCGTCGTTGATCCAGCGGGTGCGCACGCCGATGGAGTTGAGGACCTCCAGCAGGCGGTACACCTCCTCGATCCGCGCGACGCGGCGCAGCACCGTGCGTCCCTTGTTGAGCAGCGAGGCGCACAGCAGCGCCACGCAGGCGTTCTTGCTGGTCTTGACGTCGATGGCGCCGGACAGACGGCGACCGCCGACCACGCGCAGATGCATCGGACCCGCGTACCCCAGCGACACGATCTCGCTGTCCAGGGCTTCTCCTATGCGGGCGATCATCTCAAGGCTGATGTTCTGGTTCCCGCGCTCGATGCGGTTGACCGCGCTCTGACTGGTGCCGAGCGCCTCCGCGAGCTGCGTCTGTGTCCAGCCTCGGTGTTGCCGGGCGTCACGGATGAGCTTGCCGATGCGTACGAGATAGTCGTCTGCCATGTGGTTGAGGTTATCTCAGATATGAGATGGCGCCCGCTGGGGGGTCCATTCGGGTGACGACACGTCAGTGGCCTGCGGAGACGCGGCACTACGTCCCATTCATGGTGAGTGCCCGGTATCTCCCCTACCCTCCATGTAGGGGACGAATCCAGCGTGTGGCCTCGTCGCCTCATATCGCGCGACCGGTCCGGCGGGGTGTCCGGGCATGACCATCCGGCCCCCATGTACTAGTGTTATCTCGACATCGAGATATCTGCCAGGTGCACCGCAGCCGCCAGCCACTAAGGGTTACCTAACTTAGCCTTACCTTAGCGGATCGGCCAGACCGGCGTGGCGGCAGGATTGACGGTGGTACGCGCACATCAATGAAGGAGACTGTCGTGTCGGCGAACAGCTTCGACGCCCGCAGCACGCTGCAGGTGGGCGACGAGTCGTACGAGATCTTCCGGCTGGACAAGGTGGAGGGCTCGGCCCGCCTGCCGTACAGCCTCAAGGTCCTGCTGGAGAACCTGCTCCGCACGGAGGACGGCGCGAACATCACCGCCGACCACATCCGCGCCCTCGGCGGCTGGGACTCCCAGGCCCAGCCCAGCCAGGAGATCCAGTTCACGCCGGCCCGCGTGATCATGCAGGACTTCACCGGCGTGCCCTGTGTCGTGGACCTCGCGACCATGCGTGAGGCCGTGAAGGAGCTCGGCGGCGACCCCGCCAAGATCAACCCGCTGGCGCCGGCCGAGCTGGTCATCGACCACTCCGTCATCGCCGACAAGTTCGGCACCAACGACGCCTTCAAGCAGAACGTCGAGCTGGAGTACGGCCGCAACAAGGAGCGCTACCAGTTCCTGCGCTGGGGCCAGACCGCCTTCGACGAGTTCAAGGTCGTCCCGCCGGGCACCGGCATCGTCCACCAGGTGAACATCGAGCACCTGGCCCGTGTCGTGATGGTCCGCGACGGCAAGGCCTACCCGGACACCCTGGTCGGCACCGACTCGCACACCACGATGGTCAACGGCCTCGGCGTCCTCGGCTGGGGCGTCGGCGGCATCGAGGCCGAGGCCGCCATGCTCGGCCAGCCGGTCTCCATGCTCATCCCGCGCGTCGTCGGCTTCAAGCTCACCGGTGAGCTGCAGGCCGGCACCACCGCCACCGACCTCGTGCTCACCATCACCGAGATGCTGCGCAAGCACGGTGTGGTCGGCAAGTTCGTGGAGTTCTACGGCGAGGGTGTCGCCGCCACCTCCCTCGCGAACCGCGCCACCATCGGCAACATGTCCCCGGAGTTCGGCTCCACCGCCGCGATCTTCCCGATCGACGACGAGACCCTGAACTACCTGCGCCTGACCGGCCGCTCCGAGCAGCAGGTCGCCCTGGTCGAGGCCTACGCCAAGCAGCAGGGCCTCTGGCTGGACCCGAAGGCCGAGCCGGACTTCTCCGAGAAGCTCGAGCTGGACCTGTCCACGGTCGTCCCGTCCATCGCCGGCCCGAAGCGCCCGCAGGACCGCATCGTCCTCGCGAACGCCGCCGAGCAGTTCAAGCTGGACGTGCGCAACTACGTCGACGACGTGGACGAGGCGGGCAAGGAGTCCTTCCCGGCCTCCGACGCGCCGGCCGCCCACCCCAACGGCTTCCCGTCCAACCCGGTCCCGGTGACCGCCCCCGACGGCACCACCTACGAGCTGGACCACGGTGCGGTGACGGTCGCGGCCATCACCTCCTGCACCAACACCTCCAACCCGTACGTCATGATCGGCGCCGCCCTGGTCGCCAAGAAGGCGGTCGAGAAGGGCCTGACCCGCAAGCCGTGGGTCAAGTCCACCCTCGCCCCGGGTTCGAAGGTCGTCACCGACTACTTCGAGAAGGCCGGCCTCACCCCGTACCTGGACAAGCTGGGCTTCAACCTCGTCGGTTACGGCTGCACCACCTGCATCGGCAACTCCGGCCCGCTGCCGGAGGAGGTCTCCAAGGCCGTCAACGACCACGACCTCGCGGTCACCTCGGTCCTGTCCGGCAACCGGAACTTCGAGGGCCGGATCAACCCCGACGTCAAGATGAACTACCTGGCGTCCCCGCCGCTGGTCGTCGCGTACGCCATCGCGGGCTCCATGAAGGTGGACATCACCCGTGACGCCCTGGGCACCGACCAGGACGGCAACCCGGTCTACCTGAAGGACATCTGGCCGACCGAGGCCGAGGTCAACGAGGTCGTCGCGAGCGCCATCGGCGAGGACATGTTCTCCAAGTCCTACCAGGACGTCTTCGCCGGCGACGCCCAGTGGCAGTCCCTCCCGGTCCCGACCGGCAACACCTTCGAGTGGGACGCCGAGTCCACCTACGTCCGCAAGCCCCCGTACTTCGAGGGCATGGGCATGGAGCCGGCCCCGGTCGAGGACATCGCCGGCGCCCGCGTGCTCGCCAAGCTCGGCGACTCGGTCACCACCGACCACATCTCCCCGGCCGGTGCCATCAAGGCCGACACCCCGGCCGGCCAGTACCTCACGGAGCACGGCGTCGAGCGCCGCGACTTCAACAGCTACGGCTCCCGCCGCGGCAACCACGAGGTCATGATCCGCGGTACGTTCGCCAACATCCGCCTGCGCAACCAGATCGCGCCGGGCACCGAGGGCGGCTACACCCGCGACTTCACCCAGGACGGCGGTCCGGTGTCGTTCATCTACGACGCCTCCCGCAACTACATCGAGCAGGGCATCCCGCTGGTCGTCCTGGCCGGCAAGGAGTACGGCTCCGGTTCGTCCCGCGACTGGGCCGCCAAGGGCACCGCGCTGCTCGGCGTCAAGGCCGTCATCGCCGAGTCGTACGAGCGCATCCACCGCTCGAACCTCATCGGCATGGGCGTCCTGCCGCTGCAGTTCCCGGAGGGCGCCTCCGCCGCCTCCCTGGGCCTGACCGGCGAGGAGACCTTCTCCATCTCCGGCGTGACCGAGCTGAACGACGGCACCACGCCGCGCACGGTCAAGGTCACCACCGACACCGGTGTCGAGTTCGACGCGGTCGTCCGCATCGACACCCCCGGTGAGGCCGACTACTACCGCAACGGCGGCATCATGCAGTACGTGCTGCGCAACCTGATCCGCAAGTAAGCGGACCGGCAACAGCGGTTCAGGGCCGCATCCCCGGCAGCGGGGGTGCGGCCCTCGGCACAGGTTCTCACCGCCACCCTCGTCTGCGTGCGCCGTGCTCGCGCTGACCACCTCCTCGCTCAAGGCGCCCACCTGATGGGCGAGTCGGACGGGCGAGTGACGGGTGCCGCGCGGCACCCCGAAGGCACCGGAGGCCATCCGCCGGGCCTGGTCGCCGCCCGGTTCGACTGCGGCGGGCGCATCCTGGTCGCCGCGGTCATCTGCGACATCAGGAACAGCCCCCGGCCGCTCGCGGCGGTGTCCCCGACGAAGGCGCGGCCCGCACCCGCACGGTCCCCGGGCTCGGCGCCTGCTGTTTGACCGTCCTGGCCTTCCTCGGCACCGGAGGCCACCCGCCGGGGCTGGTCGCCGCCCGGTTCGACTGCGATGGGCGCATCCTGGCCGCCGCGGTCATCTGCGACACCAGTAACAGCCCCCGGCCGCTCGCGGCGGTGTCCCCGACGACGAAGCGGCCCGCACCCGCACGGTCCCCGGACTCGGCGCCTGCTGTTTGACCGTCCTGGCCTTCCTCGGCACCGGACGCCACTCGCCGGGGCTGGTCGACGACGGCGCGGACCACACCCGCACGGCCCCCGGACTCGGCGCCTGCCGCGTCATCGCCCTCGACGCCAGCGGCATCCGCGTCCTGGCCGGCCCGCCCGTGGACGACGTACGGCACACGCTCGACGGACCGGTCCGCGGGGAGGCTGCCGCGGCCATGACCCGCCCGGCCGCGCCCTACGGCAGCGCCTGCTCCGCCCAGATCACCTTGCCCTGAGGGCTGTAGCGAACGCCCCAGCGCTCGGTCATCTGCGACACCAGGAACAGCCCCCGGCCGCCTTCGTCGGTGGTCGCCGCGTAGCGCAGATGCGGCGAGGTGTTGCTTCCGTCGGCCACCTCGCAGATCAGGGTGCGGTCACGGATCAGCCGTACCCGGATCGGCGCGCCGCCGTACCGGATGGCGTTGGTGATCAGCTCGCTGAGCACGAGTTCCGTGGCGAAGCCCAGCTCGGCGAGGCCCCACTCCTCCAGTTTCGCGGAGACGGCCAGGCGCATGTCCGACACGGCCGCCGGATCGGCCGGCACGTCCCACTCGGCGACCTGGCCGGGCGTCAGCGTATGGGTGCGCGCGACCAGCAGCGCGACGTCGTCCGTGGGCCGCCCGGGCAGCAGCTCGTCCAGCACCGCCTGGCAGCTCGCGTCCGGTGCCCGGCCGGGATGGCCCGCCAGCGCCTGCCCCAGCAGCTCCATGCCGACGTCCAGGTCGCGGGCGCGGTCCTCGATGAGACCGTCGGTGTACAGCACGAGCTCGGTGCCCTCGGCCAGCTCGAACTCAGCCGTCTGGAACGGCATGCCCCCGATGCCGAGCGGGGGCCCGGCCGGCACGTCGGCGAAGGTGACGCTGCCGTCGGGGTGGACCAGCGCCGGCGCCAGGTGCCCGGCCCGCGCCATGGTGCAGCGGCGCGTCACCGGGTCGTAGATCGCGTACAGACACGTGGCACCCGCGATCTCCCCGGCCGCCTCCGCGTCGGCCTCGTCCTGGTCGATGCGGCCGACCAGGTCGTCCAGGTGGCCCAGCAGCTCGTCGGGCGGCAGGTCGAGGGTGGAGAAGTTGTGCACCGCGGTGCGCAGCCGTCCCATGGTGGCGGCCGCGTGCAGGCCGTGGCCGACCACGTCACCGACGACGAGCGCCACCCGGCTGCCCGGCAGCGGGATCACGTCGAACCAGTCCCCGCTCACCCCCGACTGCGCGGGCAGATAGCGGTATCCGACGTCGAGGGCGCTCTGCTCGGGCAGTGCCCGCGGCAGCAGGCTGCGCTGCAGGGTGACCGCCAGCGCGTGTTCACGGGCGTAGCGGCGGGCGTTGTCGATGCTCACCGCGGCGCGCGCCACCAGTTCCTCCGCAAGCGACAGGTCCTCCTGGTCGAAGGGGTCCCGCTTGGCCCGGTAGAAGTTCGCCATGCCCAGCACGACACCGCGGGCCCGGATCGGGGCGACGATGAGGGACTGGATGCCGTAGTCGAGGATCTCCCTGGTGCGCTGCGGATCCTGGGCCTGCCAGTCATCGGCGGTGGACAGGTCGGTCACCAGCTCCGAGCGGCCGCTGCCGTACCCCCGGGCCTGGGGTGTGAACGGCAGGAAGTCGATCAGCCGGTCCTTCTCGTAGAGCGGGTGGTCGTCCCGGACACCGTGGACGGCGATGCGCCGCATGTCCGTGGCGGTGGCGGCCGGCTCCTCGCCGTGCAGCACGGCGTCGGCCAGGTCCACGGTGACGAAGTCGGCGAAGCGCGGCACGGCGACCCGCGCCAGCTCGCTCCCGGTGCGCTCCACGTCCAGGGTGGTGCCCACGCCCAGACCGGCGTCGTACAGCAGTTTGAGCCGTTCCTTGGCGACCTCCGCCCGTCCGGACAGCGCCTGCAGCTCGGTGGTGTCGCGGAGGGTCACCACGGTGCCGCTGGGGCATCCGGCCCGGTCGGTGGGCCGGATGTTGACCGCCAGCAGCCGGTCCCCGGCGAACAGCACCTCGTCGGTGGCCTCGCGCCCGGACAGGAGCAGGTCCACGAAGTCGGGATCGAGACCGGCGAGCCCGGCCACGTGCGCCCCCTCGGCCTCGGCGGGCAGCTCCAGCAGCCGCCTGGCCTCGTCGTTGATCAGCAGCAGCCGCCCGTCGGCGCCGATGATGAGCACTCCCTCCCGCACCGAGTGCAGCACCGTGTCGTGGTGCTCGTACATCCGGGTCATCTCGTCCGGGGCCAGGCTGTGGGTCTGCCGTCGCAGCCGCCTGCCCACCAGTGCCGTGCCCCCGGTCGACACCACCAGCGCCGCGGCCCCGGCGGCCAGGATGAGCGGCAGCTGCCGGTTGACCTCGTGGGTGACGTTCTTGACCTTCATCCCGGCGGAGACGAGAGCGACCACCTTGCCGTGGGTGTCGTCGATCGGCACGGTCGCCTGTTCCTCGTGGCCCAGCGGGCCGTGCACGCTCTCCGTGTAGACCTTGCCGGCCAGCGACGGGCCGATCCGGCCCACGAACCGCTTTCCGATCTTGCTGGGAATCGGGTGGGTGTAACGGATGCCGTGGGTGTCCATGACGACGATGAAGTCGACACCGGCGGACTTGCGCCCCGCCTCGGTGAGCGGCTGCAGGATCTTGGACGGGTCGGGCGTACTCAGCGCCTGCAGGACGCCGGGGGAGTGCGCGAAGGTCTGGGCGACGGCGATGGACCGCCGCCGGGC
Organism: Streptomyces sp. NPDC050743; assembly: GCF_044456925.1. NCBI lineage: Bacteria > Bacillati > Actinomycetota > Actinomycetes > Kitasatosporales > Streptomycetaceae > Streptomyces > Streptomyces sp. NPDC050743. The sequence goes on from NZ_JBITGJ010000026.1 coordinate 46,822, forward strand.
CTCGGTGCCGGTGTCCCGTTCCGACTGCAGGACCAGGGCGAACACGGCGCTGAGTACGAGGGCCGCGACCAGCGCCACCTGCAGGACGAAGACCTGCCCGGCGACGCTCCTCGGGCTTTTGCCGATCACAGACCGCCAGGAGTGACGCCTGAGTCGGTCAGTAATGTCCGACATGCGGCATTTGTAGCACCGGGGTTCACCCCGTGGCTATGCCTCGTCCACGAGCCGGACGCCCGCTCCGTCCCGATCGACGCGCATCGTCCCTGGTTGCGAGCGTGAGGGCGGGGCCGGAGATCGCTTCGAGATTCCGGCGCCCGCGCCGCGAACCGCTCTGGGCGGACCCGGTGTTCAGGTGCACCGGGTCCGCGAGCCGGGCGGGTGAGGGGGGTGCGGGGAAACCCGCCCGGATGGTGCTGGCTTGTGAGACGCGTTGAGCATACGACAACGTTGTCTATGGTCTGTACATGACTCTACCGCCTGAACCGACAACGATGTCAACCTACTTGGGGTAGCCCGTCCGGGTGGTCCCCGACGTGTGCCTACCGGGGCGTACGCGGTCTTCCGTGGTACCGCTGGGCCCGTTACCGTCCCTGCGGCTTGTGCGACCTGTGGTGCGCGACCCGTCCGTAAGGAGGAGGGGCCGCGTCAGGCGTTTTCGCCCCGTGTCCCTGTTACTGGCCGCGCTTCTCACCACCGGCGCCGCCGCGACCCTCGCCCTCGCGGCGACCGCCGTACCTCCCGGCCTCGTCGAGGATCCCACCGGGTACGTCGACCCGCTGATCGGCACCCGGAACGGCGGCGATGTCTTCCCGGGCGCCGTCGTGCCCTTCGGCATGCTCTCCTGGAGCCCCGAGAACACCAGAGGGGACGCCACCGGAACCGCCGCGCCCGGTGGCTACCAGTACGACGCCACGCGCATCCGGGGCTTCAGCCTCACCCACATGTCCGGCACCGGCTGCGCCGGCGGCAGCGGCGACGTCCCCTTCTTCCCGTACGCCGGCGAGGTCACCTCCTCCCCGGCGAGCGACACCGAGGACGCCGTCTACGCCTCCGACTTCGCCCACGCCGACGAGACCGCCGAGCCCGGCCACTACACGGTGGGCCTCGCCTCCGGGGTCACCTCCTCCCCGGCGAGCGACACCGAGGACGCCGTCTACGCCTCCGACTTCGCCCACGCCGACGAGACCGCCGAGCCCGGCCACTACACGGT
>NZ_JBITGJ010000026.1:48129-67887 GCF_044456925.1 Streptomyces sp. NPDC050743
GTGGGCCTCGCCTCCGGGGTCACCGCCGACCTCACCGCGACCGCACGCACCGGCTCGGCCCGCTTCGCCTTCCCGGCCGGCAAGCCCGCCTCACTGCTGGTGCGCACCGCGAACTCCGAGCTCGGCTCGCAGGTCTCCACCGTCACCATCGACCCGGAGAGCCGGACGATCTCCGATTCCGTCACCTCCGGCGACTTCTGCGGCTACCTCGATCCGGAAGGACAGCGCGCCTACTACACCCTGTACTTCACCGCCCGCTTCGACCGCGCCTTCCGGAGCACGGGCACCTGGCAGGACGACGAGCTGAACCCCGGCTCCCGCACCGCCACCGGCGGCACCGGCGGCTTCACGCACGGCGGGCGGCCCGTGGCGGGCAAGGGCGCCGGCGGATACGTCGAGTTCGCGCCCGGCACCGGACCGGTGAACGTCAAGGCCGGCATCTCCTATGTCGGCCGGCAGGCTGCCGAGGCCAACCTCGCCGCCGAGAACCCGCCCGGCCGCTCCTTCGCCGCGGTCGAGAGCGCGGCCCGCCGGGCCTGGCGCGAGCGGCTCGGCGCGATCCGCGTCGGCGGCGGCACGGACGCCGACCGCACCACCTTCTACACCGCGCTGTACCACGCGCTGCTGCATCCCAACGTCATCAGCGACGCCGACGGCCGGTACCGCGGCAGCGACGGTGAGGTACACCCGGTGGGCCACGGGCATCAGGCCCAGTACGGCACCTTCTCCGGCTGGGACGTCTACCGCGACCAGGTGCAGCTGCTCACCCTGCTCGACCCGCGTACCGGCTCCGACATCGCCCAGTCGCTGTACGAGCTGGCCCGGCAGAACGGCGGCACCTGGGACCGCTGGCTGCACGGCGCGAGCGGCACCCATGTCATGAACGGCGACCCCTCGCCGACCGCGCTGGCCGGCATCCGCGCCTTCGGCGGCACCGGCTTCGACCTGCGCGGCGCGCTGGACTCGCCGGCCCGGGCGGCCACCGTCCCGACCGCGCAGGACCTGTCCGCGGCGGGCAAGCCGGTGCTGTCCGTCGGCCGGCGCCCCTCGCTCGACAGGTACCTCGACCTGCACTACATGCCGAGCGTCTCCAACGCCTGGGGCGGCGCCGCCGAGACCCTGGAGATGTCCACGGCGGACTTCTCGCTCTCCCAGCTCGCCGCCGCGGCAGGGGAGAAGGACACCTCCGCCGCCTTCCAGCGCCGGGCCCAGTGGTGGCAGAACACCTTCGACGCCGCCGCCGACCCGAGCGGCGGCTACATCGCCAACCGCAAGGCCGACGGCAGCTGGGTCACCGGCTTCGCCCCGGACACCGGCACCGGCTTCGTGGAGGGCACGGCCGCCCAGTACACCTGGATGGTCCCGCACGACCCGGCGGGCCTGTTCGCCGCGCTCGGCGGCCGGGACAGGGCGCTCGCCCGGCTCGACGACTTCTTCCACGACGCCGACGGCTGGGCCCTCACCGGCCACGGCGGCACCAAGTCCGAGCCGGACAACGAGCCGTCGATCAACGTCCCCTACCTGTACGACTACGCGGGCGCCCCGTACAAGGCACAGGAGACCGTGCGGGCCGCCATGCGGCAGCTGTGGTCGACCGCGCCCGGCGGCATCCCCGGCGACGACGACCTCGGCGCGATGTCGGCGTGGTACGTCTTCTCGGCCCTCGGTATGTATCCACAGGTGCCCTCCCGCGCCGAACTGGTCCTCGCCTCACGCTGTTCGAACGCGTGGAGATCAGCAGGCCGCAGGGCAACGACATCTCCATCCGCGCGACCGGAGCGGCGCCCGACGCACCGTACGTCCAGTCCCTGAAGGTCGACGGCCGCGGCAGCGACCGCCCGTGGCTGCCGGCGTCCTTCGTCCGGGACGGCGGCACCCTGGACTACACCCTCTCCGGCACCCCGAACCGGACCTGGGGCAGTGACCCGGTCTCCGCCCCGCCGTCCTTTCGCGAGGGCGAGCAGCCGTACCAGATCGGCGTCGGCCCCACCGCCGCCACGCTCGCCCCCGGTGACAGCGCGAAGACCGTCGTCCGCGCGCTGTCCCTGAACGGCGGCACCGGTCCCGAGGTGCGCTTCCGGGTGGACACCCCGGCCGGCGTCACGGCCGCGCCCGCCGAGGGCACGGTCACCGACGGCGTCCAGGAGATCACCCTCACCGCCGCGAAGGACGCCGCACAGGGCTTCGCCGACGTCAAGATCACGGTGACCTCGGGCGACACCTCCCACCGGCAGCCGGTCGCTCTCACCGTGGCCGCGCCCGGCACCCTCCTCGCCGCCTACGACAACACCGGCATCTCCGACGACACCGGCGACCACGGCGAGGCCGACTACGACGGCGGCGGCTGGAGCTACTCCCGCCAGGCCCTCGCGGCGGCCGGCCTGACGGCGGGCGGGCAGGGCACGGTCGACGGCCTCGCCTTCACCTGGCCGGGGTCACCGGACGGCCGCCCGGACAACGCCTCGGGGTCCGGCCGGACCATCCGACTCACTACCCCGGCAAGCAGGTTGTCCTTCATCGGCAGCGCGGTCGACGGCAACCAGCAGACCAGGGCGACCGTCACCTACACCGACGGCACCACCGACACCGTCGACCTCTCCTTCACCGACTGGACCATCGGCGGCGGAGGCGGCGGCGTCCAGTACGGCAACGAGGTCGTCGCCCGGACCACGTACCGCGATGTCGCGGGCGCCGGCAAGGACCCGGTGGCGACCTACGTCTTCGCCACCCGGCCCTTCACCGCGCCGGACGGGAGGACCATCGCGAGCGTGCGGCTCCCGCAGAACGGCGACCTGCACGTGTTCACCCTGGCCACCGGCTGACCGACCGCACGGGAAAGGGGGCGGACCCGAGCGGGCCCGCCCCTTTCCCGTGTCCGGGTCAGGCCAGCAGCTCCACCTCCGCCAGCGTGGACTCGCCGTCCAGGACCAGCCGGTACTTCGTGTACGTGCCCGGCGCGGCGATGGTGAACGCCCTGGTCTGGCGGTCCCAGGTGAAGGACTCGCCGGAGCGGTGGTCCAGGGTCTGCCAGGTGGTGCCGTCCGTGGAGGCCTGGAGGGTCCAGCCGGTCGGTGCCCTGGTGTGGTCCGCCGAGGAGGTCAGCGTGTACTGGACGGGCTGCACGGCCTTGTCGACCGGCAGATCCACCGAGGTGACCGTGGCGTCCGTCGCCGAGGTGTCGTCGAACAGCGCGCCGTCACCCTTCAGGACGTCCGAGCGGGGCGCCGGCACCTTGTCGTCCTGGGTGACGGAGGCCGGGGCCGCGTTCTTGCCCGTGCCCCACGCGGACGGCTTGGCGCCCATGAAGAACTCCAGCACCCCGCCCTTGGACAGCAGCGAGTGGGGCAGCGAAGTCGACGTCCAGGGGCGGCCGTTGAACGTCACGCCCTGGATGTAGACGTTCCTGGCGCTGTTGGCGGGCGCCTTGACCACCAGGTCGCGGCCGTTCTCCAGGTGCACGGTGACCTTCTTGAACAGCGGGGAGCCGATGGCGTACTCGCCGCTGCCCATGACCAGCGGATAGAAGCCGAGCGCGGAGAACAGGTACCAGCCCGACTGCTCGCCGTTGTCCTCGTCGCCGTGGTAGCCCTGCCCGATCTCGCTGCCGGTGTAGAGCCGGGAGAGGATCTCCCGGACCGTCGCCTGCGTCTTCCAGGGCTCGCCGGCCGCGTCGTACATGTACGACACATGGTGGGCGACCTGGTTGGACTGCCCGAGCATGCCCATCCGCACGTCCCGTGCCTCGGTCATCTCGTGGATGACACCGCCGTAGGAGCCGACGTAGTCCGGAGAAGCGGTTTCCGGGGTGGAGAAGAACGCGTCCAGCTTGTCGGCGAGAGTCTGCCGGCCGCCGTAGAGGTTGGCCAGGCCCCGGCTGTCCTGCGGGACGCTGAAGGCGTACCCCCAGCCGTTCGTCTCCGTGTAGTCGTACCCCCAGACGCGCGGGTCGTACTTCGCGGAGTCGATCCGCCAGTCGCCCTTGGCGTCACGGCCCTGGAAGAAGCCGCCCGCCTTGGAGTCGAACAGGTTCACATAGTCCCGGGCGCGGTTGAGGAAGTACTCGGACTCCTCCTTGTAGTGCTTCTCGCCCGTCTTCCTGTACAGGGCCTCGCCCATCTTGGCGATGCCGTAGTCGTTGACGTACCCCTCCATCGCCCAGGACAGGCCCTCGGCGGTGGCCGTGCTGGTGTAGCCGAGGAACGGCGAGGTGCTCATGCCCTTGCGGCCCACGCCCGACATCGGCGGCACGACGGTCGCGTTCTTCAGGGCCGCGTCGTAGGCGGCCTTCGCGTCGAACTTCACGCCCTTGACGTACGCGTCCGCGAACGCCACGTCCGAGGAGGTGCCGGTCATCAGGTCGGCGTAACCCGGCGAGGACCAGCGCGAGGTCCAGCCGCCGTCCTTGTACTGCTGCACGAACCCGTCGACCATCTCGCCCGCCTGGGACGGGGTGAGGAGGGAGTACGCCGGCCACGTGGTCCGGTAGGTGTCCCAGAAACCGTTGTTGACGTACACCTTGCCGTCGACGATCTTCGCCCCGGTGTGGGTCGGGGTGTCCTGGCTCGGCATCGGGGAGAAGGGCGAGGCGTACTGGTCCTTGCCGCCGACCTTCTCGAAGCCCGAGTTCGGGTACAGGTACAGCCGGTACATGCCGGAGTACAGCGTGGTCAGCTGGTCCGGGGTCGCGCCCTCCACCTCGACCTTGCCGAGCAGCTTGTCCCACGTCTGCCGGGCCTGCTGCTCGACCGTGTCGAAGGAAGCGCCGTCCGGGATCTCCTGGCGCAGGTTGTCCTTCGCCTGGTCGACGCTGATCAGCGAGGTCGCCAGGCGCAGGGTGACGGTGTGGTCGGCGCCCGCGTCGAAACGCAGGTAGCCCTTCACCCCGCTCGATCCGCCGTCCGTCACCGGCTTGTCGAACTCGCCGTACACGAACAGGCGGGTCGCGCCGGTCGACAGGCCCGACTTCACGTCCGAGAAACCGGTGACGATCCCGTGCTCCTTGTCGAGCGTCAGGCCCGCCTGCTCGGTGACGTTGTCGAACAGCACGCTCGCGTCGTCGCCGGGGTAGGTGAAGCGCAGCATCGCGGCGTGGTCGGTGGGCGTCATCTCCGCCTTGAGACCGTTCTCGAAACGGACCCCGTAGTAATACGGCCGCGCGGTCTCGTTCTCGTGCCGGAAGGGCAGCTCGCGTGCCTCGCGGCCGGTGTCCGGGGTGCCGGACGCCGCCGACGGCATCAGCTGGAAGGTCTGCCGGTCACCCATCCACGGGCTCGGCTCATGGCTCGCGCTGAACGCCTGGATCGTGGGCAGGTTGTCGTCGTTGTTCGCCCGTGCGTACTCGTAAAGCCAGCTCAGCGACGAGGCGTTGGTCACCGGCGTCCAGAAGTTGAAACCGTGCGGAAGGGCGGTCGCCGGGAAGTTGTTGCCGCGCGAGAAGCTGCCGCTGGAGTTGGTGCCGCGCGTGGTCAGCGCGTAGTCCGACAGATGCGCCTTCGGCTCCTGGGGCGGTACGGGCCTGATCGCCACGTCGTCGATCCAGCCCCGGAACTTCGCCGGCCCCGCGGGGGAGTCGTACGCCACCAGGATCCGGTCGACCGTCCTGCCGGCCGCCACCGAACCGATCCGCGCGACAACGTTGTTCCACTGGTTCACGTAGAGCGACTTCGATTCGCCCTGCCCGCGCGGCGACAGCGGGAACCCGTGCTGGTCCAGCGCGCCCAGACCGCTCAGATACGTGCCGTCGGTGAAGGCCAGGTCGAGGGAGACGTTCGTGGCGTCGTAGTCCCGGTCGCCGTCGGCCATCTGCGGGAAGATCCGGTACGACAGCTGGGTGTCGCCGCCGACCTTCACGTTCACGTCGAAGACCTTGTTGTACGAGTACGCCCGGCCGCCCGCCGTGTGCCGCCCGGCGTAGCGCAGCGCCCGCTTCCCGGTGAACCCGACCCGTGCCTTGGCCGTCGGCGAGGCGGTCGGGCCCTTGTCGACCAGCGTCAGCATGTCCTGCGGCACCGGGCCGCCCCCGCCACCGGTGGAGAACTGCACATCGGCGAGCTGCAGGATGTCGGCGCCGGAGTTCTTCGTGACCTCCAGCCGGAAGTGCTGGTACTCGGCGGGCTCGGCCAGGTCGTAGGACTTGGTCTGGAACCGCTCGGAGAAGGTCTCGCCCGCGCGGGTGTCGACCGTCTTCCAGTCCTTGCCGTCGGTGGAGCCGAGCAGCGTCCAGTCTCTCGGGTCGCGTTCGGCGTAGTCGTTGGCGGAGGTGAGCGCGTACGTCACCAGCTTGACGGGCTTGTCGAGGTCGAACTCCACCCAGCCGGTGGGCTCGAAGGTCAGCCACTTGGTGCCGGGCTCGCCGTCGGCCAGGTTCTCCTTGACCTCGCCCGCGCCCGTGTTCTCGCCGCTGGCCCGGACCTCGGTGACATGGTCGTTCACATTGCCCGGTATGCCGGTGCTGTAGCCGCCGTCGACGCCCGAGGCGCGCTTGGTGCCGTCCGGTGCGGTGTCGACGGTGTTGAGCCAGTCCGGTGCCGGATCGCCCGTCTCGAACGAGGATGCGAACTCCCGGTCGGCTGCCGGAGCCTTGGCGGTCAGGGCGACCGCCGCGCCCTGTGCGCCGACGGCCATGACAAAGGCGGCCGTGAGGACGACCGCCGGACCCCATCTGTGCCGAGTTCTCCGCTGCATCTACGGATTCCCCTCCTGCGACCGCTCTGGACAACGTTGTCAACTTCGGTGCGCAGGAACCAGTAGGGCGTCAAGTGGCCCGTGGTGTCAAGGGTGTTGGGTGTGGCATTCAGGCACTTATGCCGCGAGTTTTTCCGCCGGGCGCTCCACAGGGGGCTCATATTTCCGCGAGGTCTCAACTCGGAAAAGACCCATGGCCAACCCTGCATTCGATCTTGCTCCGCTGGCGGGAAGTGGACTATACCTGTCGGCACTTCCAGCAAGACCCAGCACTACTCTGCACGACCCAGCACTACCCGACCGCGGTGCCGGGGAGGATCCGGTTCACCGCCTGAGTCCTGGAGAAGGCGAGGACTTGAGCATGGGATCCACTGCGCACCACGGTGGCGAAGGTGTCGGCCGCCGCGATCTGATCAAGCGTTCGGCCGCGCTGGGCCTGGTGGCCACGCCCGCGATGGGCCTTCTGTCCGCCTGTGCGAGCGGCGGCGGAGACGGCGACAACTCCAACGAGGGCAACACCAAGGGAAAGGCGTCCAAGGACAACCCCTTCGGCGCGAAGAGCGGCAGCAAACTCGACGTCGTCGTCTTCAAGGGCGGCTACGGCGACGACTACGCCAAGGCGTGGGAGGCCGACTTCAGCAAGAAGCTCGGCATCACCTCGACCCACACCGGCACCCAGGAGATCACCGGCAAGCTGCAGCCGCGCTTCAACGCCGGCAACCCGCCGGACGTCGTGGACGACTCCGGCGCCCAGCAGATCAAGATCGACGTCCTGTACAAGAACGGCTCGCTGCTCGACCTGTCCGAGGTGCTCGACGCGCCCTCGGTGGACGACCCGAGCAAGAAGGTCCGCGACACCCTGATCCCCGGCACGCTCGACCCGGGCGTCCAGGAGGGCAAGGTCGTCGCCCTCAACTACATCTACACGGTGTGGGGCCTGTGGTACTCCGGCAAGCTCTTCAAGGAGAAGGGCTGGACGCCGCCGAAGACCTGGGACGACTTCCTGGCCATCTGCCAGGACGCCAAGAAGCAGGGCATCGGCGGTCTCGCCCACCAGGGCAAGTACCCCTACTACATCAATGTCGCCATCATGGACATGATCGCCAAGAAGGGCGGCATCGACGCGGTCAAGGCGATCGACAACCTGGACCCGAAGGCGTTCGTCGGCTCCGCGGCGGCCCAGGCGGGCGTCGAGGCGATCTACGAGGTCGTCGAGAAGGGCCTGTTGATGCCCGGCACCAACGGCCTGACCCACACCGAGTCGCAGACCCGGTGGAACCAGTACAAGGCCGCGTTCATCACCTGCGGCTCCTGGCTGGAGAACGAGCAGCTGAAGCAGACGCCGACGGACTTCGACATGAAGTTCCTGCCGATGCCGCTGCTGTCCGGCAGCAAGATGCCGTTCGAGGCGATCCGGGCCGGCTCCGGTGAGCCGTTCATCATCCCGGCGAAGGCGGCGAACCTGCCCGGCGCCAAGGAGTTCATGCGGCGGATGCTGTCCAAGGAGTGGTCGACGCTGTTCGCCAAGGAGGCCAACTCCCTGACGATCCTGCAGGACGGCGTGGACCCGAGCGTGAAGCTGCGGCCCGGTACGCAGTCCACGGTGGAGGCGTCCAAGGCGGCCGGCTCCAACACGTTCCGGTATCTGTATCCCGAGTGGTACAGCGAGATGGACACGGCGATCCAGAACGCGTCCAATGAGCTCATGGCGAAGCGGATTCAGCCGAAGGAATGGCTGAAGAGGTGTCAGGCGGCCGTGGACAAGCAGGCGAAGGACCCGGCGTCGAAGAAGAACCGGCACGAGTGAAATTCGCCTGAGCGCCGTAGGGGCGCGGATGGAATTTCGGGTTCCGGTCCGTCGTGGCCGGTCGCGTAGTTCCCCGCGCCCCTGGGGCGTTGGCGCTCACCGGAACATCAAGGGCAGGAACGCCATGCGCAAAGGGCAGTACCGGTTCGTCGCGGGGTTTCTCTTCGGTCCCGTGGCGCTTTATCTGATCTTCGTGATCTGGCCGTACATCCAGACGTTCGGCTATTCACTGACCGACTGGAAGGGGCAGTCGCAGACCTTCAGCTTCGTCGGTCTGGACAACTACAAGGCGCTGTTCCAGGACGACGTGTTCCTGGAGGCCGTGTGGCACAACATCCTGTTCCTGATATTCATCCCGGTGATCACGATTCTGCTCGCCCTGTTCTTCGCCTTCATGCTGAACGCGGGCGGACGCAGCAGGGCCGGCGGAGTGCAGGGTGTCGCGGGGTCGAAGTTCTACAAGATCGTCTACTTCTTCCCCCAGGTGCTGTCGCTGGCGATCCTCGCCGTGCTGTTCAACGCGGTGTACCGCAGTGACGGCGGCGGTCTGCTCAACGGCGCGCTGATCAAGATCGGCCTGGTCGACGCCGACAACCCGGTGGAATGGCTGAACGAGCCCAACCTGGTGCTGTGGGCGCTCATGGTGGCCGTCATCTGGCAGGGCGTGGGCTTCTACCTGGTGCTGTTCTCGGCCGCCATGCAGTCGATCCCGAAGGACATCTACGAGGCCGCGCTGATCGACGGCGCGAGCCGCAACCAGTCCTTCTTCCGCATCACCCTGCCGCTGCTGTGGGACACCGTGCAGACCGCCTGGGTCTACCTCGGCATCGTCGCCATGGACATGTTCGTGCTGGTGTCCTCCATGACCCAGAGCATGGGCGCGTACGGCGGCGGTCCCGACCATCACAGCGACGTGATGGCGACCGTGATGATGCGCAACTTCCTCTACTACGGCAAGAGCGGCTACGCCTGCGCGATGGGCGTGGTCATGCTGCTGCTCACCCTGATCCTGTCCGTCGTCACGCTGCGCGCCACCCGCCGCGAGCGCATCGAGTTCTGAGCGGGAGTAACGACGATGACCGCACTCAAGGAGACCGCCCCCGCTCCGGCCGAGGGGCCCGTGGCCAAGGTGCCCGTCCGGCCCGGCGACCGCCGTGGCGAGGGCGTCGTACTGAACGTCTTCTCGCACGGCTTCCTCGCCCTGTGGGCGCTGCTGATCGTGCTGCCGCTGCTGTGGCTGGTGCTGAGCTCCTTCAAGACCGACGCGCAGATCGGCGGCTCCGCCTTCGGCTGGCCGCACAGCTGGTCCTTCGACGTCTTCCACCGGGCCTGGAGCAAGGGCATCGGGGACTACTTCCTGAACACCGTGATCGTCCTGGTGTTCTCGGTGCCGCTGACCATGCTGTTCGGCTCGATGGCCGCGTATGTGCTGGCCCGGTACCAGTTCTGGGGCAACCGGCTGCTGTACTACTTCTTCGTCGCCGGCGCCATGTTCCCGGTGTTCCTGGCCCTCGTCCCGCTGTTCTTCATGGTCAAGCGGCTGGACATGCTGAACACCTACCAGGGCCTGATCCTGGTCTACATCGCCTACTCGATGCCGTTCACGGTGTTCTTCATGCACGCCTTCTTCCGGACCCTGCCCACGGCGGTCTTCGAGGCGGCGGTCCTGGACGGCGCCTCGCACACCCGGATCTTCTTCCAGGTGATGCTGCCGATGGCCAAGCCCGGCCTGATCAGCGTGGGGATCTTCAACACCCTGGGCCAGTGGAACCAGTTCATCCTGCCCACGGTGCTCATGCAGCCGCAGAGCGGCTCCGACCCCGAGCGCTATGTCCTCACCCAGGGGCTGATCCAGCTGCAACAGCAGCAGGGATACGCCTCCGACCTGCCGGTTCTGTTCGCGGGTGTGACCATCGCGATGATCCCGATGCTGGTCGTCTACCTGTCCTTCCAGCGCCAGGTGCAGGCGGGTCTGACCTCGGCGACCCTCAAGTAGCGGCACGCTCCGCGACCGTCCGTGCGCACGCCGCTCCGGCTTCCGGGGCGGCGTACGCACGTGCGTCCGGATACCCGGAAACGGTTCAACCTCTTGACGGAAGACACCCCGAACGGCTCAGCTTAGAGTTCACTAGTTGGACATACGCGGGGCCTCGCCGGAGCGGCCCCGCGCTCAGGAGGTCGTCGTGGAGACTCCAGGGTCGCAGTCGTCGCTGCACCGAGCCAACCTGGAGCGGGTCGTACGGGCCGTACGCTTGGCCGGGTCCCTCACGCAGGCGGAGATCGCGCGGACGACCGGTCTGTCCGCCGCGACCGTCTCCAACATCGTGCGGGAGCTGAAGGACGGCGGAACCGTCGAGGTCACGCCCACGTCGGCGGGCGGGCGCAGGGCCCGCAGCGTCAGTCTGAGCGGGGACGCCGGGATTGTGATCGGCGTCGACTTCGGGCACACCCACCTACGCGTCGCGATCGGGAACCTCGCCCACCAGGTGCTGGCCGAGGAGGCCGAGCCGCTGGACGTCGACGCCTCCGCCGCGCAGGGCTTCGACCGGGCGGAGGAGCTGGTCAGCCGTCTGATCGCGGCAACGGGCGTCAACCGGTCCAAGGTGGCCGGCGTGGGGCTCGGCGTGCCCGGTCCGATCGACGTGGAGTCGGGGACGCTGGGCTCCACCGCGATCCTGCCGGGCTGGACCGGCGCCAAGCCCGCCGAGGAGCTGCGCGAGCGGCTCGGCGTGCCCGTGCACGTGGACAACGACGCCAACCTGGGCGCCCTCGGCGAGCTGGTGTGGGGCGCCGGCAAGGGGGTCCGCGACCTCGCGTACATCAAGGTCGCGAGCGGTGTCGGCGCGGGTCTGGTGATCGACGGGAAGATCTACCGGGGTCCGGGCGGCACGGCCGGAGAAATCGGACATATTACACTCGATGAATCCGGCCCGGTCTGCCGCTGCGGCAACCGTGGCTGCCTGGAGACGTTCGCGGCCGCACGCTATGTGCTCCCGCTGCTCCAGCCCAGTCACGGCCCCGACCTGACCATGGAGGGCGTCGTACGGCTGGCCAGGGACGGAGACCCGGGCTGCCGTCGGGTGATCGCCGACGTCGGCCGCCACATCGGCAGTGGGGTGGCCAATCTCTGCAATCTCCTCAACCCGAGCCGGGTGGTCCTCGGTGGTGATCTCGCCGAGGCCGGTGAGCTGGTGCTCGGGCCGATCAGGGAGTCCGTGGGCCGCTACGCCATCCCCAGTGCGGCGCGTCAACTGTCCGTTCTCCCGGGGGCACTTGGCGGTCGCGCCGAGGTGCTCGGAGCGCTCGCCCTCGCCCTCAGCGAGATGGGTGATTCGACCCTTTTGGACGGGTCGCTGTCCGTGGCGGCTCCTGCCTTCACTTAGAGAACGGATGGCACCGTTGCCATCTCGTTAAGGATTTACTTCTTGACGTCGCACGTGTGGCCGAGTTGACTTCCAGCCACCTCGGCCGCAACGACGCGGCCTCGTCAGGGAGGTTTCTGAAGTGAACACGCGTATGCGTCGTGCGGCCTTCGCCGTTGCTGCTGGTGCCATGGCCGTCTCTCTCGCCGCCTGTGGCAGCGCCAAGGAGTCCGGTGGTGGCTCCTCCAAGTCCTCCAGCCCCAAGAAGGGCGACGCCATCAAGGTCGGTCTGCTCCTGCCGGAGAACCAGACCGCCCGTTACGAGAAGTTCGACCGCCCCTTGATCGAGAAGAAGGTCAAGGAGCTCACCAACGGCAAGGGCCAGATCGTCTACGCCAACGCCAAGCAGGACGCCAGCCTGCAGAACCAGCAGGTCGACACCATGGTCACCAACAAGGTGGACGTGCTGATCGTGGACGCGGTGGACGCCGCGGCCATCAAGAACTCGGTCCAGAAGGCCAAGGACGCCGGCATCCCGGTCGTCGCCTACGACCGCCTGGCGCAGGGCCCGATCGACGCGTACACCTCGTTCGACAACGAGACGGTCGGCAAGACCCAGGGCGAGGCCCTGCTGAAGGCCCTGGGCTCCAAGGCCAAGTCCGGCAAGATCGTCATGATGAACGGCTCCTCCACCGACCCGAACGCCGCGCAGTTCAAGAAGGGCGCCCACGAGGTGCTCGACGGCAAGGTGAACGTCGGCAAGGAGTACGACACCAAGGAGTGGAAGCCGGAGAACGCCAACTCCAACATGGAGGGCGCCATCTCCGCTCTGGGCAAGAAGAACATCGTCGGCGTCTACTCCGCCAACGACGGCATGGCCGGCGGTATCATCACCGCCCTCAAGCAGGCGGGCATCAAGGTCCCGGTCACCGGCCAGGACGCGGAGCTCGCGGGTGTCCAGCGCATCGTCACCGGCGACCAGTACATGAGCGTCTACAAGCCGTACGCTCCCGAGGCCGCCGCCGCCGCCGAGATGGCCGTGGACCTCGCCCAGGGCAAGTCGCTCGACTCCGTCGCCAAGGACAAGGTCGACAGCCCGACCACCAAGCAGGTGCCCTCGGTCCTGGTGCCCGTCACCGCGCTGACCAAGGACAACATCAAGGACACCGTCATCAAGGACGGCGTCTACACGGTGACCGACATCTGCACCCCGCAGTACAAGGCCGCCTGCGACAAGATCGGCCTGAAGTAATCAGCCGCACGCGCCTTTCCAACTAGGGGAATCCACCCTTGAATTTCCCTAGCGGTAGGAAGGCGCCCACAAGCTCCTCCGGCGCCCCGCGCAACCAAACAGCCCCGCAAGCTCGGTGCGGGGCGCCGGACGGAACTACCCCCCAAACTTCTGCACAACCTCCCGCCGGGTCAGGCGGCGAAGGAGATGGTTCACGTGTCCGCTACGCCCGTGCTGGCGTTGCGCGGGGTCTCCAAGCGGTTCGGTGCCGTTCAGGCGCTCACCGACGTAGAGCTTGAGGTCCACGCCGGTGAGGTGGTCGCCCTGGTGGGCGACAACGGTGCCGGAAAGTCCACGCTGGTCAAGACGATCGCCGGCGTGCACCCCATCGATGAGGGCGTCATCGAATGGGAAGGCAAGGCCGTCCAGGTCAACAAGCCGCACGACGCCCAGAACCTGGGCGTCGCGACGGTGTACCAGGACCTCGCGCTGTGCGACAACATCGATGTCGTCGGCAACCTCTTCCTCGGCCGGGAGATCCGCCGCCGCGGTGTGCTGGACGAGGTCGAGATGGAGCGGCGCTCGCGCGAGCTGCTGGACCAGCTCTCCATCCGCATTCCCAGCGTCCGCATCCCGATCGCCTCCCTCTCCGGCGGTCAGCGCCAGGTCGTGGCGATCGCCCGTTCCATGCTCGGCGCGCCCAAGCTGGTCATCCTCGACGAGCCCACCGCCGCGCTCGGCGTGGAGCAGACCGCCCAGGTCCTCGACCTGGTCGAGCGGCTGCGGGAGCGCGGTCACGCCGTGATCCTCATCAGCCACAACATGGCCGACGTCAAGGCCGTCGCCGACAAGGTGGCCGTCCTGCGTCTGGGACGCAACAACGGCGTCTTCGAGGTCAAGTCGACCTCGCAGGAAGAGATCATCTCCGCCATCACCGGCGCCACGGACAACGCCGTGACCCGTCGTGCGGCGCGCAGCAATGGGGAGATCAAGAAGTGAGCATCGACAAGACCTCCACGCCCCCCGAGGACGTCCCCGTGGAGAACCCCGAGGCGGCGCGCGGCTCCGACGTCGCCGTCGATCCCCGTCTGCTGGTGCGTGAACAGGGCCTCGCCGGCTACGTCACCGAGTTCAAGCGCAAGATGAAGGCCGGTGACCTCGGCTCCATCCCGGTCGTCGTCGGTCTGGCGATCATCTGGATCATCTTCCAGAGCCTGAACTCCAACTTCCTCACCGCGGGCAACCTCTCCGACATCTCCGTCGCCATGGTCGGCACGGGCATGATCGCCGTCGGTATCGTGTTCGTCCTGCTGCTCGGCGAGATCGACCTGTCGGTCGGTTCGCTCTCCGGTGTCGCGGGCGCCACCTTCGCGGTGCTCAACGTCACCCACGGCATGAACGAGATCCTGGCGCTGGTGCTGTCGATCCTCACCGGAACGGTCGCGGGCGCGCTGCAGGGCTTCTTCTTCGCGAAGATCGGCGTGCCGGCCTTCGCGGTCACCCTGGCCGGTCTGCTGTTCTGGAACGGCTTCATGCTCAAGATCCTGGGCGACAACGGCACGATCAACCTGAACGACAACGGCGTGGTCGCCAAGCTGACCAGCTACTACTTCTCCGACGTGGCCGCCGCCTACGGCCTGGCCATCGCGGTGACGGTGCTGTTCTTCCTCAGCTCCTACTTCGGCAACAAGCGCCGCGAAGCCGCCGGTGTGCCGTCCCGCCCGCTGAGCGAGACCGTCCTGCGTACCGTGCTGCTGGCCGTCGTGGCCTTCGCCGCCGCGATCGTCTTCAACCAGTACAAGGGCCTGCCGCTGGCCGTGGTGGTCTTCGTCGCCGTGCTGTTCATCACGGACTTCGCGCTGCGCCGCACTTCCTACGGCCGCAAGGTCTTCGCGCTCGGCGGCAGCGTGGAGGCGTCCCGCCGTGCCGGTATCAACGTGGACATGGTCCGCATCTCGGTGTTCGCCATCTCCGGCACGTTCGCCGCGATCGGCGGTCTGTTCATCGCCTCCAAGATCGCGTCCGCCAACCAGGGCGCCGGTGGCGGTGACCTGCTGATGAACGCGATCGCCGCGGCGGTCATCGGTGGCACCTCGCTGTTCGGCGGGCGTGGGCGCACCTGGAACGCGCTCCTCGGTGTGCTGGTGATCGTCTCGATCCAGTACGGCCTCGCGCTGGAGGGCATCGCCTCGCCGGTGCAGTACATGATCACCGGTGGTGTGCTGTTGGCCACGGTCGTGATCGACGCGGTGACGCGCAAGACGCAGAAGACCGCGGGGCGTGCGTAACGCCTAGCCGCCGCAGGGGCGTGGGGTTGCGGCCCCGCGCCCCTGCGGCGCGCCCACCGTGCCCGGCACGCTGAAACGTGCCGGGCGCTGTCGTGTCGTGCAAAGCCGGAACATTAGACTCTGGCGAGCCCGGCGAAAGCTCGATCAGCTCTACTGCAAGGAGGCACGGGTGCCGCTGCTGACCCGCATCAGGGGACCGCGCGATCTGGACCGGCTCAGCCTGGAGGAGCTGGACCAGCTGGCAGAGGAGATCCGGACCTTCCTCGTCGACGCCGTCTCCAAGACCGGCGGCCACCTCGGCCCCAACCTCGGCGTGGTGGAGCTGACCATCGCCCTGCACCGCGTCTTCGACTCGCCGAAGGACAAGGTCCTCTGGGACACCGGCCACCAGTCCTATGTGCACAAGCTGCTCACCGGCCGGCAGGACTTCTCCAGGCTGAAGATGAAGGGCGGCCTGTCCGGCTACCCCTCGCAGGCGGAGTCCGAGCACGACGTCATCGAGAACAGCCACGCCTCCACGGTGCTCGGCTGGGCCGACGGCATCGCCAAGGCCAACCAGCTGAAGAAGCGGGACAGCCATGTCGTGGCGGTCATCGGCGACGGGGCGCTCACCGGCGGTATGGCCTGGGAGGCGCTGAACAACATCGCCGACGCCAAGGACCGCCCGCTGGTCATCGTCGTCAACGACAACGAGCGGTCGTACGCCCCCACCATCGGCGGCCTCGCCAACCACCTGGCGACCCTGCGCACGACGGACGGCTACGAGCGGTTCCTCGCCCGCACGAAGGAGCTCCTGGAGCGCACCCCGGTCGTCGGCCGGCCGCTGTACGAGACCCTGCACGGGGCGAAGAAGGGGTTCAAGGACTTCATCGCCCCGCAGGGCATGTTCGAGGACCTGGGCCTGAAGTACGTCGGCCCGATCGACGGCCATGACATCGAGGCGCTGGAGTCCGCCCTCGCCCGCGCCAAGCGGTTCGGCGGGCCGGTCATCGTGCACTGCCTCACCGAGAAGGGCCGCGGCTACCAGCCCGCCCTGCAGGACGAGGCGGACCGCTTCCACGCCGTCGGCAAGATCCACCCGGACACCGGCCTGCCGATCGCCAGCTCGGGCGCCGACTGGACCTCCGTCTTCGGCGACGAGATGGTCCGGCTCGGCGAGGAGCGCGAGGACATCGTCGCCATCACGGCCGCCATGCTCCAGCCGGTCGGTCTCGACAAGTTCGCCAAGCGCTTCCCCGAACGGGTGTACGACGTCGGCATCGCCGAGCAGCACGGCGCCGTCTCCGCGGCGGGCCTCGCGTACGCCGGGGTGCACCCCGTCTTCGCCGTCTACGCCACCTTCCTCAACCGCGCCTTCGACCAGGTCCTCATGGACGTGGCCCTGCACCGGTGCGGGGTGACGTTCGTGCTGGACCGGGCCGGTGTCACCGGTACGGACGGTGCCTCGCACAACGGCATGTGGGACATGTCGATCCTGCAGGTCGTGCCGGGGCTCAGGCTGGCCGCCCCGCGCGACGCCGAGCAGGTGCGGGCCCAGCTGCGGGAGGCCGTCGCGGTGGACGACGCGCCGACCGTGGTGCGCTTCTCCAAGGGCGCCGTCGGGCCCGCCGTACCGGCCGTGGGCCGGATCGGCGGCATGGACGTGCTGCGCGAGCCCGGCACCGACCGGCCCGACGTGCTGCTCGTCTCCGTGGGCGCCCTCGCCCCGATGTGCCTGGAGATCGCCGGCCTGCTGGACAAGCAGGGCATCTCCACGACCGTGGTCGACCCGCGCTGGGTCAAGCCCGTCGACGAGGCGATGGCCCCGCTGGCCGAGCGGCACCAGGTCGTCGTCACCGTCGAGGACAACAGCCGGGCCGGCGGCGTCGGCTCCGCGATCGCCCAGGCCCTGCGCGACGCCGGCGTGGACGTGCCGCTGCGCGACTTCGGCATCCCGCCGCGCTTCCTCGACCACGCCTCCCGCGCCGAGGTCCTCGCCGAGATCGGCCTGACCGCCCCGGACATCGCCCGCCAGGTCACCGGGCTCGTCGCCAAGCTGGATGGCCGGTACGACCGTACGGCCGCCGAGGTGGACTCGGTCGAGCCCGCGCGCGACTGACGCGAACGCTCCCGCAACGGGCCGGTCACGCCACACCTTGCGGTGGCGGAACCGGCCCGTCTGCGTGAACCTGCCTGTGCCGGGGCATACGCATCCCGACCCTCTCGATCATGACGGGCCAGGGCGTGGCCCCCGAGCGTGGGAGGTAGGTACGTGAGCAGCGCGCTGTTCAGGACGAAGAACGTCGAGCAGTCCATCCAGGACACCGAGGAACCGGAGCATTCGCTCAAGAAATCCCTCTCCGCGCTGGATCTGACCGTCTTCGGCGTCGGTGTCATCATCGGCACCGGCATCTTCGTCCTCACCGGACAGGTCGCCAAGAACAACGCCGGCCCGGCGGTGTCCCTCGCCTTCGTGGTGGCCGGCGTGGTCTGCGCGCTCGCCGCCCTCTGTTACGCCGAGTTCGCGTCCACGGTCCCCGTGGCGGGCTCGGCGTACACGTTCAGCTACGCCTCCCTGGGGGAACTGCCCGCCTGGATCATCGGCTGGGACCTGGTCCTGGAGTTCGCGCTCGGTACAGCGGTGGTGGCGGTCGGCTGGTCCGGTTACATCCGCTCGCTGCTGGACAACGCCGGCTGGCATCTGCCCGGCTATCTGGCCAGCCGGGACACGGCCTCCGGCTTCGGCTTCGACATCCTCGCCGCCGCCCTGGTGCTGGTGCTCACGGGCATCCTCGTCCTCGGCATGAAACTGTCGGCCCGGATCACCTCGCTCGTCGTCGCCATCAAGGTGGTCGTCGTGCTCATCGTGATCATCGCCGGGGCCTTCTTCATCACGGGCAGCAACTACTCGCCGTTCATCCCCAAGGCCCAGCCGGTGCCGGCCGGCGGCAATCTCAGGGCCCCGCTGATCCAGCTGATGTTCGGCTGGGCGCCCGCCAACTTCGGCGTGATGGGCATCTTCACGGCCGCCTCGGTGGTGTTCTTCGCCTTCATCGGCTTCGACATCGTGGCCACGGCCGCCGAGGAGACCCGCAACCCCCAGCGGGACATGCCGCGCGGCATCCTCGGCTCGCTGTTCATCTGCACCGTGCTGTACGTCGCCGTCTCCATCGTCGTCACCGGCATGCAGAAGTACTCCAAGCTGTCCGTGGAGGCCCCGCTCGCCGACGCCTTCAAGGCCATCGGGCACCCCTGGTTCGCGGGTGTGATCAGCTTCGGCGCCGCCGTCGGCCTGACCACGGTGTGCATGATCCTGCTGCTCGGCCAGACCCGGGTGTTCTTCGCGATGAGCCGTGACGGGTTGCTGCCGCGCTTCTTCTCCCGCGTCCACCCACGCTTTCGCACCCCGCACCGGCCGACCATCCTGCTCGGCGTGATCATCGCGGTCGTCGCCGGTTTCACCAGCCTCAGCGAGCTCGCCGAACTGGTGAACATCGGCACCCTCTTCGCGTTCGTCGTCGTCGCGCTCAGCGTGATCATCCTGCGCCGGACCCGCCCGGACCTGCCGCGCGCCTTCCGCACCCCGTGGGTCCCGGTCATCCCGATCCTGTCGGTGTGCGCCTCCCTGTGGCTGATGCTCAACCTGCCGGCCGAGACCTGGCTGCGGTTCGCCATCTGGATGGTGATCGGTTTCGCCGTCTACTTCTTCTACGGCCGCACCCACAGCCGGCTGGCCCCGGGCGGGCAGACCGCCACCGCGGAGACCCACCGACCGTCCGCCGGAAACACTCCGTAACGGTCGCGGACCGCAGGCCGCCGCTGCCGTCCTGGCTTGGCCCGCTGGACAGCGGCCAGGTCGCCCCGGTTCGCCCGGTCCGCACCGCTGGACGTCTTCGGCATGCGCAGCGAAGGCCTCGCCGAACACCTGGACCTGCCGCCCGAGCGCTGCCGCACCCGCGACCTGCCCCAGCCCAGCACGAACTGCCCCGCGAGATGGCCCGTGCCGGCCCTATCCGCACCCGATGCGCTGGACCTCGCTCGGGCTGTAGCCGCCGGCGGTCCGCGGCCGGCTGCTCACGGCAGCGCTGCGGGCCTTTCTCGTCCGGGGCCGCTGGGGGGCGACGGTGCTGTATGCGCTGGTCTCGGCCGGGCTCAATCCGGAGGAGGCGCAGGCCGACTGCGGGTGCTGGATCTCGCTCGGGCTGTTGCCGCCGGCGGTCCGCGGCCGGCTGCTCACGGCAGTGCTGCGGGCCTTTCTCGTCCGGGGCTGCTGGGGGCGACGGTGCGGCAGGGGTGCTGTATGTGCTGGTGCCGGCCGGGCTCAATCCGGAGGAGGCGCAGGCCGACTGCGGGTGCTGGATCTCGCTCGGGCTGTTGCCGCCGGCGGTCCGCGGCCGGCTGCTCACG
>NZ_JBITGJ010000026.1:67983-83304 GCF_044456925.1 Streptomyces sp. NPDC050743
CACGGCAGTGCTGCCGGTCTTTCTCGCCCGGGGCTGCTGGGGGGACGGTGCGGCAGGGGTGCTGTATGTGTTGGTGCCGGCCGGACTCAACCGGAGGACGCGCAGGTCGACCGCGGGCGCTGGAGTGCGGCCTGGGCCGCCGTCGCCGTGGCGTTCCTCACCAAGCGGACCGGCGGCGCGGTGCGGCTTCCGGTGGCGTGACTGCCGCACCGGCAGGGCGCCCCCACGCGCTGTCGGCTGCCGGGCGCGGCCCTGCCGAGGGACCCGGCCGGGTTCCTCGCGGCCCAGTCCCATGTGAACGCCGGGCTCTCGGCCCCGGGCGGCCGGTGGCCTCAGCCCAGTACCGTGCGGGGCCCCGCCACCTGGGCCCCGTGTTCCTGGACCCGGCGGCGTAGTTCGCGATCGGCCGTGACGACCAGGCATGGGCGGTCGCCGGCCGCTGCCGCGAGGTTCACGATGTGGTCGTCGCCGCTGCCGGGGGCATCCTCGACGCGCACCCCGGGCACCGACTCCACGCCCCGGGCCGCACCCTCCACCACCAGGACCAGTTCCAGCGGACCGGGCAGGCCGGCCACACCGGACCGGGCGAGGGGAGCCAGCCGGTCGCGCAGGCGCTCGGCGGCGCCGCGGCGGTCGCGCCACCAGCCGTCGGGCACCGACCCGACGACGTTCGCGCCGTCGACGACGAGCAGCGGGAGCGGTCCGCGCGCAGTACCCGAAGTGTCCGTCATGTCGGTAACAGCCCTATTCTGCCGTGTTTCTGGCGGACTCAGTGTGTCACGGGTTTCCCCGCCCACCGGCGGGTGATCTCGGTGATCGCCGCGGCCGCGCGCTCGGCGGGCCGCCCGCCCGCGCGCACCTCGGGGGAGAACTCGACGTGCAGGAACGGCACATGGTCGGCGTCGGCCACCCGGCCCTGCACGTTCGTCCGGCCCTCCAGCGGACAGGAGCGCGCCCAGGCCCGGCACACCCGGAAGCCGTGGCCGCGCAGGGCGTCGGCCAGGTCGCGGCCGTCCTGCCGGCCCGCCGACCCGGCACCGGTGGAGGCGACCACGTCGTAGCCGGGCACGGCGGACGCGGCGAAGCCGTGCACCTGGATCCCGGGCATCCCACGACGCGCCAGCTCGGCGCAGATGGCGTGGAAGACGGTGTCCAGGCGGTGCGCAACGTCCGCGGAGTTGCCGACTCCGGCTTTGCGATGTGCTCCTGCTATCACCAGGACCCCGCCCGGTGAGCCGCGCAGCACCCGCACGCCCAGCTGCTCGGTGCCCAGATCGAAGCCGGGATGCGGGACCTGCACCGACCAGCTCGGGCGGTGGTCCAGATCCAGGTAGACCCGGCCCCAGCCGCGTGGTGTCACGGCGGAGTCGGTGCGGTCGGCCACCTCGGCGTAGCGGTGGCCGGAGGGCCGGTCGAAGACCGTGCGTACGGTGAAGTCCCGTTGTGAGAGTTGCTCTTCCGCTTGTTTGCGGTGACCGTCGAGCAACAGGCCGATGGCCGTGGCGATGTCCTCGCGGTCGGACCGGCCGGGCGGCAGATAGCCCCGGTCGGGACCGAACCGGCTCGTGTAGTCCGCCACCTCGCGGGACAGGTCGATCTGCTCGGCCCCCTTCGGCGCCGGCCCGCGGGCGTCGTCCGCAGTGCCGCCCGGGGTGCGGAGCAGGGCGGTGAGACCGGCCGCGAGACCGGTGACGAGCAGCAGCAGTGTTGCGATCGTTATGAGACGTGAGCGATGGGCTCTCATGGTTGTATCAAGATATCCCGGTGAACAGACGCCGTAGCCGGACCCTGCTGTCCCTGCTGACCCCGCTCTCCCTCCTCGCCGCCGTCTCCGGATGCGGACTCCTCTCGGACGACGCCGGTGCCTCGGGCGGCGGGCGCTCCTTCACCGTCGCGGCCGCCGGGGACATCCTCATGCACCCCGAACTGGTCGACCAGGCGCGCAAGGACGCCAAGCGCACCGGCAAGGGCGTGGACGGGCTGGACTTCGGGCCGATGATGGCCGGGATCAAGCCGCTGATCAGCAAGGCCGACCTGGCGATCTGCCACTTCGAGCCGGTGATGGGCCCGGCGAACGGGCCGTTCGAGGGCTTCCCGGACTTCCAGGTGCCGCCGCAGCAGGCGAAGACCATCAAGGACATCGGTTACGACACCTGTTCCACCGCCTCCAACCACACCCTCGACCACGGCTACGACGGGGTGAAGCGCACCCTCGACGCGCTGGACGCCGCCGGCCTGAAGCACACCGGCTCCGCCCGCACCGCGAAGGAGGCGAGCACCCCGCTCGTCATGGACGTCAAGGGCGTCAAGGTCGCCCAGATCTCCTTCGCCTACGGCTTCAACGAGCCGCACACGCTGCCCAAGGACAAGCCCTGGCTGGCCAACCAGCAGGACCTCGGCCGGATCAAGGCCGCCGAGCAGCGGGCCCGCAAGGCCGGTGCCGAGGTGGTGATCCTCTCCCTGCACTGGGGCCGTGAGCACCATCCGGAGCCGTCGGGCTCGCAGATCTCCTTCGCCCGGCAGATCGCCCGGAACACCGGCATCAACCTGGTCATCGGCCACCACGCGCACGTGGTGGAGCCGATGGAGAAGGTCGAGGGGACCTGGATCTCCTACGGCCTCGGCAACCAGATCGCCCGGCACGAGGTGCCGACGGGGCTGACCGAGGAAGGCGTGATCGCCTGGTTCACGTTCACCGAGCACGGCAAGGGCCACTGGGACGTCCAGCCGCGGTTCGAGCCGACGCTGCTGACGATCCCGCCGGACGCCGAGAACGTCCGGGACGGCGGCACCGCCGCGTACACCGACGCCGACGTGCGGGACTACCGTCTGCTGGACGTGCCGGCCGCGCTCCGTGACGACCACGACCTCACCGGCGCCCAGAAGGCCCGGCTGCGGCTGGCCTTCGAGCGCACCGAGGGCACCCTGCTGAACCGCGGCGCGGCCGAGGACGGGCTGAAGCCGCTCACGCCGCTGCCCGAGTAGGGCCGCAGAGGCCCCCTGCCGGAGAGGCCGCCATGCCGGACCGATCCCCAAGGGCAAGGTATTTGTCCGAACTTGTCCGGCGGTTGCGCGATGTTGCCTAGATCACGTCGGACTTACTGCAACTTAGTGCCCCTCTTATCTGTCTGAGGTATCCGGGCGAGCCCTTAGTGTCGGCACGTCCGGAGCCCGTTTTCACGAGAGGACACCTCCCTTGGCGTCACCGCCCCCGGCGCGGCAGCACCGAGCCCGCCGCCGAGCCGACATGTCGCTGATCGGAGGCATCCGCCCGCCGATCGCGGTCCTCTCGGCGCTGCTGCTGACGCTCGCCGCCATCACGGCACTCGTGCTCGGCCGCGTCGACGACGCCGGCGTGCCGAAGGCGGTGCTGAACTCCCAGCAGCACTTCGCCGAGGACGGCGCCATCGCGCTGCGCGCCTCGATCGACGAGTCCGTCAAGGACATCACCCGCTCCGCCGCGCTGTTCAGCGCCGGGCAGCCGGTCTCCGGCGACGCCGTCCTCGACAAGCTCGGCAGCACCTACGAGAAGTGGATGGGCACGGCCGTCGTGGAGGTCCGCAGCGGCAAGCTGGTCGCGGCCCGCGGCGAGACGGTGCCGCTGACCTCCATGGACCTCTCCTCGCTCAGTGGCGAGGACGGGCTGGCCCCGCGCATGGTCCGGCTGAAGAACGGCGAGGTGCGGCTGCTGTCCTTCGGACTGCTGACCTGGCCGGGCAAGCCGCAGCTGCTGCTGGTGGCCTCCCGGAACCTGAAGTTCCCCGGCATCAGCCTCGGCCAGTTCCGCTCCATCGCCGTGGTAGACGCGGGCGGCACCATCCTCAGCAGCGACGGCATCGCCGAACCGGAGTCCGCGCGCAACAGCATCGACCGCAAGGACATCACGGACTCCCGCAAGCAGCTGAAGGACTTCGCCGAGCAGGCCGCCCGCCGCGCGAAGCAGGATCCGCGCAGCAGCAAGGAACCGGGCAGCGGCGGATACCAGGGCGTCAGCGGCAGCCTCCTCGGCGGCAAGCTGCTCGGCGACCGCTCCGTCGCCGGATACGCCACGCTCGCCGCGGCCGAGCCCGGCGAGCCCACCACCGCCACCGGGCTCGGCCTGTCCGTGGTCGCCATGGTCAAGGTGACCGAGGAGTCCGGCGGGACCCAGTCCCCGGTGTTCGGGCTGGCGGCGGGCGCCGCGCTGCTCGTCGTCGGCGCCCTGGCCGTGGGGGTGCTGCTGGGCACCGTGCAGCGCCCGCTCATCCGGCTGTTCCTGGAGTCCCGCCGGCTCACCCGCGGCGATCTGACCCGGCCCGTCACGGTCCCCGGCTACGGCGAGGCGCACCGCATCGGCGGCGCCCTGGAACGGCTGCGCCGGCAGCTGCTCGGCGAGAGCCCCGAGGCCACCGGAGCGGCCGAACGCCCCAGCGGGGCGCGCCGGGTGGGCACCCGCGCCCTCCTCGCGGTCTGCGCCGTGCTCCTGCTGGCCTGGGCCGCACCGCTGATGCTGCTGTTCAACCGCGCCGACAACACCGCCGAGATACCCCGGCAGCTCGTCAACGACCAGCGCGAACGCACCGACACGCTCAGCGACCGGGTTCGGCGCGCGCTCAACGAGGGCGACGCCGACCTGCAGTCGGTGGCCTCCCTGATCGGCGACAAGACGGCACCCGACGCCATGGAGACGGTGCTGGAGCGCACCTACAACGAGAACAAGCGCTACCGCTCCCTCTACGTCGTCGACTCCTCCGGCGAGATCAAGACCCGCGAGGGCAAGGACCCGAAGGTGATCCGGCAGAACCGCGTCTCGGACAAGCCCCTGCGGCTGCTCGGCCGCGGCGGCAAGGAGCCCGTGGTCGTCGCCGTCGCCGAGATACCCGGCCGGGACGGGGACCGGCTGATCGGCGAGTTCCGCCCCGAGTTCTTCAACGCCCTGCTGAGCCGGCCGGGTCTCGGCGTGGTCCGGCTCGTGGACGACCGGAACAAGGTCATCGCCGGCAACACCGGCTTCCTCGCCTTCCAGTCGCTGCCCGACCAGCACCTGACGGACCTCGTCGAGGCCAGCGCCCAGCGGCTCGGCAAGAAGCCGCGGCCCAACGGGGTGCTGTACCGGGAGAACGGGCTGCGGATCGCCGCCGCCGCGCCCTTCTCCGGCAGCGGCTCGGCCGAGTCACTGCACTGGAGCGTGGTCAGCTGGGAGCCGGTCGACCGGCTCGCCATCCCGGAGTTCGACACCCAGAACCGCACGGTCCTCGCCGGTCTGCTCGGCGCCGCCGCGGCCGTCGCCTGCCTGGGCTGGCTGCACATCGTCGTCGCCCGGCCGCTGCGCGGCCTCGCCGACCGGGCCGAGGCACTGGCCGGGGGCGACCGCAAGACCGTGCTCTTCCCGCAGCACCACGACGAGGTCGGCGCCGTCACCCGCTCCCTGGAACTCATCCGGCAGCAACTGCAGGACCAGCGCAAACAGCAGCCGCGCCGCACCCCGCCGCCCCGGCCCTCCGCACCGAGGCAGGACCCGCCCGAGCCGTACACGCCGCCGTCGCACCCGGACCCGCACCCGCCCCAGCAGTACCCACCCCAGCAGTACACAAGGAACTGATCACCCGTGCTCTTCCTCTACTCCGTGCTGCTGGTCTGCTGCGCGATACTGCTCGCGGCAGGCATCGTGGAACAGCGGCGGCACTTCACCAACCTGGACCACATCCCCACCCGGGTCCTGGTCAACGGCATCCGCGGCAAGTCCTCCATCACCCGGCTGTGCGCGGGCGCCCTGCGCGGCGGAGGCCTCACCACCGTCGCCAAGACGACCGGCACCGCGGCCCGGTTCATCCACCCGGACGCCACCGAGGAGCCGGTCTACCGCAAGTTCGGCATCGCCAACGTGGTCGAGCAGATCGGCATCGTGCGGCGCGCCGCCGCGTACAAGCCGGACGCGCTGGTCATCGAGTGCATGGCCGTCATGCCGGCCCTGCAGGAGATCAACCAGTCCAAGCTGATCCGCTCCACCATCGGCGTGCTGTGCAACGTCCGCGAGGACCACCTCGCCGAGATGGGCCCCACCCTGGACGACGTGGCCCGCTCGCTGTGCCGCTCGATGCCCGAGGACGGCATCTGCGTCACCGCCGAGAAGGACCGCTTCCACATCCTCCAGGAGGAGGCGGACGCCCGGAACTGCAAGCTGATCTACGCCGACCCCGAGACGGTGACGGACGAGGAGCTGCGCGGGTTCAGCTGGTTCACCTTCAAGGAGAACGTCGCCATCGCGCTGGCCGTCGCCGAACTCCTCGGCGTGGACCGCGAGACGGCCCTGCAGGGCATGTACGACGCCCCGCCGGACCCCGGTGTCCTCTCCGTCGAGCGCTACCAGACCCACGAGGGCAAGAAGCTGCGCTTCGCCAACGTCTTCGCCGCCAACGACCCCGAGTCGACGCTGATGAACATCAACCAGCTGCTCGACCTCGGCGCCATCCACCGCCCGCTCAACGTGGTCATCAACTGCCGCCCCGACCGCGTCGAACGCAACGGCCAGATGGGCGAGATCATCCCCGAGCTCGACCCCGAGCGCGTCTTCGTCATCGGCCACCCGGCCAAGTCCGCCATCGACGCCATCCCCGCCGAGTTCCGCTCGCGCGCCGTGGACCTCGGCGGCGACAAGCGCGACCCCGAGGAGTTCATGGGCAAGATGCTGGACATGCTCGGCGCGGACTCGTCGATGGTCGCGATCGGCAACATCCACGGCCAGGGCGAGATCCTGCTGGAGCACCTCGCCGAACTCCCGCCGGACGACAGCCCCGACGAGCCGGTCGCCACGGCACCGGCCGGCCGGACCGAAGCGGCGCCCGACCGGGTCGACCCCTCGGAGACGATGCAGCTGTACGCACCCCGCATCGACCCCTACCAGCACTACTCGGAGGCGTACGAGTCGCGCTACGCCCAGCAACAGCAGCCGTACGTCCCGCAGCCTCCGGTGCAGCGCAGCGCCGCACAGCCCCACCGGCACGAGGAGCCGGTGCACCGGGCCGGGCACGAGCAGGCGCAGTCGTACGGCACCTGGACCGAGCCCCGGCCGGACCCGGCCGGCCGGCCCGCCCCACCCCAGGCACCCGCCGACAGCGGCCGACCGGCCCCGTCCCGCGGGCTGTTCGAGCCCCGCATCCCGCCCCAGCCTTCCGCCGACGACAGCCAGCAGTGGCACAGCCCAGGAGAACAGCGTTGATCCCCTCCGTCCTCACCCCCGAGATCGCCGCGATCGGCATCGGCCTGGGCCTGATGTTCTCGCTCATGTGCTACCTGACGACCAACCTGTCGCCGGGCGGCATGATCACTCCGGGCTGGCTCGCCCTCACCCTGATCGAGGATCTCCAGCGCGCCGCGCTCGTCGTCGGCGTGACCGTGCTGACGTACCTCGCCACGCTGCTGATGCAGAAGTTCGTGATCCTGTACGGCAAGCGGCTCTTCGCGGCGGTCGTGCTCAGCGGTGTGCTCATCCAGGCCACCGTGATCATCGTGCTGCAGATGGAGTTCCCGCTGCTGTACGCCAACCAGACGCTCGGCTTCATCGTCCCCGGCCTGATCGGCTATCAGCTGGTCCGCCAGCCCAAGGGCGCGACCCTGCTGTCCGTCGCGTCGGTCTCCCTCGCCACCTATGTGGTGCTGACCGCCGGCATCCTCCTCGGCGCCATGCCGACCGCCTGAACCCGCCCGTATCCGACGCACGCATTCCTGGAGCCCCCACCATGCCGAAGCGCAAAGGCCGCCCGGTCGTCCACACGGTGACGGTCCTGGCGCTGCTCGCGGGCAGCGCCTACTTCACCTTCGAACTGCGCAAGGACGAGCAGGCGAAGCTCCCGGCCGCCCAGAGCATCACCGAGAACCTGCACAGCTCGGGCGGGGCGACCGGCAAGCAGACCTGGGAACGGCTGAACAACCCGGCGCGCTCGGTGCTGCGCGACGGCAAGGGCGCGGTCATCGCCACCTTCACGGACGGCGCCCGTACCGCGACCCTCAAGGGCCCGACCCGCACCTTCAGCGAACCGGCCAACACCACCACCAAGGTCGTCACCGACGACTGGGTCCGCCTGATGCCGGAGACCTGGACCATGGGCTCCGAGAAGCAGCAGTGGTTCAAGGACTGGTTCAAGCAGTACTACGGCAGCGAGGAGGACGACGTCTTCGCGTTCGCCTTCCAGTACATCGTGGGCGCGCCGGCCAAGAAGGACGACCAGGGCGTCCAGTACGCCGGGCACGCCACCTACGGCCCCCTCAAGGCCGACGGCGTCGACCGCTTCGAGCAGACCGACTTCTACGACTACCTGGGCATCCCGTACACCTTCCGGGACGGTGTCACCAAGTACCCGCAGCAGGACCGCCTGCGCGCCGTGGACTGCTCCGGCTATCTGCGCCTGGTCTACGGCTACCGGGCCCGCTACCCGCTGATGTCCGACAACGACCACGGCGACGGGCTGCCGCGCACCGCCGACGGCATGGCCCGCGGCAAGGAGGGCGTCGACATCATCAAGATCCAGGGCCCGAGCCCCTGGTACGTACGGCCGCAGAACATCGACGTCCTCCAGCCCGGCGATCTGCTGTTCTTCAAGATGGACCACCGCACCGCCAACCACATGGACCACTCCGCGATCTACCTCGGCCCGGACACCGAGGGCCACAAGGTCTTCATCTCCAGCCGCAAGGAGCAGAACGGCCCCACGATCGGCGACCAGGGCGGTGTCTCGCGCCTGGACGGCGACGGCTTCTACGCCAAGCTGTTCCGCTCGGCGAAGCGGCTGTGACCAGGGGCGGCGAGGGTTCGCATGCGGTCCGCGGCTAGAGTGAACCGGTGAACGGCGACTGGCTCCTGCGCGGCCGAGACGGCCGGCTCAGTGTCTACCAGCTGTCGGGCGACGCCGTCCTGTGCCGGGCGGAGCGCGAACCCGGCGGCCCCTGGACCACCCCGCGCACGGTGGGCGGCGACCAGAAGCTGCACCCCGTCCTGGCGCTCGGCCAGGGCAGCGACGGCTACGCCCACCTGGTGTCCTGGCGGCCCACCGTCAAGGGCGAGTCGGGACTCGTGCACTCCACCCACTTCCGCCCGCGCCTCGCGGCCCTGGACTGGAACCCGCTCGGCCACCCGCAGAAGAAGGGCGACCGCACGGGTACGCCCGCGGTCGCCGTCGACGCCCAGGGCCGCGCCCATGTCTTCGTGCCCGACGGCCAGGGCGGGGTGCGCCTGCTCGCGCAGAAGGAGAAGGGCGGCTGGGCGGCCTGGCGGGACCTGAAGGGCGAGAACGTCCGGGACGGTCTGGCGGCGGTGACGGGGGAGTCCGGCCGGGTCGAGCTGTACGCGGCCGTCCCCGACGGGCTCCGCCACTGGCGCCAGGAGGAGGCGGGTGCCGAACCGGTCCTGACGGAGTCCCTGCGCACCTCGGTCCGCCCGGGCACCCTCTACGCCCTGGCCACCTCAGCCGACAGCACGACGCTCTTCTACACCGACACGGACGGCGGCCTGTGCGCCTGGCGCCCCGGCGGCAAACCGGTCACCCTGCTGCCCTCGGCCGGTTCCGGCCCGCTCTCGGCGGTCCGCTGCGAACTCGACGGCCACGACTGCACCCTGCTCGCCCAGCGCTCGGCGAGCGGCCGCGTCGCCTTCGCCGCCTACCCGACCGAACTGGAGTCGGCGGGCGCCTGGTGGACCGAGTCGGGCCCGCGCCTGCCGGTGGACGCGACGGTGTCCCTGACGACGGACCAGGACGGCCGGGTCGTGGCGGCAACGTTGTCCCCGTCGACCAGCCAACTCCTGCTGACCCGCCGCAAGTCCGAGCCCGGACTGGCCCTGGAGGCGTGGCGGCAGGTCTGAGTGCGCCATGATGGCCGGCGTGGACACCGAGACTCTCATCGACACCTGGCGGCGTCTCCTCGCCGGCTCCGGAAAGACATGGGTGCTGTTCGAGCACGGCACCTGCGTGGTGCTCGAACGGCCCACCGGGGACCCGGCCGCCCAGGCCACCGAGATCCTCCGGGAGTTCGGGCCGGTACGGGTGGGAGGCCCCGCGGGCGACTTCCGGGTGCTGGAACTGAACAACGGCGAGGGCTGGCTGGTGACGGGCCATCACCCGGACGTCGTCACCTTCGTCCCGCTGGACGACCCCGCCGATCCCACGCACCTGGCCGTCGGCATCCTCGGCCGCTCCCGGCGCGACCAGGACGGCACCGGGCTGCACGTCGTCCATGTCGAGGACGGCCGCCAGGGCGCGGGCTGACACGCCTCACGCAGACGCCGGTGCCTGCACTCCGACAGGAGCGCAGGCACCGGCGTTCGTCAGCGAAGCGTTACGCGGGGACGCTGGCCACGCCCTGCGCCAGGAACTTCTTGCCGTTCACGCGCTCCGAGACGCCCTCGCGGTCCAGGTACGGCGTGATGCCGCCCAGGTGGAAGGGCCAGCCGGCGCCGGTGATGAGGCACAGGTCGATGTCCTGGGCCTCGGCGACGACGCCCTCGTCGAGCATGAGCCCGATCTCCTGTGCCACCGCGTCCAGGACCCGGGCGCGGACCTGCTCCTCGGTCAGGACGGCGTCGCCCTGCTTCAGCAGCGCGGCGACCTCCGGGTCCAGCTCCGGCTTGCCGCTGTCGTAGACGTAGAAGCCGCGCTTGCCCGCCTCCACGACCGCCTTGAGGTTCGGGGAGACCTTGAAGCGGTCCGGGAAGGCCCGGTTGAGGGTCTCCGAGACGTGCAGACCGATCGCGGGACCGACCAGCTCCAGCAGCACCAGCGGGGACATCGGCAGACCGAGCGGCTCGACGGCCTTCTCGGCGACCTCGACCGGGGTGCCCTCGTCGATGACGTTCTGGATCTCGCCCATGAAGCGGGTCAGGATGCGGTTCACGACGAACGCCGGGGCGTCCTTGACCAGAACCGCGGTCTTCTTCAGCTTCTTGGCCACCGCGAAGGCGGTCGCGAGCGAGGCGTCGTCGGTCTTCTCGCCGCGGACGATCTCCAGCAGCGGCAGCACCGCGACAGGGTTGAAGAAGTGGAAGCCCACGACCCGCTCGGGGTGCTTCAGCTTCGACGCCATCTCCGTCACCGACAGCGAGGAGGTGTTGGTCGCGAGGATCGCGTGCGCCGGGGCGACCGCCTCGACCTCCGCGAACACCTGCTGCTTGACGCCGATCTCCTCGAACACGGCCTCGATGACGAAGTCCGCGTCGGAGAAGCCCTCGGCCTTGTCCAGGACACCGGTGACCAGCGCCTTGAGGCGGTTGGCCTTGTCCTGGTTGATCCGGCCCTTGCCGAGCAGCTTGTCGATCTCGGAGTGGACGTAGCCCACACCCTTGTCGACCCGCTCCTGGTCGATGTCGGTCAGCACGACCGGCACCTCCAGGCGGCGCAGGAAGAGCAGGGCCAGCTGCGAGGCCATCAGACCGGCGCCGACGACGCCGACCTTGGTGACCGGGCGGGCCAGGCTCTTGTCCGGGGCGCCGGCCGGACGCTTGCCGCGCTTCTGGACCAGGTTGAACGCGTAGAGACCGGCGCGCAGTTCGCCGCTCATGATCAGGTCCGCGAGGGCCTGGTCCTCGGCGTCGTAACCCTGCTGCAGGTCGCCGTTCTTGGCGGCCGCGATGATGTCCAGGGCGCGGTAGGCGGCCGGGGCAGCGCCGTGCACCTTGGAGTCCGCGATGAACCGGCCCTTGGCCACAGCCTGGTCCCAGGCCTCGCCGCGGTCGATCACCGGGCGCTCGACCTGGACGTCGCCCTTGAGGACCTGCGCGGTCCACAGCAGCGACTGCTCCAGGAAGTCGGCGCCCTCGAAGATCGCGTCGGCGATGCCGAGCTCGAAGACCTGCTTGCCCTTGAGCTGCTTGTTCTGGTTCAGCGAGTTCTCGATGATGACCGAGACGGCCTTCTCGGCGCCGATCAGGTTCGGCAGCAGGGTGCAGCCGCCCCAGCCGGGAACCAGGCCCAGGAAGACCTCGGGGAGCGAGAACGCCGGGACGGCCTTCGACACCGTGCGGTAGGTGCAGTGCAGACCGACCTCGACGCCGCCGCCCATCGCCGCGCCGTTGTAGTAGGCGAAGGTCGGCACGGCCAGGCCCGCCAGACGCTTGAAGACGTCGTGGCCGCCCTTGCCGATGGCGAGCGCGTGCTCGTGCTCCTTGAGGACCTCGACGCCCTTGAGGTCGGCGCCGACCGCGAAGATGAACGGCTTGCCGGTGATGCCGACGCCGACGATCTCGCCGTCCGCCGCCTCCTTCTCGACCTGGTCGATGGCGGTGTTCAGGTTCGCCAGCGAGCCGGGGCCGAAGGTGGTCGGCTTGGTGTGGTCGAAGCCGTTGTCCAGCGTGATCAGCGCGAAGCGGCCGGCGCCGAACGGCAGGTCGAAGTGGCGTACGTGCGCACTGGTGACGACCTCGTCGGGGAACTGCTGCGCGGCCTGCTTCAGAAGCTCGGCGGTGGTGCTCACTTGTCCCCCTCGAAGTGCGGGTTCTCCCAGATGACCGTCGCGCCCATGCCGAAGCCGACGCACATGGTGGTCAGGCCGTAGCGGACGCTCGGCTGCTCCTCGAACTGGCGGGCCAGCTGCGTCATCAGACGGACGCCGGAGGAGGCCAGCGGGTGACCGAAGGCGATGGCGCCGCCGTACTGGTTGACGCGCTCGTCGTCGTCCGCGATGCCGTAGTGGTCGAGGAAGGCCAGGACCTGGACGGCGAAGGCCTCGTTGATCTCGAACAGGCCGATGTCGGAGATGGACAGACCCGCCTTGGCGAGGGCCTTCTCCGTGGCCGGGATCGGGCCGTAGCCCATGACCTCCGGCTCCACGCCCGCGAAGGCGTAGGAGACGAGCCGCATCTTGACCGGCAGGCCGTTCTCGCGGGCGAAGTCCTCGCTGGCGATGATCGAGGCGGTGGCGCCGTCGTTCAGACCGGCCGCGTTACCGGCGGTGACCCGGCCGTGGACGCGGAACGGCGTCTTCAGACCGGACAGGTTCTCCAGGGTCGTGCCCGGACGCATCGGCTCGTCCGCGGTGACCAGGCCCCAGCCGGTCTCGCCGGCCTCCGGGTTGGTGCGGCGCACCGAGATCGGCACCAGGTCCTGCTGGATCTTGCCGTTGGCGTACGCCTTGGCGGCCTTCTCCTGCGAGCGCACCGCGTACTCGTCGGCGCGCAGCTTGGTGATGTGCGGGTAGCGGTCGTGCAGGTTCTCCGCCGTCATGCCCATGAACAGGGCGGACTCGTCGACCAGCTTCTCGCTCACGAACCGCGGGTTGGGGTCCACGCCCTCGCCCATCGGGTGGCGGCCCATGTGCTCCACGCCGCCGGCGATGACGGCGTCGTAGGCGCCGAAGGCGATCGAACCGGCGGTGGTCGTCACGGCGGTCAGCGCGCCGGCGCACATGCGGTCGATGGAGTAGCCGGGCACCGACTGCGGCAGACCGGCGAGGATGCCGGCCGTACGGCCGAGGGTGAGGCCCTGGTCGCCGATCTGCGTGGTGGCCGCGATGGCGACCTCGTCGATCTTCTTCGGGTCCAGACCGGGGTTGCGGCGCAGCAGCTCCCGGATCGCCTTCACGACAAGGTCGTCGGCGCGGGTCTCGTGGTAGATGCCCTTCGGGCCCGCCTTGCCGAACGGGGTGCGGACGCCGTCGACGAAGACGACGTCCCTGACGGTACGAGGCACGATGGCTCTCCTCCAGGGTGCGGGACGCTGAGCGCTTGCTTAAGCCCATGCTACTTGCGAGTAATGTGGCTGCCCAGTCCCCTCCGCTGGAGCGGCGAAGGTCACACCAGGGGGCTTGTGCGCTGACGAGCGGTATGGCTTGATCTGGTCGCGCCGGTGGCGCCCCGGAAAGGGCACGGGGAACCGCGCGACCGTCCACGGCGAACCCGCGGCCGCCGTATCCGGTCAAGCGCCGCGGCGGCTACGCGTCCTTCGCCGACAGCGCGGACACCAGCACCGGGGTCACCAGCTCCACCTGCCATGCGCGCGCCCCGTATCCGGCCAGCGCGGTCTCCACCGAGCCGGTGTCGATCACCTTCGGTGGTTCCCAGCAGATACGCCTGACCGTGTCCGGCGACACCAGGTTCTCCTGCGGCATGGCGAGCCGCTCGGCGAGGGCGGTGATCGCCGTCCGGGCCGCGGTCAGCCGGGCCGCGGCGGCGGGGTCCTTGTCGGCCCAGGCCCGCGGCGGCGGAGGCCCGGTCACGGGCTGACCCGGCTGGGGCAGCGCGGAGTCCGGCAGGGCCTTGGCCCGGTCGACCGCCGCCTGCCACTGCTCCAGCTGCCGCCGCCCCATCCGGTGGCCGAACCCGTTCAGCGCCGCGAGCGCGTGGACGTTGGCCGGAAGGCCGAGCGCCGCCTCCACGATGGCGGCGTCACTGAGCACCTTGCCCGGCGAGACGTCCCGCCGCTGCGCGATCCGGTCCCGCATCTCCCACAGCTCCCGTACGACACCGAGCTGCCGGCGCCTGCGCACCTTGTGCATCCCGGACGTACGGCGCCACGGATCCTTCCTCGGCTCGGCCGGCGGCGCGGCCGCGATCGCATCGAACTCCTGCAGGGCCCACTCCAGCTTGCCCTGCCGGTCCAGCTCCTTCTCCAGGGCGTCGCGCAGGTCGACGAGGAGTTCCACGTCGAGCGCGGCGTATCTGAGCCACGGCTCGGGCAGCGGCCGGGTCGACCAGTCGACGGCGGAGTGGCCCTTCTCCAGGACGAAGCCGAGCACGTTCTCGACCATGGCGCCGAGCCCGACCCGGGGGAACCCGGCGAGCCGGCCGGCCAGCTCGGTGTCGAAGAGCCGGGCCGGGACCATGCCTATTTCCCGCAGACAGGGCAGGTCCTGGGTGGCGGCGTGCAGGACCCATTCGACGCCGGACAGGGCCTCGCCGAGCCCGGACAGGTCGGGGCAGGCCACGGGGTCGATCAGGGCGGTCCCCGCACCCTCGCGGCGCAGCTGCACCAGGTAGGCGCGCTGGCCGTAGCGGTAGCCGGAGGCGCGCTCGGCGTCGACGGCGACCGGGCCGGAGCCCGCGGCGAAGGCCGCGACCACCTTGGCGAGCGCGGCCTGGTCGGCGACGACGGGCGGAATGCCCTCGCGGGGTTCGAGCAGTGGTGTCGGCGCCCCCATCACAGAAGAAGATCCGGCGTCGTCCGGAGGAGTGCCTCCGGTGATACGCAGGGAGCTGTCTGCTGCGGTGTCTTGGGCGTCGGTCACCTGTCAAGGGTATCGGTGTGTGGAAGGGGGGGGGGGGGGGGGGGGGGGGGGGGGGGGCGGGGGGGGGGGGGGTTGGGGGGGGGGGGGGGGTTGGGGGCGGGGGTGTGTGTTGTAAGTGGGCGGGGGGTAGGATGT
>NZ_JBITGJ010000026.1:83314-119567 GCF_044456925.1 Streptomyces sp. NPDC050743
TTTGCGGGGGTTGGGTGCGGGTGGGTGTGTGGGGCTGGCGTCCCGTGTGTTGGGTTTGGGTGGTTTGCCCGCGCGGCTTGCGTGTACGTGGCGGCCGCGGGGCGCCGGAGGGTCGTAAACCAGTCAGGTCGGTGAAAGGCGCGGTTCATGTGAGTGAACCGTGCGCTGCTCTGAACGGCTCTATGGGCGGTTCGGTAAAACGGTGATCGGTTCGGTAAGAGGTGATCGGCTCGGTGATCGACTGGGCTCAGTGGATGATCCCCGTGCGCAGGGCGACGGCCACCATGCCGGCCCGGTCGCCCGTGCCGAGCTTGCGGGCGATGCGGGCGAGGTGGCTCTTGACGGTCAGGGCGGACAGGCCCATGGAGACGCCGATCGCCTTGTTCGACTGGCCCTCCGCGACCAGCCGCAGCACCTCGACCTCGCGGCCGGACAGCTCCCGGTAGCCGCCCGGGTGGCTCGGGGCACCCGGGGGGCGGCGGTGCATCCGGGCGGCGCCGAGGGGAGCGGCGCCGGGCCGGGTGGGCATGCCGAGGTTGGTACGGGTGCCGGTGACGACATAACCCTTGACCCCGCCGGCCAGGGCGTTGCGCACCGCGCCGATGTCGTCGGCGGCGGACAGCGCCAGCCCGTTGGGCCAGCCCGCGGCGCGGGTCTCGGACAGCAGGGTCAGGCCGGAGCCGTCGGGCAGATGGACGTCGGCGACGCAGATGTCGCGCGGGTTGCCGATGCGAGGACGAGCCTCCGCGATGGACGAGGCTTCGATCACATCGCGCACGCCGAGCGCCCACAGATGGCGGGTGACGGTGGAACGGACGCGGGGGTCGGCCACGACCACCATGGCGGTCGGCTTGTTCGGGCGGTAGGCGACCAGGCTTGCGGGCTGCTCGAGGAGAACGGACACCAGGCCTCCTGGGTGGGGGGACGGGGCCGGCTTGTGGGGAGGAAGCCGGGACGAACCGTGCTTTCTAGGTCACAGTCGTCTTCGGCAGCAAACTCGTCCGCCTTTAGAGAATGATCACGA
The DNA here is from genome assembly GCF_044456925.1 of Streptomyces sp. NPDC050743. NCBI lineage: Bacteria > Bacillati > Actinomycetota > Actinomycetes > Kitasatosporales > Streptomycetaceae > Streptomyces > Streptomyces sp. NPDC050743. The sequence continues at coordinate 84,339 of NZ_JBITGJ010000026.1, forward strand.
TCTAGTGAGTAATAATCTGTGCAATTCGGACACGCGATCGATCATCCGAAGATCGAGTCGGTTCGAGCGAGTGCCATTTGGGGTCGGAAAGTGGCCGTATCGACAAAAGGATGGTCAATAAGGCGCCCATGCGGATGAAAGGCCGGTCCGTCGGCCCCGCTCACCGTGGCTGCGGACCCCTGCGCTGCGGCAGCGTCACCACCGAGGCGTCGCCCGGACCGGCCGGCGGCAGTCCCGCGACCTGGGCCAGCAGATCGCACCAGGAGGCGAGATGGGAGGCGGTGTCGGGCACTCCGCCGAGGCCCTCACGGGGCGTCCAGGACGCCCGGATCTCGATCTGCGAGGCCGCCGGCCGCTCGGCCAGCCCGCCGAAGTAGTGCGAGCTCGCGCGGGTGATCGTCCCGCTCGGCTCGCCGTAGCCGAGCCCGCGCGCCTGCAGCGCCCCGGTCAGCCACGACCAGCACACCTCGGGCAGCAGCGGATCGGCGGCCATCTCCGGCTCCAGCTCCGCGCGCACCAGCGTCACCAGCCGGAAGGTTCCGCGCCAGGCGTCGTGACCCGCCGGGTCGTGCAGCAGCACCAGACGTCCGTCGGCCAGCTCCTGCTCGCCGTCGATCACCACGGCCTCCAGCGCGTAGGCGTACGGGGCTAGCCGCTGCGGGGCGGGGGTGGGCTCCACCTCGACCTGGGGCCGCAACCGGCAGCTGCGCAGGGCGTCGACCGCGGCCAGGAACGCCGGCGGCCCCGGAGTACCGGAACGCCGGTCCGCCTCCTCGGTGTCCTTCACGTCGTCCATTCCGTCAGCGCTGTCCGACATTCGTCCGTGAGCCGCAGCCATGCCGGGAAGAGTAAGGGGAACCGGGCCTTCGTGCAGGGCAAGACACCACCGCGACGCACGTGGCCACGGGCGGGTGACCCGACTCCCGGCCGGCACCGGTCCCGGATCGATCGCTTCCGGCGGCATGCGAAACTTGCCCCGTGACCGCCAACACCAGCATGCAGCCGACAGCGACGTACGACAGCGCCTTCCTCAAGGCGTGCAGGCGCGAACCCGTGCCGCACACCCCCGTGTGGTTCATGCGCCAGGCCGGCCGCTCCCTGCCCGAGTACCGCAAGGTGCGCGAGGGCATCCCGATGCTCGAGTCCTGCATGCGGCCCGAGCTGGTCGCCGAGATCACGCTGCAGCCGGTGCGCCGCCACCACGTGGACGCGGCGATCTACTACAGCGACATCGTCGTCCCGCTGAAGGCCGTCGGCCTCGGCCTCGACATCAAGCCGGGCGTCGGCCCGGTCGTCGAGGAGCCCATCCGCACCCGCGCCGACCTGGCCCGGCTGCGCGACCTCACACCCGAGGACGTTCCCTACGTGACCGAGGCCATCGGCCTGCTCACCAAGGAGCTGGGGCAGACCCCGCTGATCGGTTTCGCGGGCGCGCCTTTCACCCTCGCGAGCTACCTCGTCGAGGGCGGTCCCTCGCGCACGTACGAGAACGCCAAGGCGATGATGTACGGCGACCCCGAGCTGTGGGCCGACCTGCTGGACCGCCTGGCCGACATCACGGCCGCCTTCCTGAAGGTGCAGATCGAGGCCGGCGCGAGCGCGGTCCAGCTGTTCGACTCCTGGGTCGGCGCCCTCGCCCCGGCGGACTACCGGCGCTCGGCCATGCCCGCCTCCGCGAAGGTCTTCGACGCCGTCGCCGGCTACGGCGTCCCGCGCATCCACTTCGGTGTCGGCACCGGCGAGCTGCTGAAGCTCATGGGCGAGGCCGGCGCGGACGTCGTCGGCGTCGACTGGCGCGTCCCGCTGGACGAGGCGCAGCGCCGCGTCGGCCCCGGCAAGGCGCTGCAGGGCAACCTCGACCCGACGGTCCTGTTCACCGACAGGGACACCGTCGAGGCCAAGGCCCGCGAGGTGCTGGACGCGGCCGGCGGCCTGGAGGGCCACGTCTTCAACCTCGGCCACGGCGTCATGCCGAACACCGACCCGGACGCGCTCACCCGGCTCGTGGAGTACGTCCACACCGCGACCGCGCGCTGACTCACCACGTGTAACGGGGCCGCGCCCGCCTGCCGAACAGCAGGCCGCGCGGCTCCGGCGGGGGCGGCGTGCCGGGCTTGAGCGGCCAGGCCAGCAGCATGCCCGCCAGGAATCCGACCACGTGCGCCGCGTATGCCACCGTGCCCGCCCCGGACACGCCGTGCCCGGACGAGTACACCGCCTGCAGCACGAACCAGAAGCCCAGCACCAGCCAGGCGGGCAGCCTCAGCGGCAGGAAGACCAGGAACGGCACGAGGACCCACACCCGGGCCCTCGGCCACAGCACGATGTAGGCGCCGAGCACGCCCGCGATCGCACCGGACGCGCCGATCAGCGGGTCGCCCGAGGTGGCGTTGAGCAACGCGAAACCGTATCCGGCCGCGTACCCGCAGACGACGTAGAAGAGGAAGAAGCGGATGTGGCCCATCCGGTCCTCGACGTTGTTGCCGAAGATCAGCAGGAAGAGCATGTTGCCGAGCAGGTGCAGCCAGCTGCCGTGCAGGAACATCGCCGTGAAGACCGACAGCGGCGGCGACTTGTCGTAGCGGGGCGGGGCCACCACGCAGCCCGGGCCGTGCGGTCCGACGCCCACCTGTCCCGTCGGGACCAGCCGCGGCATCTGATGGTGGATCAGCTCCCGTGGCACGGCGGCGTAGTGATCCATGAAGGCCTGCAGATGGCACAGCTGCGCCAGGTCGCTGCCGCCGGCCACGGAACCGGCTATGCCGGGCGTGGTGACGAACACCAGGACGTTCGCGGCGATGAGGGCGTACGTCACCCAGGGGGTGCGGCGCACCGGGTTCACGTCATGGACGGGGATGACCACACAGAAGTAGTGCCCGGGATGCGGCGGGCGAATCGGTGAACGGCGCCGGGTGCGTGTGCGTATCTGCTGTCAACCGACGTGAGGACAGGCGATGAGCGAACGAATCACTCCTCCGATGCATGCTCTGCCCGACGGCGAGGCGGAGATCTCTCTGGTCCTGCGGCTCCCCTGGGAGGACGTGGCCCGGCTCGGCCAGGAGGCCGGCCGGCTCGCCTCCCAGATGCAGCGGCCGGTGACACTCGACGAGGCGGTGAGCTACCGGCTGCGGTCCACCCGGCCCTCCGCCACGCACGCGAAGCCCGCCGGGGAACAGCCGCCGGCGGCCGTGTCCGCGCTGCCGCGCATCAGCGGAACGGCCTAGTCCCGCACCTTCGCGGCCGCCTTTCGCGCCGCCACCAGGACCGGGTCCCACACCGGGGAGAAAGGCGGGGCGTAGCCCAGGTCCAGGGCCGTCATCTGTTTCGCCGTCATCCGCGCGGTCAGCGCCACCGCGGCGATGTCGACCCGTTTCGCCGCGCCCTCCCTGCCGACGATCTGGACGCCGAGCAGCCGGCCGGTGCGGCGTTCGGCGAGCATCTTGACCGTCATCGGGGAGGCGCCGGGGTAGTAGCCGGCGCGGCTGGTGGACTCGATGGTGACCGTCTCGTACCGCAGGCCCACCCGGTCGGCGTCCTTCTCGCGCAGGCCGGTGCGGGCGATCTCCAGGTCGCAGACCTTGCTGACCGCCGTGCCGACCACGCCCGGGAAGGTGGCGTAACCGCCGCCCGCGTTGGTGCCGATGACCTGGCCGTGCTTGTTGGCGTGGGTGCCGAGGGGCATGTACTGCTCCTGGTCGGAGACCAGGTTCAGCACCTCCACGCAGTCGCCGCCGGCCCAGACGTTCCCGTGGCCGCGCACCCGCATCGCGAGGTCGGTGAGCAGGCCGCCATGGGCGCCGAGGGGCAGCCCCGCGGCCCTGGCGAGCGCGGTTTCCGGACGGACACCGATGCCGAGGACCACCACGTCCGCCGGGTACTCGGCGTCCTGCGTGGCCACCGCGCGGGCCCGGCCGTCCTCCCCGGTGAGGATCTTGGTGACCTCGGCGTCGTTCACCATGGTGATGCCGAGGCCCTCCATGGCCCGGTGCACCAGCCGGCCCATGTCCGGATCGAGCGTCGACATCGGCTCCTTGCCGCGGTTGACGACCGTCACCTCGAAGCCGCGGTTGATCAGCGCCTCCGCCATCTCCACGCCGATGTAGCCGGCGCCCACGACCACGGCCCTGCGGCCACGCGTGCGTGCCAGCGTCTCCAGCAGGGCCTGGCCGTCGTCCAGGGTCTGCACGCCGTGCACCCCGGGGGCGTCCGCGCCGGGCAGGTCGGGGCGGACCGGGCGCGCGCCGGTCGCGATGACGAGCTTGTCGTACGACGTCCAGGACTCGGCGCCGGAATCGACGTCACGCACGCGTACCCGCTGCCCGGCCACGTCGATCTCGGTGACCTCGGTGCGCAGCCGCAGATCGATCCCGCGCGCCCGGTGCTCCTCGGGGGTGCGGGCGATCAGGGCGTCGCGTTCGGGGACGTCGCCGCCCACCCAGTACGGGATGCCGCACGCCGAGAAGGAGGTGAAGTGGCCGCGTTCGAAGGCCACGATCTCCAGTTCCCCGGGCCCCTTCAGCCGGCGCGCCTGCGACGCCGCGGACATGCCCGCGGCGTCGCCGCCGATCACGACCAGCCGTTCCGTCTCGCCTCGTCCGTCACCCATGCTCATGGGAACACGCTACGGGGCGCGGGCATTTCATTCCCGGTCCGGCCGCTCCGTCGAGGGTTCCGGCGCCGGGCGGGCCGACGGCAACGGGCTCGGCGCCGTCATCGTGGGCGCGGGCTCCCGACGGGTCGGCGGCCGACGCCGTACGACCCGCAGCCACAGCAGCGTCAGCAGGGCCGCGGACGCCGCGAACGGCAGGGCTGCGCCGAGCGCGAGGACGATCCAGCGCAGCATGCTCACGAACACGTGCCAGCCGCCGGACAGGGCGTCCACGACGCCGGGGGAGCCGTCACCGGCCGCCTTCCTCACCGGTGTCTCGGACAGCGACAGCGTGATGGTGGCGAGGCTCGTGCGGTCCTTCAAGGACGCCTGCCGGGCCAGCAGCGCCTCCAGGTCGGCCTGACGGCTGCTCAACTCGCCCTCCAGCGCGACGACATCGCTCAACTTCGTCGCCCGGTCCATCAGCGCGCGGATCCGGTCCACGCTGGCCCGCTGCGACTTGACGCGGCTGTCCACGTCCACGACCTGGTCGGTGACGTCCTCCGCCTGCGCCGTACGATCGATCAGCCGGCCCGTCCCCTGGAGTCCGGCGAGCACCTCGTCGTACCGCGCGGCGGGCACCCGCAGCACGACGCGGGTGTGTTCATGGCCGTCGGCGTCCCGGCCGGTGCTCTCCTTGCCGACGTAGCCGCCCGCGTCCTCGGCGGTCGCGCGGGCCTGGTCCAGGGCCTTGGGCACGTCCTTGACCTGGAGGGTGAGGGACGCGGTGCGGATGACCGCGCTCTGGGTGAGCCGCGGTGTCTTCGGTGCCGCCGGCTCGGCGCTGCCGGCCGCGCCGGGCCCGGCGGCCACGTCGGCGCCGTCCGCCGCGGACTTCGCCGAACCACCGCCGCCCGAGTCGTCCGCACCGCCGCATCCGGCGAGGGCGAGGGAGGCGCCGAGCAGGATCCCCGCCAGGGCCCTGGCGGGGCGTGCGGGCCGAGCGGAACGTGATGTGCGCATGGGACGGTACCCCCGAGGGCTCTGCGGCCTGTGACGTCCCTACGACGGCCGGACGTGCCGGAACGTTCGGACGACGGTCCCCTGCGTGGGGACCTCCGCCCCTGGCGGGAGTGTCGGTGGGGTCTGAGAGAGTGGGGGCATGAGCGCAACGGGTACGCGTACGGGGCATGTCGTCGTCATCGGAGCCGGTATCGCCGGGCTGGCCGCCGCCCACCGGCTGCTCGGGCGCGGCACGCGCGTGACCGTGCTGGAGGCCGCGGACCGGGTCGGCGGCAAGCTGCTGCCCGGCGAGATCGCGGGCGTGCGGGTCGACCTGGGCGCCGAGTCGATGCTCGCCCGCCGCCCCGAGGCCGTGACCCTGGCACGAGAGGTGGGCCTGGCGGAGCGCCTCCAGCCGCCGGCCACCGCGACCGCCTCGATCTGGACCCGCGGCGCCCTGCGCCCCATGCCCAAGGGCCATGTGATGGGCGTCCCCGGCGCCGCCGCCGCCCTCTCCGGGGTGCTCTCCGAGGAGGGCCTGGCTCGCATCGAGCGCGACGCCGACCTGCCGCGCACCGAGGTCGGCGACGACGTGGCCGTGGGGGAGTACGTGGCCGCGCGGCTCGGCCGCGAGGTCGTCGACCGCCTGGTCGAGCCGTTGCTCGGCGGCGTGTACGCGGGCGACGCGTACCGCATCTCGATGCGCTCGGCCGTCCCGCAGCTCTTCCAGGCCGCCCGCACCCACACCTCCCTCACGGAGGCAGTCCGCGAGATCCAGGCCCAGGCGGCGGCGAACCAGCAGACCGGGCCGGTCTTCATGGGCATCGAGGGCGGAGTCGGCGCCCTGCCGCTCGCGGTCGCCGACTCCGTCCGGGCCCGCGGCGGCGAGATCCTGACCGGCACACCGGTCACCGAGCTGCGCCGCGAGGCGTCCGGCGGCTGGCGGCTCACCGCCGGTGAGCGGGTGCTGCACGCCGACGCCGTGATCGTCGCCGTACCCGCCCCGGCGGCCGCGCGGCTGCTGCGCGCGGAGTCCCCGGAGGCCGCCGCCGAGCTGGCCGCCGTCGAGTACGCGTCCATGGCGCTGGTCACCCTCGCCTACCGCCGCCCGGGCCTGAACCTCCCCGAGGGCAGCGGCTTCCTCGTGCCCCCCGTCGACGGCCGCACCATCAAGGCGTCCACGTTCGCCTCCCGCAAGTGGGGCTGGATCGCCGAGGAGGACCCGGACGTGGTGGTGCTGCGCACCTCCGTGGGCCGGCACGGCGAGACGGAGATCCTCCAGCGGGACGATGCCGCCCTCGTCGAGATCTCCCGCCACGACCTGCGGGAGGCCGCCGGCCTGGACGCCGTGCCCCTGCGGACCCGGGTGACCCGCTGGACCGACGGCCTGCCGCAGTACCCGGTCGGGCATCACGCGCGCGTGGCCCGTATCCGCGAGCACGTCGCCAAGCTGCCGGGCCTCGCGGTGTGCGGCGCGCAGTACGACGGCGTCGGCATCCCGGCCTGCATCGCGAGCGCGTACGCGGCCGTCGACCAGCTCGACGGCGACCTGAGCGGAATCCGGGAGCTTACGGCCAACCCGGTGCAGAGCCTCCACGGCGGAGCGGGAGAATAGGGACCATGAGTGACAACGCCCCCACCACCGAGTCCGGCAGGATCCCGAACAAGGGCAAGCTGGCCAAGGACCTCAACGAGGTCATCCGCTACACCCTCTGGTCGGTCTTCAAGCTCAAGGACGTACTGCCCGAGGACCGCGCCGGTTACGCTGACGAGGTCCAGGAGCTGTTCGACCAGCTCGCCGCCAAGGACGTGACGATCCGCGGCACCTACGACCTCTCCGGTCTGCGCGCCGACGCGGACCTCATGATCTGGTGGCACGCCGAGAGCAGCGACCAGCTGCAGGAGGCGTACAACCTCTTCCGCCGCACCAGGCTGGGCCGCGCCCTGGAGCCGGTCTGGTCGAACATGGCGCTGCACCGCCCCGCCGAGTTCAACCGCTCGCACATCCCGGCGTTCCTCGCCGACGAGACGCCCCGCAACTACGTGAGCGTCTACCCGTTCGTGCGCTCCTACGACTGGTACCTGCTGCCGGACGAGGACCGCCGCCGCATGCTCGCGGACCACGGCAAGATGGCCCGCAGCTACCCGGACGTGCGCGCCAACACGGTCGCCTCGTTCTCGCTCGGCGACTACGAGTGGGTCCTCGCCTTCGAGGCCGACGAGCTGTACCGCATCGTCGACCTCATGCGCCACCTGCGCGGCTCCGAGGCCCGCATGCACGTCCGCGAGGAGGTCCCGTTCTTCACGGGCCGCCGCAAGGACATCGGGGACCTGGTGGCGGGCCTGGCCTGAAGCGCCCCGAAGGGCCCCTAGCGCCGCCCGCCCCGCACGGAGCCTCGCTGGGACTCTTTCGCTGGCCCGACCGCCGGAGGCAACCGGTGCGGCGCGCACGACGCGTGCCGCACCGGGACACGGCCCTCCAGCAGATACGCGTCGAGGTGGCCGTTGACGCACTGGTTGGGCCCGCCCCCGATCCCGTGCGTCCCCGCGTCCCGCTCGGTGACCAGCACCGAGCCGGCCAGCCGCCGGTTCATCTCCAGCGCCCCCGGGTACGGCGCCGCCGCGTCCCGCTCGGCCGCCAGGATCAGCACCGGCGGCAGTTCGCCCGGTCCGGTCCGCACGTCCAGCGGCTGCCGGCGGGGCGCCGGCCAGTAGGCGCACGGCAGGTTCATCCAGGCGTTGTCCCAGGTCTCGAACGGCGCCACCCGGGCCAGCCGGGTGTTGTCGCGGTCCCACGTCTTCCAATCCGTCGGCCAAGGAGCGTCGTTGCACTCCACGGCCGTGTAGACGGCGCTGCCGTTCTCCGCCTCGGCGGCCGTCTCCGCGTTCGGCGCGGCCAGCCGGACCAGCGGCTTCGGGTCGCCGTGCAGATAGGCCGACAGCGCCTCGGCCCGGCTCGGCCAGAATTCGTCGTAGTACCCGGCCATGAGGAACGCGTTCTGCAGCTGCCCGGGTCCGACCTTCCCGCCGGCCGCCTTCCCGGCCAGCCGCTCGCGCGCGGTGTCGTAGCCGCGCTGCACCTTCTCGGCGGTGTTCCCGAGCCGGTAGACGTCGTCGTGGCGGGCGATCCAGTCCCGGAAGTCCGCCCAGCGGTCCTCGAACGCCGCCGACTGGTCGAGGTTGTTGCGGTACCAGACCTTCGCCGGGTCCGGGTTCACCGCCGAGTCCAGCACCATACGCCGCACGTGCGTGGGGAACATGGTGGCGTACAGCGCGCCGAAGTAGGTGCCGTACGAAGCTCCGACGAAGGTCAGCCGGTCCTCGCCCAGCGCGGCCCGTAGCACGTCGAGGTCCCGGGCGTTGTTCAGCGAGGTGTAGAAGCGCAGCTTGCTCCCGGAGCGCCGGGCGCAGCCGCGCGCGTACGCCTTGGCCTGGGCGATGCGCTGCCGCTTGTAGCCTTCCGTCGGGTGGGTCGGCGACGCGGTGGGCGCCTTGACGAAGCGTTCGGGGTCCTCGCAGGACAGCGGCGCAGAACGGCCCACGCCGCGCGGGGCGTAGCCGACCAGGTCGTAGGCGGCGGCGATCCGCTGCCACTGCGGGACCCTGCCGATCAGCGGGAAGTACATGCCGGACGCGCCGGGGCCGCCGGGGTTGTAGACGAGGGCGCCCTGCCGGGGGACCTTCCGCTTGCTGTTGCGCGGGTCCTTCTGCGTCGCCGGGATCCGGCTGACGGTCAGGCGGATCTGCGGGCCCTCCGGGTGGGCGTAGTCGAGCGGGACGGTCACCGTGCCGCACCGCACGTTGCTGCCGGGCACCTCGGGTACGTCGGCGGCGGAGCACGCGCCGAAGTCGATACCGGTCGCCCGGGCGCGGGCCGCGGCCACCGCGGTGCCGCGCAGCTCGGCCGTGCCGGGGACGGCCGCCGCCCCTGCCACGCGGGCCGCACCGCCCGCCGGCGCGGCGGCCAGGGTGGTCAGGAGCAAGGATCCGGCGGCCGAGTACAGGGCGGCAGCTCTCATCGCGTATCCCTTCGGTGCGGCGATGGCACGGCTGCCACGGCCCGGCAACAACACAAGGGATGTTTCGTTCGGCCCTCGGTGAAGGCAAGCACCACCCGGCCGGTGTCGACGCCAATGCCCCCTATGCACCCCTCGAAGAGCCTGTCGCGGGACCTCGGGCCGTCCTCACTCCCGCCAGGGCTGGTCGCGGTGGGTGAAGGCGGCGCGCAGCTGCGGCTCGCCGATCGCGCGGATCCCGCGTACGGCGACCGAGGTGAGGAAGGACCGCTCGTCGCCGGCCGGTCTGCGCACCAGCGCGCCCAGCAGCCGCTGCCCGGCCGGGGAGGCCCAGCGCGAGTAGGGATGCACCTCGAACCGGGCGATGGCGAGGCAGCTCAGGGACAGCACGAGGGGCAGGGCGAACCACAGTCCGACCAGCAGCCGGGGCGTCCCGGTCTGGACGGGCAGCAGCAGCGCGGTCATCCCGAGCACCGCCGCGGCCGACGCGGCGGCGCGCACCTGGCGGACGGCGGCGCCCACGGTCGCACCGGAGCCGTCGGGGACGGCGAGACCGGCGCGCACCAGCCGGTCGGCGAGCCGCCGTACCGCCTCGGCGCCGGCCGCCCGCGCCCGCGCGGGCGCGATGCGCGACTGCCCTTCCGGGCCGATGGCTCCTATGACGGACTGCTCGATCTCGTCACGCCCCCGCGGGTCCACCACCGTGGCCCAGCCGGTGTGCGCGAGGTGCAGGCGCCGCTGGCGGGCCATGGAGACCATCGTCACATCGGCGACCCGGGCCGGGCCGCCGGAGAGGAAGGCCGCCTCGTAGAGCGTCAGGTCGTGCTCGTGGTCCGCCGTCGTGGCATCCGCGTCCAGGGCTGCCGCGCGGACGGCCGCAAGGCACAGCCGGGTGCACGCCGTACCGGCGAACGCCCAGGCCAGAAGCAGGAGAAGGACCCAGAACATGACGCGTTTCTATGTCAGAGGCCTCGGTGTGCGCCATGCCCTGTTCATCATCCGGACACAGTGTCAGCGGTTTGTGACGTTCCGTTCCACGCCCGGGTCGGGGACGTCAGGAGCCGTTCGTCGCCGGCGGGCTGGTGGTGGCGGGCGGCAGGGAGTACGACTCGGCCGGCGACGGGGTGACCGGCACGGCGGCACTCGGTTCGACGGCCGGCGGGGTCGGTACGGGGGTGGGCGAGGAGGCCAGTTCCTTCGCGAGCGCGGCGAAGTCGACGTAGCCGGTCGCCTCCAGGACCTTGATGTGATCCAGGACGGTCGCGTTCGCGTCGTCGGCGAGATCGCGGACCAGGGAGTTCTGGGTGCCGGCCCGGACCGCGGCGACGAGCGCGAACACGCGGCCGTGGGCGAGCCGTACGATGCCGGCGAACTGGCGGTCGAAGTCCTGGCCCTGCGCCGTCTTAAGGGTGTCGAGCCACTGCTGCTGCTGCCTGTTCGGCTCGTTGGGCAGCGGGACGCCGAGCTGGGTGGCGACGGTGCGGACATGGGCGTCCAGCGAGGCGTGCCCGTCGACCAGGTGCTGCCCCGCCGTGCGTACGGCCCCCGTGGTGCCCTTCCGCTCCGCCATCTCACCGGCGGGCAGTTCCCAAAGCCCCGCCAGCCGGACCTTGGTGATGAAGTCCCGGTCCTGCGCGGACAGGGGGCCGTAGGGGGTCGTCACGGTCTGCGTGCTCAGGACGGTCGCACCGGCCGCCGGGCTCTGGCGGCCGGAGTACGACCAGAGCGGGTAGAGCAGCGCCGCCGCGGTCGCCGCGAGGGCCGCGATGATGAGGCCTGTGCCGCTGAATATGCCTCGGCCCTTGACGGGGGGTCGGGGTCGCATGACGCCTCCTGTAGCGCACCGCACGCGAGTGTGCAGGGGGTGGGGTGCGGGCGGCATACTACTCGGCTGCGGTCGGCTGCCGCCGGGCTCGGGGGTGCGCGTGGGTGCCGTCGGGGACGCGGCGCGTTGGCGACTGCGGGTGCTTCGTGGCTGGACGCGCCCACGCGGCGGAGCCTCATATCGATGCGGCCCCGCGCCCCTTACGGGGCGCTCGTCGCCGTCGTAGTGCGCGGGCGGTCGCGCCGCTGGGGCGAGCCGCAGGCCGAGGCCGCGCCCGTGGAGGCTGCGGAGGCGAAGCCGCGCCGCCGGACGCGCAAGACCGCCGAGCCCGCCGGCGAGACGGCCGTCGCCACGGCGGAGGGCACGGAAGCGAAGCCGTGCCGCACGCGGAAGACGGCCGCCGCCGTTACCGAGGCAGCACCGACCGACGCGGCACCGGTGGACGCGGAAGCGGAGCCACGACGGGTGGGCGCAGCGGCACCCGGCGGGCGCCGGCACCGCGTCATGCCCTCCGCAGCAGTACCTTCCGTGCCGCCCGGGCCACCCGCCCGCCGGACCTCGGCGCCGGACCCGCCCGGTCCAGCCACCACTCACGGAGCTGTCGGCGAGACCCCGGCTCCTTCGGCCGTCCCGCTGTGAGCAAGTGCCCGGCGAAATCCAGGGCGTCCCGTCGGTAGCCCCCGGTCATCGGCCGCACCCGGGCGTAGTCCAGGAACGCCGCCCGGTACCCGTCGCCGAGAATGACCGGCAGCTCGGGCGCCACCTTCGCCACCACGTCCGCCCGCTTCGAGGCGAGCGCCCGCGCCTGCACCCCCATCCGCACCCGGTCGAACCCCTCGGGCACCGGCGTCCCGGCCACCAGCGAGGACAGTACGGCGGTCTGGGCGACGGCGAGCCGCTCCCGCGCACGGACCGTCGGCGGCGCCAGGACGGCGACACCCCCGCCCGCCGCGCCGGCGACGGCACCGGTCCCCGCACTTCCCTCGGCCCGCGCGCGCCCAGCCGCCACCGCGTCCCGGATCATCGCCAACTCCCGCTCCAGTTCGGCCGTTTCGGGGAAGTTCTCGTCCCGTTCCAGGAGGACGCCGGGCGGCGCGGTACGGGAGGCGAGGTCGGTCAGAACGTCGAGCACCGGGCGCGGCACGGGGTGGGCGTGGCTGTCGTGCCAGACGCCGTCGCGCTCGAAGCCGCCCGCGACATGGACGTAGGCGATCGCCTCCACGGGCAGCGCGGCCAGCGCCCTGGCCGGGTCCTCGCCCCGGTTGACGTGGTTGGTGTGCAGGTTGGCCACGTCGATCAGCAGCCGTACGCCGGTGCGCTCGACCAGCTCGGACAGGAACTGCCCCTCCGTCAGCTCCTCGCCCGGCCAGGAGAACAGCGCGGCGATGTTCTCCAGCGCCAGCGGCACGGGAAGCGCGTCCTGCACGATGCGCACGTTCTCGCAGAGCACGTCCAGGGCGTCCCTGGTGCGCGGCACCGGCAGCAGGTGCCCGGCCTCCAGGCGCGGGGAGGCGGTGAGGACCCCGCCCGCGCGGACGAACGCGATGTGCTCGGTGACCAGGGGGGACCCCAGGGCCTCCGCGCGCTCCGCCAGTGCCGTCAGCCGCGCCTCCTCGGGGCGGTCGGCGCCGCCGAGGCCGAGGGAGACGCCGTGCGGGATCACGGTCACGCCGCGCTCGCGCAGCCGCAGCAGCGACTCGGGAAGGTGGCCGGGGCAGACGTTCTCCGCCACGACCTCCACCCAGTCGATGCCCGGCATGCGCTCCACGGCGTCCGCTATCTCCGGCCGCCAGCCGATCCCCGTGCCCAGTCGCCGCATGGCTCCTCCCCTCCGTCGAGCGAACCCTCCGTCGAATGACGGGGGTATGGCCCCGGCGGCCGGACCCGAACCTCCTCCGTGCCGTGTTCAGAGCAACATTTGAGCTTCAGCCCCGGGCCGGCCACCGCTCGGGGCTGCGGCCCAGCAGGCGCAGTGCCTCCTCCAGCGGGCCGGAGCCCTCGGGCACCTTCAGCGCCGGGGCGAAGGCGAAGCCCGGGCCGCGCCGGCCGGGATCGTCCGGCACCCGACGGGCCACGGCGAGCACGGCGACGAGGACGTGCTCGGGGAGTTCCGGCCTGGTGCCGAGGGCGGCGGCGACGTCCCAGGCGTGGACGACGTAGTCGACGAAGTGGAAGCTGATCGCCCGGCCGCCCGGGAAGCCGCCGCCCAGCTCCGGCAGCATGAACTCCCGCTGGGCCGCGCCCGGTTCGGCGAAGGACGACAGGACCGAGGCCGCGGCCGACCGGTGGATTCGGGCGGGCTCGCTCATGTCCTCCGGCTCCCGCCAGTGCTCCGGTTCCCGCCCCGCCCCGCGGGCCGCGGCGGCGAACCCCACGTGCTGTGCGGTCATGTGCGCGACGAGCCGCCGCAGGGTCCAGTCCGCGCAGGGGGTGTCCCGGCTCCAGTCGGCGTCCGTGGCCAGGTCCACCACGCGCACGGCCTCCTGGACGGCGATCCGGTCGAGTGCGACGAAGTCCGCTCCGGTCAGAGTCATGGCCCGACATAAAACAAACCGAACGGACGTGCTTATTTTTTGGCAGGTGCGTCCTCTTTCCCAACACCGGCTCACATCAAGGAAATCGGGGGAGCGGGGCACCATCCACGGCCGCATCGCGCAGCCGCCGCGCCAGGGCCACCCGCGCCCTGCGGTACGCGGTCTCCTCGTCGTGCAGCACGGACAGGGCGTTCGCCGTCTCCAGCAACGCCACCACCTCGAAGGCGAGTTGCGCCCCGTCGGTGTCGGCGCGCAGCTCACCCGCCGTACGGGCCTCGTCGATCGTGCGCTCGACATGGGCCGACCAGTCGCGCTGCGCACGGACCACGGCGTCGTGCACGGGCCCCGTCCGCGCGTCGAACTCGGCCATGGCGCCGTAGAAGAAGCAGCCGCCCGGGAACACCCGGCCGCGCGAGTACTCCAGCCACAGCTCGCACAGCCGCCACACCCGGCCGATGCCGGCCGGGGTCTCGGCGGCGGGCCGGATCACCCGCTCGGTGAAGATCCGCGCCGCCTCCCGCACGGTGGCCAGCTGCAGTTCCTGCTTGGAGCCGAAGAGCGCGAACACCCCGCTCTTGCTCAGCTCCAGCTCGGCGGCGAGACGGCCGACGGTGAGCGCCTCCAGGCCCTCGACCGAGGCGATGTCCACCGTGCGGCGCAGCACCAGCCGGCGGGTGCGGTTGCCCCGCTCGACCCGCCCGTCGACCCGCGTCATCGGCCCTCCTAGCGCAGCGCCGGATGGTCGGCGACGACCGTGCAGCTGCCCGGCGCGATCTCCGTGAAGCCGGCGTCCCGCACCATCGGCAGGCCGCCGCCGGCCAGCCGTGCCCAGTCGGCGGGGTCGGCCGTACGCACGGCCAGTGTGTAGCCCGCGTCCCGCCAGGCGGCGCGCTCGGCGCCGGACAGCGCCCACCAGGCCAGCTGGGCACCGTGCCCGGCCTGCGCCATCGCCTTCCCGGCCGACATCTCCAGCCCGGGGTTCAGCCACAGCACCGGCTGGGCCGCGTCCGCGGCGACGGGCGGCTCCGGGTCGTCCAGCTCGGTGCCGGACACCTGGAGCTTGGCCAGGTCCTTGGGCCAGCCGTCGAGCGGGATCGGCGGGAAGACCCGCACCTGCGCGGACTTGCCGGTCACCGTGATCCCCGGCAGCCCCTCGGCCCGCCGCCACTCGGCGCCTCTGGCCCGCCGCACGACCTTGCGGATCCGCGCGTCCTCCCAGCTCCGCACCGCCTCGGCCCACTCGCCGTCCCCGTGCGCCCGTTCGTCCCCGAGCAGCACCAGCACCGCCCGGGCGGCCGTCTCCAGCGCGTCGGTGCGCGCCGGCGGCGCGCTCTTCTCGATCCGTACGACGAGGGGCAGCACGAACTGCGGCGCCTCGTCGCGCGGAGTGCGCTCGGCCTGGAAGGGACTGTCTCCGGGGGAGGCTGAAACATGGCTCACACCAGCCAACCTTAAAGGGGGGCGCCTGCGGGCCGACAGGCTGATCAGATCCTGCGGCGAGACCGGACAAAATATCCGCATGCAACGTGACCTGCGACTGACCGCCGTAGGCCGCCGCTACGGCATCCGCGGCCCCTGGGTGTTAAGAGGCGTCGACCTCACCGTCACGCCCGGAACCCTCACCCGCGTAGACGGAGCGAACGGCACCGGAAAGTCCACCCTGCTCCGCCTCCTCGCCCGTCTGGACGCGCCGTCGGAGGGCCGTGTCACCGGCCGCCCCCGCACCGCGTACGTCCCCGAACGCTTCCCCTCCGCCCTCCCCTTCACCGCCCTCGGCTACCTCACCCACCTCGGCACGGTGCACGGCCTGAGCCGGCGGACGGCACACCGCGCCGCGGGCACCTGGCTGGAGCGCTTCGGCGCGGCGGCGTACGCCGGCACGCCCATGGCGCGGCTGTCCAAGGGCAGCAGCCAGAAGGTGGCCGTCGCGCAGGCCCTGCTCGGCGAGCCGGAGCTGCTGGTGCTGGACGAGGCCTGGACCGGACTGGACGCGGCGGCGCGGGCCGAGCTGGAGCGTGCGGTGGCCGAGCGGACCGCCGCCGGGGGCGCCGTGGTGTTCGTGGACCACGACCGGCGCCGGCTGGCCGGGGCGCCGGACGCGACGTACACGGTGCTCGACGGCGGCCTCAAGCGCCGTACGGACCACGGGAGTTCAGCGGAGGGGCCGCTCACCCTCGTCACCGTGCGCGGACCGGCCGGCGGGCAGCTGCCGCCCGACGCGGCCCGGACCGCCGCCTTCGCCGAGGAGACCGCTCCCGGTGTCCACCGCCTCGCCGTGCCCGCCTCCCACTCCGACGTCGTCCTGCGCACCCTGCTCACGGCCCGCCCGCCCTGGCACGTCGTGAGCGTCACCCCGCCCCCGGACGAACCCGTACCGAACCCCGGAAGCCGCCCATGACCGCACTCCTGCGCTACCAGGCCGACCTGCTGGTGCGCTCCCAGCGCTGGCTGCCGCCGGTGATCCTGTACGCCGCGTTCCTCGGGATCGGCGTGCAGAGCGGCCAGCCCGTCCTCGACTCGCTCGGCTACACCGCCGCCGGTCTGCTCCCGGTGGCCGCCTGGCTGGTGCGGATCTGTGTCACCGGCGAGCCGGACGCGGCCCGCGCCTGTGTCGCCGCGGCGCGGGGCCCCGCCCGGGCGCACCTGGCCTCTCTGCTGACGGCCCTGCTCGCCTCGGTGGCCCTCGGCGTGGTGGCGACCGCGGTGGTGACGCTGATCAGCGATCCGGCGAGCAACGGGCACCGGGTTCCCGTCCCCCTGCTGCGGGCGGGTGCGGCCGGACTGCCGGCCACGCTCACCTGCGCGCTGCTCGGCGCGGCCGTCGGCGCGCTCAGCAACCGGCCGCTGCTGCGTTCCACCGGCCGCGCGGTGCCCGCGATGCTGCTCGGCGCGCTGCTGGCGGTGGTGCTCACCGGCTCCCCGGCGCAGGCCGCCGTCCAGGGCCTGGTCAAAGGGTCGCGGACCGGCCGCGCGCCGGTGCCGCTGCTGCCCCTGGCCGGGGCGGCCCTGCTCACGGCCGCGGCCTTCGCCGTGGCCGCCCGGCTCACCGCCCGCCGGGCGCCCTGAGCGAGCCGGTCACCCCGAGCAGGCGGTGCGCTGCGCCTCCAGCCACTCGCAGCGCGGGCAGAGCGTGATGCCCTTGTACGACTCCGGGTACTCCGTCGGCTCCCGGCACAGCACGCACTCGGCGTACGGCGGGCCGTCGGCCTCGGGCGGTTTCGCCGCCCGGACGACCGTGCAGTAGTCCTCGTCGCTCATGCCTCCAGCGTAGGACGGCCAGCGGTGTCCGCCGTTCTCGCCGTGACGGCCACCGAGCCGGGCTTCGTCGGTGGCGAACGGGGATCGCGGGAACCTCACAGGTCACGCGGCTCCAGCGGCCGTACCGCCGGGCCCTGGAGCACCGTGCCGTCGACGTCGAAGCGCGAGCCGTGGCAGGGGCACTCCCAGGCGCGTTCGGCCCGGTTGAAGGCGACCAGACAGCCGAGGTGGGTGCAGCGGGCCGAGACCGCGTGCAGGGCGCCCTCCTCGTCCCGGTGCACCGCGAGCCGGCCGCCGTCCGCCCGGACCACCGCACCGTCGCCGGGGGCCAGGTCGTCCACCGAGGCAGGCGGTTTGAGCCGGTCGCCCACGAAATGCCGGGCGACCTCCGCCTGCGTCTTCAGCAGCGACGGCGCCTCGCGCACCACCGACTTCAGCCGCCGCGGGTCGTACAGCTCGCGCCAGGCGCAGTCCCGCCCGGTGATCAGCGCGGTCAGCAGCAGCCCGGCCATGATGCCGCCGCTCAGCCCCCAGCCGCCGAAACCGGTCGCGACATAGGTGTGCCGGGCGCCCGGGTGGAAGGGGCCGACCAGCGGCACGGTGTCGGTGGAGTCGTTGTCCTGGGTGGCCCACGCGTGGTCCAGGGCCACCCCCGGGAAGTGCTCCTCGGCCCAGGCGGCGAGGCCGTCGAAGCCGGCCCGCACATCGCCGGTGCCGGGCGTGAAGTGCTCACCGGTGACGACCAGCAGCCGCTGCCCGTCCGCGCCGTACGGCGCCGTGCGCACCGAGCGGGTGTTCTCCTCCGGCGTGATGTACATGCCCTCCGGGTCGGCGCCCTCGCCCAGCGGGCCCGCGACGACCAGTTCCCGGCGCGGGGAGAGCCGGGCGAACAGCAGCGCCCGGTCGAACACCGGGTAGTGGGTGGCGATCACGACGTCCCGGGCGGTGACCGTGTGGCCCGCCTCGGTCGTCAGCCGGCAGGGCTCTCCGCCCTCCTGCAGGCCGACGACCCGTGTCCCCTCGTACAGCCGGCCGCCCCGCGCCAGAAGATCCTCGGTGATCGCCCGCAGGTACTTCACCGGATGGAACTGCGCCTGCCCCGTCACCCGGACCGCGCCCGCCACCGGGAACGGCAGCCCGGTCTCCGTCGTGAACGCGGCCGGCAGCCCCGCCTCCCGCGCCGCCTCCGCCTCCGCCCGCACCTCGTCCGCACGCGAGGGGGCCCGCACATAGGTGTACGCGTCCCGGGTCTCCCACTCGCACTCGATGCCCAGCTCGGCCACCAGCGCCGCCGCGTGCTCGATCGCCTCCGACTGCGAGCGGGCGTACAGCCGCGCCCCCTCGGGTCCGCGGGTGCGCCGCAGCCGGTCGTAGACGAGGGTGTGCTGGGCGGTCAGCTTGGCCGTGGTGTATCCGGTGACCCCGGCCGCCGCCCGCCCGGCCTCCAGCACCGCCACCCGCAGCCCGACCCGGGCCAGTTCGTGCGCGGTGCTCAGCCCGGCGATGCCCGCGCCGACGACGGCCGCATCCACGTCCAGGTCCTCGCTCAGCGGGGGACGGGACGGCCCCGGTGCGGTCCGGAGCCAGTACGAGTCGGTGACCTGCCGTTGTTCGCGCATGGCCGCCGGGTACCCGGCTACGCCTCCTTCAGCAGCCGCTCCCTGCACTCGGCCACGTCGAAGTCGCCCTTCGGGTACTGCGGGTCCAGTTCCTCCAGATGCTCCAGCAGCAGACGGCTGATCGCCCAGTTCCGGTACCACTTGCGGTCCGCCGGGACCAGGTACCAGGGCGCGTACGGCGCCGCGCAGCGCTCCAGCACCAGCTGGTAGGCCTCCTGGTAGGCGGGCCACAGCGCGCGCTCGTCGATGTCGACCGGATCGAACTTCCAGTGCTTGTCCGGGCGGTCCAGGCGGCGCAGCAGCCGGCGCTTCTGCTCCTCGCGGGAGATGTGCAGGAAGCACTTGATCACGGTCACGCCGTCCTCGGCGAGGGACCGCTCGAAGTCGTTGACGAGGCCGTAGCGGCTGCCGATCTCGGCGGGGCGGGCGAGATGCCGGACCCGGGCGATGAGGACGTCCTCGTAGTGCGAGCGGTCGAAGATGCCGATCTCGCCCGGCCGGGGCAGGGCCGGGCGCACCCGCCACAGGAAGTCGTGCCGCCGTTCCTCCTCGGTGGGCGCCTTGAACGCCTGGATCCGGCAGCCGGCCGGGTTGAGCCGGCCGATGACGTGCTTGACCGTGCCGCCCTTGCCACTGGTGTCCATCCCCTGGAGCACCACCAGCACCCGCCGCCGGTCCCCCGCCGTACTCGCCGCCCACAGCCGCACCTGGAGCTCGGCGAGCCGCTTTCCCATGGGCGCGGTGTCCCGCAGGGCCGCCTTCTTCCCGCCGGGGGCACCGGGCGTGGCCCGGGTGTCGTACGCGGCGAGGTCGACCGGCTCACCGGGAGGGAGACGCAGCGATTCCCTGAGGTCCTTGCCGTTCTTCTTGGCCACGGTCACCCTTTCCCTCTGCGGCACTACCCCCGTCCGTACCGTCCCGTCAACGTGCCCACAGCCAACGTGTGCCCGGAAATCGCCTTCAGCAGATCCGTCGGCGAGACTCCCGCGGCGAGCGACACACGCCGGTCGACGGCGTACACCGTGAGGACATAGCGGTGCGGCGGGTCACCGCGCGGCGGGCAGGGACCGCTGTACCCGGTCTTCCCGAAGTCGTTGCGGCCCTCGCTCGCCGCCCGCGGGTGCTCCCCCGCGGACAGCCGCGTGGTGTGCGGGTCGATGTCCCACACCAGCCAGTGCGTGAACGTGCCGTGCGGGGCGTCCGAGTCCCGCAGGAGCAGGGCCAGGGAGGACGTCCGCGCGGGTACGCCGGTCAGGGCCAGCGGAGGCGAGACGTCGGGGCCGTCGCAGGTGTGCCGGCGCGGGACGGTGCCGCCGTCGGCGTAGGCCGTACTGGTGACGGTCAGCCGGCGGGCTCCGCTCGGGGAGGGCGCGGCGGCCGGTCCGGCGCCGTCCCCGCAGCCCGCGACGAAGGCCATCGCGGCCACGGCGATCACCCAGCTCCTGCGCATGCCCGGCACGTTATCCGGAGGGGAGCTCTCCGTCCTCGTCCGGCACGGTCTGCTGGGCACTCTTTTCCAGGCGGAGTTCCCCGTCACCGTTCGGCGCGGCCTGCTGGTTGCCCCGCTCCAGGAAGTGCAGCAGCTCCACCGGGATGGGCAGGACCAGCGTGGAGTTCTTCTCGGCGGACACCGCCATCACGGTCTGCAGCAGCCTGAGCTGGAGGGCGGCCGGGGTGTCGGCCATCTGCTGGGCCGCCTCGGCCAGCTTCTTGGAGGCCTGGTACTCGGCGTCCGCGTTGATGATCCGGGCCCGGCGCTCCCGGTCCGCCTCGGCCTGGCGGGCCATGGACCGCTTCATCGTGTCCGGCAGGGAGACGTCCTTGATCTCCACCCGGTCGACCTGGATGCCCCAGCCGACGGCAGGGCTGTCGATCATCAGCTCCAGGCCCTCGTTGAGTTTCTCGCGGTTGGAGAGCAGGTCGTCCAGGTCGCTCTTGCCGATGATCGACCGCAGCGACGTCTGGGCCATCTGCGACACCGCGAACTTGTAGTCCTCGACCTTCACCAGGGCGCTCGCCGCGTCGACCACGCGGAAGTAGACGACGGCGTCCACGCGGACGGTGACGTTGTCGCGGGTGATGCCCTCCTGGGCCGGGATCGGCATCGTGACGATCTGCATGTTGACCTTGTGCAGCCGGTCCACGAAGGGGATCACCAGGGTCAGGCCGGGCTCGCGTTCGCCTCCCAACACCCGGCCGAGGCGGAAGAGCACGCCTCGTTCGTACTGCTTGACGATCCGCGCCGCCATCGCCAGATAGACCACGGCGACCGAACCCGCCGCCGCCACGGCGCCCAGCAGCTCCTGGAGCATGGTGACCTCCTCACGGAGAGGTCCGATTTCGTCCGCTGCTGTAACCATATGCCCGGGGTGGGGCGGAAGCCATAAGCCGGGGGACCGGGCCGGGGTGCCGAGGGGCGTCGGCACCCCGGCCCGGAGACGGCGGCCGTCAGCGGGCCGGCGTCGTGACCTTCACCGGTTCCGTCCCCGCCGCGCTGTGCCGCTCGGCCCAGTTCTCCAGGGCCGTACGGCAGGCGTGGTCCAGATGGTGCAGGCCGGACAGGTCCAGGCGGACCGGGCGGTCCTGGGGCAGCGACTCCAGGCTGTCCAGGATCCTCGGCAGTCGCAGGAAGGTCGCGTTGCCCGAGAGATAGGCGTCGACCGGGCCCGCCCCCTTGTCGACGACCTCCAGCTTGACGTGCGAGGCCTGCCAGGCGGTCTTGACCACCGCCATCGCCAGGCCGATCAGCACGCCCTCGAACATGCTGACCGCCACGATCGAGGCCGCCGTCACCGCGAGGATCAGCGCCTCGCCCCGGTGCTCGCGCCACAGCACGGCCAGCGCCCGGACCGGGACCAGCTTGGCGCCCGAGTGGATCAGGATGCCCGCGAGCGCCGGGACCGGGATGTGGGCGAGCACGTCCGGCAGCAGCGCGGCGAACAGCAGCAGCCACACGCCGTGCAGGACGCGGGAGGCCTTGGTACGGGCGCCCGCCTGGACGTTGGCCGCGCTGCGCACGATCACCGCGGTCATCGGCAGCGCGCCCAGCAGCCCGCACACCGTGTTCCCGGCGCCCTGCGCGACCAGCTCGCGGTCGTACTCGGTGCGCGGTCCGGAGTACAGCCGGTCCACGGCCGCCGCGCTGAACAGCGACTCGGCGGAGGCGATCAGCGTGAAGGCGACGATCGTGCCGAGCAGCCCGGCACTGCCCAGTTCGCCGAACGCGCTCAGCGGCGGCGGCTGGACCGAGCCCAGCAGGCCCCGCACCTCGACCGTGGCCACCGGCAGGTGGAGCGCGAACGCGGCCACCGTGGCGAGGCCGACCGCGGCCAGCGGGCCGGGCAGCGTCCGCGCCTTCGCCGGGACGCGCTTCCACAGCAGCAGCACCGCGACCGTGCCCGCGCACACCGCGAGCGAGGCCACCGCCCTGCCGTCGCCGAGGGCGTCCAGGAACGCCCGGGGCAGCCCGGCGATCTTGCCCAGGCCGGAATCGGGGGCCTTGGCGGCCAGCGCCGGATACAACTGCCCCGCGATGAGCACCAGTCCGATTCCGGCCAGCATGCCCTCGACCACGGAGACCGAGATGGCGCGGAACCAGCGGCCCAGCCTCAGCAGGCCCATGGCCACTTGGAGGAGTCCGGAGGCGAGCACGATCACGCCGAGTGCCGGCAGCCCGAACTCCTGGACCGCCTCGAAGACGAGCACGGTCAGGCCGGCCGCCGGACCCGACACCTGCAGGCTGCTGCCGCGCATCAGCCCGGTGACGAGGCCGCCCACGATGCCGGTGACCAGGCCGAGTTCGGCCGGGACCCCGGAGGCGACGGCCACGCCCACGCACAGCGGCAGCGCGACCAGGAAGACGACGAGGGAGGCGGTGAAGTCCTGCCGCAGGTACGGAAACCGGGATATGAGGTTCTTGCTGGTCATCGGCGCGCTCACAGGGACTCGAAGGTGTCGGTCTGCGGGCGGTGCGCCCGTACGGCGCCGGTGTGCACCTCGTAGTACCAGGCGTGTAGGCCCAGTTGACCCTCCGCCAGCTTGCGCTCGACGCAGGGGTAGGAGCGCAGCCGGAGCAACTGGGTCAGCACATGGGCCTGCACGCCCTCGGCGACCTCCGGGTCCTCGGCCTGGCCGGCCGGGCGCGGGGTGGCGTGCGCGAGCCAGTCGCGCACGGCGGGTACGGCGGTCAGGTCGTCGCCGCGCACCAGAGCGCCGACGGCACCGCAGTGCGAGTGACCGCAGACGACGATGTCGCGGACGCCGAGCACCTCCACGGCGTACTCGATGGTGGCGGCCTCGCTGGTGGGGTGCTGCGAGGTGTGGGGCGGGACGATGTTGCCCGCGGTGCGCAGCTCGAAGAGCTCGCCGGGGCGGGCGCCCGTGATCAGGGCCGGGACGACCCGGGAATCGGAGCAGGTGATGAACAGGACCTGCGGGGACTGGCCTTCTGCGAGCTTGGCGAACTCCTCAGGGCGCTGTCCGAAGGTACGGGCGTTGTCGATGAGGGGCTGCATGTATGTGGTTCCTCCTGGCGCGCCTGAGCGGCGCGTCGGACTTGAACGACGGTTGTGGGGGAGAGATGAGCGCCTGTCAGCAGCGGAAGACCTGAAGTGCTGCCGGGGCGTGGGTTCCCGATGCTCTCGGGACCGGGCCGTGCGCGGTGCCGGGCGTGGGGGAGGGGCCGGTACCGGCTGCCCGGCCGGTTATCAGCGGGTGCTCCCGCGCGCAGCGGGAGGCGGGGCCGCGGGCGGCCAGGTCCGCCGCGTCGCGCACCGGCTGTTCGGGCGGCGTGGTTCCGGTCTCGGCCTTGGCCGTTGCTTCACTGAGGGTGTGCGCGGATGTGAAGGGATCCGCGGCGGCGGAGAACAGCAGGGCGAGCAGGACGACGGCGACGGAAGCGAGCCCGGCCCGGGCCCTCCTGCCTCGGAACATGCGCCCTCCTCCCGGACGTCTCACGCCTCTCGCGCGCACCAAGCATTGGTCAATGGTTGGTCAAGAAACACGTTAACCCTGCAAAGTCGTTTGCAGGGTTAACTACGCGTTACGAGCGCGAGAGAGCGTGAAAAGTGCCGGTCGCGTGGCGCGAACCCGCTCTTGACTAGGAGCCGACGAGCCCCTTCGCGTCGCGGGCCAGCGCGGTGAGCCGGGATATCGCGCGGAAGTACTTCTTGCGGTAGCCGCCGTTCAGCATCTCCTCGCTGAACAGCTTGTCGAACGGCAGGCCCGACGCCAGCACCGGGACCTCGCGGTCGTAGAGCCGGTCCGCGAGGACCACGAGCCGCAGCGCCGTCGACTGGTCCGGCACCGGTCGCACGTCGGTGAGGCACACCGCCCGCAGGCCGTCGGTCAGCGCGCCGTAACGGCTCGGGTGGACCTTGGCCAGGTGCTCCAGCAGATGCGGGAAGTCGTCGAGCGAGGCGCCCGGAGTGGCGTAGGCCGCCTTCGTCACCTCTTCGTCGGTGAAGGGCTTAGGCGCCTCGGGCAGGCCGCGGTGGCGGTAGTCCTCGCCGTCGATGCGCAGGGTGCGGAAGTGGGCCGACAGGCCCTGGATCTCGCGCAGGAAGTCGGCGGCGGCGAACCGGCCCTCGCCCAGCTTGCCCGGCAGCGTGTTGGAGGTGGCGGCGAGCGCCACGCCCGCCTCGACCAGCTTGCCGAGCAGCGTCGACACGAGGACCGTGTCGCCCGGGTCGTCCAGTTCGAACTCGTCGATGCACAGCAGGCGGTGGCCGGAGAGGGTCCGCACGGTCTGCTGGAAGCCGAGGGCGCCGACCAGGTTCGTCAGCTCCACGAAGGTGCCGAACGCCTTGAGCGCGGGCTCGGCCGGGGTGGCGTGCCACAGGGAGGCGAGCAGATGGGTCTTGCCGACGCCGTAGCCGCCGTCCAGGTAGACCCCGCGCGGGCCGGCCGGGGTCTTGGGCGCCTTGGCCCTGCCGAAGCCGAGGAAGCCGCGCCTGCCGGCGCCGGAGGCGTGCGCCCCGCCGAGTCCGCCCGCGAAGCCCTCGAGCACCTTCACGGCCTCGCTCTGGCTGGGCTGGTTCGGGTCCGGCATGTACGTCGAGAAGCGGACCGAGTCGAAGCGCGGGGGCGGGACCATCTCGGCGACCAGCCGGTCCGCGGGCACGTGCGGCTCGCGGGCGCACAGGGACTGGGGGCCCGCGTCGGTCAGAGGGCTGGATCCGGGGGCGGTGGTGGAGGACGACACGGTTGTCCATGCTAAGCGCCGTGTCACACTGCACGACATGCGACGCCTGTTCCCTGTGACCGACGAAACAGCAGCCCAGGTCTCCGGCGGGACCCCCGAGAGGGAAGGGGCGAGGGGGGTTGCCGGGACAATGGTGGCCCATGCGCCCGGTGAGATCGGCGGCCACCCCGACCTCGGCGCCCACGCCGACCACGACGCCCACGTCGACCGCGAGTGGAGCTTCGCCGAGCTGGCCGCCGCCTACGCCTACCCGGAGCCGCCGGGCGCCCCGCGGCCGTGGCTGCGGGCCAACATGGTCTCCACGCTCGACGGCGCCGCCCAGCACGAGGGGCGTTCCCAGCCCATCTCCAGCGCCGCCGACATGCGGATCTTCGGCACGCTGCGGGCACTCGCGGACGTGATCGTCGTGGGCGCGGAAACGGTACGCCAGGAGGGGTACCGGCCCGCACGCGCGCGTGCCGAGTTCGCCGGGGCCCGGGAGGCCGCCGGACAGGGCCCGGCCCCGGCGATCGCGGTCGTCACCGCGAGCCTGGACCTGGACTTCTCGCTCCCGCTGTTCACCTCGCCGCTGGTGCCCACGCTGGTCCTGACCGGATCCGCGGCCGCCCCCGACCGCGTCGCCGCCGCCGAGAAGGCCGGCGCCAAGGTGGTGATCGCCGGCGAGGGCAGCGGCATCGACCCCGTGCGGGCGGTGCGCGCCCTGGCCGGACTCGGCCACACCCGGCTGCTCACCGAGGGCGGTCCCCGGCTGCTCGGCCAGCTGGTCGCCGCCGAGGCGCTGGACGAGCTGTGCCTGACCCTGTCGCCGATGCTCACCGCGGGCGACGCGCAGCGCATCGGCGGGGGGCCGCCGGTCGCCGTGCCGCACCGGTTCGAACTCGTGTCCCTGCTGGAAGACGCCGGTTTTCTGTTCGGTCGCTACCGGCGGTCCTGAAATCAGCGGAATGTGTCGTTCCGTTTAGCTTCCGGGGGGCAGACTTAGTCCGGCACACCCCGTGCGATCACGAGGCAGGATGGTTTCCGCAGGGGCCTGCTCGGGGCCCACGGAGGAGAAGAGGCGTTCTGTGTTCACCAGCGTTCTGATGATCGAGAAGGCTTTGACGTCCGCCGACGTGGAGTTCGTCACCACCTTGCACGGAGACGAGCCGGTCGATTTCCATGTGCTCCTCCAGCCGCGCGGCGACCAGGCGGACCGCCTGCTGCGGGCCATCGACGACATCGCGCTCGGCGAGCTCGACGAGGCGGTCCGCGAACACGAGACGCCCGAGGGCGAGGACGCCAGGAGCGTCGGACAGCAGGCCCTGGACGTGTCGGTGCAGGCGCTGCGGGCCGCCGGGAGCCAGGCGGCGGGGCAGATGGTGGAGGACCATCCGCTGGATGCGCTGAAGTCCCTGGTCGCCGAGGTGAAGGCGGACGAGGTGATCGTGCTCACCGACCCCCACTACGTGGAGGAGTTCTTCCACCGGGACTGGGCCTCCCGGGCGCGGCACAAGGTGGGGGTGCCGGTGCTGAAGCTGTTCTCGCACAGCAAGGCGTAGCGCCGCCGCCTTCGTCGCTCCGCCGGCGCACCTGGCACTAGGGGCGCAGTTCCACCCGGATGTACGGAGACAGCGCGCGCAGAAAGTCCCGCGCCGGGAACATCGCGCCCGCGGAGGCGACACCGACCGTCAGGGTCCGCCCCGTGAGGATCCGGTGCACCGCCTCCACCACGAGCGGCGCCGTGCTGGCGTAGACGTCCCGGCCCCGGGCCACGGCACGCCGTTGCGCGCCGCCTGAGCGGACCACGACGTCGACGAGGAAGGTCTGGGCGGACCGCCCCCGTTCGTCGACCGCCGCCGGGGCCGGTGTGTCCGGGTCCGCCAGATCGCTCGCCGCCTCGGCCGTCATATAGGTGCACACCTCGGGGACCGGCAGATGGCTCGGCACGGTGACGACATCGGCCATGCTGAATTCCCCGATGACCGGCCGGGGCCCCAGCGGCGCGGGAAACTCCCAGATCAGCGTGGGCGCGTCGTCGTCCCGGTACTCCAGTCGGCCGCCCGCGTGGCGGACGCGCCGGCCGCCTCGGCGCTGCCGGGAGACCCGGCCTGCGGCGCGCGTCCCCTCGGTGGGGTGCCAGCCGCTCAGCCCGTAGGCGACATGTGCCTCGTCGGCCGTCGTCCAGTCGTCCATGGCCGCGGTGACCAGCAGGTCGCCGAGGCCGCCGTAGAAGGCCATGGCCGGAACGATCACCGCATTCGCGGCCCGGGCGCGCTCGGCGAAGTGCGTGAACGTGTCGGCGTTGGCCTCGATCTCGGCCGCCACGTCCACGTAGGGGATCCCGGCGCGCAGCGCGGCCTCGATCAGGGGAGCGGCCGTCGTGGCGAAGGGGCCGGCACAGTTGACCACGGCCGCCGTGCCGGCCAGCGCGCGGTCGAGGGAGGCCGGGTCGTCGACCGCGGCCGTACGGGCGTCCGGCGCGCCGGTCTCCGCGGCCGTCGCCCGCAGCCGCGTGCCGTCGCGGCCGGAGAGGACCGGCGCGAACCCGCGCCCGCGCAGCTCGTCCACCACGAAACGCCCGGTGTGTCCGTACGCGCCGTACACCATCACCGCCGGTCCCGATCCCATGGGTCCGCCCTTTCGTCCGTCGGATTCGTCCTGCACCGCCTCGGTGCGCACATCCTCACGGCGGCCGCGGGCGCCGCACGAGTGTCCGGAACGACATGACGCATACAATTCCGGACATGGGGACCGCAGGGGGAGACGCCGTCGCGCTGGCCGTCGCCGACGGGATGCTGCACTTCGAACTCGCCATCGCCTGCGAGGTGTTCGGGGCCGACCGGACCGACCTGGCGGCCCCCTGGTACGACCTCGTCCTGTGCGGACCGGGCGCGGTGCGCTTCGGACACTTCCGGCTGGAGCCCGACCAGGGCTTCGATCGGCTGGCGCACGCCGGCACCGTGATCGTCCCCGGCTGGGCGGACGTCGACGTCGACCCGCCCGCCGATCTGGTCGACGCGGTGTGCGCGGCACACGCGGCGGGTGCTCGGGTGGCCTCGCTGTGCACGGGGGCGTTCGTGCTGGCCGCCGCGGGCCTGCTGGACGGGCGGCGCGCGACCACCCACTGGGCGCACACCGACGCCCTGGCCGCCCGGTACCCACGAATCGAGGTGGACCCGGACGTGCTGTACGTGGACAGCGGCAGCGTGCTCACCTCGGCGGGCAAGGCCGCCGCGATGGACCTGTGCCTGCACCTCGTCCGGCTCGACCACGGAGCGTCGGTCGCCAACGCCGTCGCCCGGAACCTGGTGGTGCCGCCGCACCGGGAGGGTGGCCAGGCCCAGTTCGTCACCACCCCGGTGCCGGCCCGGGCCGACCACCCGCTCGCCGAGCTGCTGCCGTGGGCGCTGCAGCGGCTGGACCAGCCGCTGACCGTCGAGGACCTGGCCCGCCGGGCGAGCATGAGCGCGCGGCACCTGAGCCGCCACTTCAGGTCGGTGACCGGCACCACTCCGCTGCGGTGGCTGCTGACCCAGCGGATCCGCCGCGCCCAGGAACTGCTGGAGACCACCGACACCGGCATCGAGGCCATCGCGACGGCCACCGGGATGGGCACGGCCACGACACTGCGCCGCCACTTCCACCGCACGGTCGGAGTGCCCCCGGACACCTACCGCCGCACCTTCCGCGCACGCACCCCGGAGCCGGGCGAGCCGGGGCCCGGCATCGCGCCTCGCCCCTTGCACGGGACCCGGCGTCCGAGCGCATAGGCTAGGGCGCGCTCAGCCCGTACCGGAATCTTGGGGAGAACCACATGGCACCCGGCCTTCCTACCGCCATGGACCGACCGCACTTCATCGGCATCGGCGGCGCCGGGATGTCGGGGATCGCCAAGATCCTCGCGCAGCGCGGGGCCGAGGTGGCCGGCAGCGACGCCAAGGAGTCGGCGACCGCCGAGGCGCTGCGGGCGCTCGGTGCCACCGTGCACATCGGGCACGCCGCCGAGCACCTCGCCGACGACGCGAGCTGTGTCGTGGTGTCCTCGGCGATCCGCGAGGACAACCCCGAGCTGGCCCGGGCGGCCGAGCTGGGCATCCCGGTGGTGCACCGCTCCGACGCCCTCGCCGCGCTGATGGAGGGGCTGCGCCCGATCGCCGTGGCCGGCACCCACGGCAAGACGACGACCACCTCGATGCTGGCCGTCTCCCTCACCGAGCTGGGCCTGAAGCCGTCGTACGCCATCGGCGGCGACCTGGACGCGCCCGGCTCCAACGCGCTGCACGGCGAGGGCGACATCTTCGTCGCCGAGGCGGACGAAAGCGACCGCAGCTTCCACAAGTACACGCCCGAGGTCGCCATCGTCCTCAACGTCGAGCTGGACCACCACGCCAACTACGCCTCGATGGACGAGATCTACGAGTCCTTCGAGACCTTCGCCGGGAAGATTGTCCCCGGCGGCACGCTGGTGATCTCCGCCGACCACGAGGGCGCGCGGGAGCTGACCCGGCGACTGGCCGGGTCGGTGCGGACGGTGACGTACGGCGAGGCCGAGGACGCCGGCGTACGGGTGCTGTCGATCGTCCCGCAGGGGCTGAAGAGCCAGGTCACCGTGGTCCTGGACGGGCAGGAGCTGACCTTCACGGTCTCCGTGCCCGGCCGCCACTACGCCCTCAACGCCGTCGCCGCGCTCACCGCCGGCGCCGCCCTCGGCATCCCGGCCGCCGACCTGGCGCCCGCGCTCGCCGCCTACACCGGCGTCAAGCGGCGCCTGCAGCTCAAGGGCGAGGCCGCCGGGGTGCAGGTCATCGACTCCTACGCCCACCACCCCACCGAGATGACCGCCGACCTGGAGGCCATGCGCGCCGCCGCCGGCGACTCCCGGATCCTCGTCGTCTTCCAGCCGCACCTGTTCTCCCGCACCCAGGAGCTGGGCAAGGAGATGGGCCAGTCCCTCGCCCTCGCCGACGCCTCCGTGGTGCTCGACATCTACCCGGCCCGCGAGGACCCGATCCCGGGCGTGACCAGCGAGCTGATCATCGAGGCCGCGCGCGCCGCCGGCGCCGACGTCACCGCCGTGCACGACAAGGACGGGATCCCCTCGGTGATCGCGGGAATGGCCAAGCCCGGCGATCTCGTTCTCACCATGGGCGCGGGCGACGTGACAGACCTGGGCCCGCTGATCCTGGACCGCCTGTCGCAGTAAAAGGGGCTGAGGCTCATGTCGTACGACGTCGAGAAGCCGGACGAGCAGTGGCGCGCGGAGCTGAACCCCGCCGAGTACGCCGTGCTGCGCCAGGCCGCCACCGAGCCGGCCTTCACCGGTGAGTACACCGACACCAAGACCAAGGGTGTCTACTCCTGCCGGGCCTGCGGCGCGGAACTGTTCACCTCCGACACGAAGTTCGCGTCGCACTGCGGCTGGCCGTCCTTCTTCGACCCGAAGGACACGGACGCGGTGGAACTGGTCGAGGACCGTTCCCACGGCATGGTCCGCACCGAGGTGCGCTGTGCCCGCTGCGGCTCCCACCTGGGGCACGTCTTCGAGGGGGAGGGGTATCCGACCCCGACCGACCAGCGGTACTGCATCAACTCGATCTCCCTGCGGCTGACGCCGGCCGAGGACTGACTCCCTCCTCGGTCGATCGACACTCCGAATCTGGCAAAAGACGTCCCCGACAGGGCTCGCCCGGTCGAAGATGAACGCCATCGGGTACCGGAGTGCGACTCGAGGCCTGTGCTGGGCCTGCCGAGGGCGCTGGGACGAATGAGGCTGGTGCCCCACTCGCTCCGGTTTGAGATTCTGTGAGGGTGTTGGGTGTGGCGCGCTGGATCCAGTCCCGCCGCAGGCCTGTGCCCGCCGACAGCGGTCGCCACCGCGAGGACGACGGCGGGCAGGAGGTGACGGCGATATCCGCGCGGTCCGAGGAGCCCGCGGCGGCCGAGGGCTCCTCGGAGGGCTTGCCGGGCACGGGTGCCATGGCGGCCGGAGCGCCGCTCGGCGTGCTGCGGGAGGCGCTGGCCGGGATCGGTACCACCCTCGACGAGGACATGACCTGCGCCGAGCTGACCCGGCAGGCCGTACGTCTGGCCGGCGGCTCGGCCGCCGTGATGCGCCGGACGGGCCAGACCATGTCCGGGTACGAGGCGATCACCGGGGACGCAGACGCGCTGCCCGACGCCCGGTGGGCCACCGCGGCGGCCCGCGAGGCGGAGACACCGGCGCTCGACGCACAGCCGGAGCCCTGGCTGGAGTACGCGGGCGCCACAGCGGCCCGGGTGGGGCTGTGCGCGCCGCTGGCCAGCGGCACGGACGGGTACGGCATTCTCGTGTGGGCCCGCTCCGGGCATCCGCTGCGCCGCGCCGAGGCCGAGCTGCTCACCATGCTCGCCGAGCGCGCCGCCTCCCACATCCGGCACGCCCGCGCCTACGCGAGCATCAACCGCACCGCCGGCGATCTGCAGCGGGCCCTGCTCGCCGAGCCCGGCCGCCCGCATCCCAACCTCGACATCGCCGTCCGCTATCTGCCGGCCGGCGGCGGCGTGCTGGTCGGCGGCGACTGGTGCGAGACCGTACGGCTGCACTTCGGGCGGACCCTGCTGGTCGTCGGCGACGTGATGGGCCACGGCCTGGAGGCCGCCGTCGACATGAACGTCTACCGTTCCTCCCTGCGCTACATCGCCTCCGCCGACCTTCCCCCGCACCGGGTGCTGCGGCAGATGGACGACATCGCCTCCCGGGAGGCGGAGCTCAGGCCCGCCACCTGCCTGCTCGCCCGCGTCGACCCCGGGCGCCACCAGGTCACGCTGGCCAGCGCGGGGCATCTGCCGCCGGTGCGCATCGCGACGGGCGGCGAGGCCTCCATCGTGCCGGTCCCCGTCGGACCGCCGCTGGGCACCGGGCTCGGTGGCTATGAGACGGCCACGCACCCGCTGGCCGCGGGGGAGACGCTCGTGCTGTTCACCGACGGACTGGTGGAGCGTCGGGGCGAGGACATCGACCGGTCCCTGGAGCGGCTGGCCAGGGTCCGCTTTCCCGGCGGGGAGGGCCTGGACGACGTTCTGGACACCATCCTCAGCCGTACGGACGCGCGGCACGCGGAGGACGACGTCGCCGCGATGGCCTGCCGCACCCACAGCCGACAGGGCTCACCGTAGGGACCCCACCTTTATCGGGGAGCCGCGGTCACCGTGCTCAGCCGGGCCGTCTGCCCCTCCACCGCGAACGGCTTGACCAGACAAACGCCCCTGCCCGAACCCGGCGGCCCGGCCGGTGGGTCGTCGGGCGCGACCAGCAGTCGTGCCTTCCGCACCCGTCCGTCTTCGTGCACCCGTTCGGCCCCGCCCAGGCTGCCGGGCCCCACAGGCCGCATCGATACTCAAGTGACAGTCGTCCGACAGAGAAACGACAGCAACCACGGGCGAAGCTCGTCATCCAGGACCCGATCAAGGAGCTGTGTCCGTGACGACCCTCCAGACACGTCCCGCACCGCCCACGACGATCAGCCCCCGGGTGGTGGCCCGCACCGGCCTGTACGCCCTGCTGGCCGTCAACGCGGCCGCCGCGGCCTGGTTCTTCGTCCAGGCCGGATTCGCCTCGAACACGCTGATCGTGCTGGGCCGCCTCGCCGGCCTGAGCGGCGCCCTCCTCATGGCCTTCCAATTGCTGCTGGTGGCCCGGCTGCCCTGGCTGGACCGCCGGATCGGCATGGACCGGCTGACCTCCTGGCACCGCCGCACCGGCTTCGGCATCCTGTGGACCCTGCTCACGCACGCCGTGTTCATCACCTTCGGCTACGCCCAGGCGTCCTCGATGGACCCGGTGAACCAGCTCGTGAACCTCGCCGAGACCGTCGAGGGCGTGCTGCGCGCCATCGTCGCGCTCGCGCTGATCGTCGTGGTCGGCGCCGTCTCGGCCCGCTGGGCACGCCGCCGACTCGCCTACGAGACCTGGCACTTCATCCACCTGTACACCTACGCCGCCGTGGTCCTCGCCTTCACCCACCAGGTAGCGGCCGGTACGACCTTCACCTCCTCGCCCGTCGCGCGGACGTACTGGTACACGGTGTGGGGCTGCGCCCTCGGCTCGGTGTTCCTGGGCCGGCTGGTGCTGCCGCTGTGGCGCAACCTGCGGCACCGGCTGCGGGTCTCGGCGGTCATACCCGAGTCCGACGACGTCGTCTCCGTCTACGTCACCGGCCGGGACCTGGACCGGCTGCCCGCGCAGGCCGGCCAGTTCTTCCTCTGGCGGTTCCTCACCCGGGACCGCTGGTGGCAGGCCAACCCGTTCTCCCTGTCCGCCGCCCCCGACGGCCGCACCCTGCGCCTCACCGCCAAGGCGTCCGGCGACGGCAGCGCCGCGCTGCGGCACCTCAAGCCCGGCACCCGCGTCTTCGCCGAGGGCCCCTACGGCGCCTTCACCACGCTGCACCGCACCCGCCCGCAGTCCGTGCTGATCGCCGGCGGCGTCGGCGTCACGCCCATCCGGGCACTGCTGGAGGACCTTCAGGGCCACGCCGTCGTCATCTACCGGGTGGCAGCCGACCGCGACGCCGTCCTCTACGACGAGCTGAGCGACCTCGCCCTCACCAAGGGCGCCGAACTGCACCTGGTGACCGGGCCGATCGCCCCGGACAAGCTCGCCCCGAGCGAGCTGTCGCGGCTCGTCCCCGACATCGGCGAGCGGGACGTCTTCCTGTGCGGGCCGCCCGGCATGATGACCGCCGTGCTGCGCAGCCTGGCCGACCTGGGCGTACCCAAACGGCAGATCCACTTCGAGCGCTTCAGCCTCGCCGGCTGAGAGAGGGCGTCCGACCGTGAAGCGAGCCATCCCCGTCTTCGTCCTGACCGTCGCCGGTCTCATCCCGGTGTGGCGTTACCACCCGTCGACCGGGGCCGTCGAGACCGCACAGCCTGCGGCGACGCCGACCTCCATGCCGTCCTCCGCGTCCTCCTCGAGGGTCGTCCCGGGCACCGCGGTGAGCACCACGAAGGGCGTCTTCCAGGTGGAGGTCACCTTCCGGGGCGACCGGATCGCCTCCGTGCGGATGCTGCAGGCGCCGCACCATCCACAGACCCGGTGGGCCGTACCGGAGCTGATCGCGGAGACGCTCAAGGCGCAGAACGCCCACATCGACTCGGTGTCCGGGGCCACGATCACGAGCCAGGGATACCGGGAGTCCCTCCAGGCCGCGCTCGACGCCAAGGGCTCCTGAACGTGCGGCGTGTCGAGCACGTCATGGGGTTTCCGGTCTCGCTGCGGATCGACGACGAGGGCGACTTCGGCGCGGCCGCGGACGAGGTCTTCGCCTGGCTGCGCCAAGTGGACGCCCGCTTCAGCCCGTTCAAGACCGGCAGCGAGGTGTCCCGCTACGGGCGCGGGGAACTGGCGGACGCCGAGCTGAGCGCGGACCTCACAGAGATCCTCGGCCTGTGCGAGCGGTACCGGGCCGCGACCGGCGGTGCCTTCGACGTCCGGCTGCCCGGCCGGGGCTTCGATCCCTGCGCGGTGGTCAAGGGCTGGTCGGTGCAGCGGGCGGCCGGACTGCTGGCGGCGGCCGGCGCGCGCCGGTTCTGCCTCAACGCGGGCGGTGACGTGGTCGCGTCCGGCGGGCCGTGGCGGATCGGGATACGGCATCCGGAACAGGCCGACCGGCTCTGTGCCGTGCTGGCGGTCACCGACGCGGCGGTGGCGACCTCCGGGCGGTACGAGCGCGGTGACCACATCGTCGACGGGCGCACCGGACGCCCCGCGACCGGGCTGCTCAGCCTCACCGTGGTGGCCCCCACCCTGACCGAGGCGGACGCGACCGCCACGGCCGCCTTCGCGCTGGGCGCCGACGGGCCGGGCTGGGCCGCCGCCCGGCCCGGCTGCGAGGTGTTCGCGGTCGACGCCGCACGCGGTGTGGTCCGCACGCCGGGGCTGCCGGTGGCGGCCTAGAAGGTTGCTGAAAATCTCGGGTTCTGGCCCCGGCTGGGTGCAGTCGGGGGCAGTCTTGTAGGCATGCAGGGGGAATGGGCCGGGGAGATGGTCGGGCCGGATGTGTGGGAGAGGTGCCGGGAGTTGATCCCGGCGGGGAGCGTGTTCGCGTTCCTGGCCGAGCACCGGGAGGCACTGTTCCCGCCGTCGATGTTCGCCGACATGTATCCGTCGTCCAACGGCCGTCCGAGTCTGCCGCCGCAGGTGCTGGCCGCCACCGT
The DNA here is from genome assembly GCF_044456925.1 of Streptomyces sp. NPDC050743. NCBI lineage: Bacteria > Bacillati > Actinomycetota > Actinomycetes > Kitasatosporales > Streptomycetaceae > Streptomyces > Streptomyces sp. NPDC050743. The sequence goes on from NZ_JBITGJ010000026.1 coordinate 119,559, forward strand.
GGTGCTGCA